>JAWXBH010000063.1:0-27940 GCA_034439935.1 bacterium
TGAAAAACTCCCGCATAAAAGCATTGCGGGACAGGCGCCAGAAAGCTTTGCAAAGAAAAGTTTCCCGCTGGTGATAAATTGCCGGAAATTCAGATCAATAGCGGCAGGAATTCCAACACGAAACGAGGTGATCACCTTACAGCGGTGCTTGACTCGGGAATTCCTGCTTGTCGCCATTGCTCTGAATTTCTTATCGGCAATTTCTCACAGGCGGGTTCTATTTAAAAATAATAATGATTATCCCGTTTGCTCATTAATTTAAAACCTTTAAGTGTTGATGAAAATTATTTTGGACGGCAATTGCCAAAGTTTTAAAAATTCTAAAATCTTCCATTGTAAAAAAAATCAAAAAAGAGTATTTTGAAAGTTACGAAATAAGGGCGGTTAGCTCAGTTGGTTAGAGTACTACCTTGACATGGTAGGGGTCATTGGTTCGAGTCCATTACCGCCCACTCATTCAATTTTCAAATATAAATGTTCAATGGTAAATTGGAGATTTCGAAAATTTTTTCATCGAATAACTGCTTTATAAACTATAAATATTTTGGCAGATAAGATAAACATAACATTTCCCGACGGCTCAGTAAAAGAATTCGATAAAGGTGTAACAGCTTTTGACGTTGCCGGTTCTATCAGCAAAAAGCTTGCTGAAGAGATCCTTGCCGCAGAAGTGAACGGTTCGATGAAAGACCTTGATGCACCGATAAATGAAGACGCGAAAATCGTTCTTCATAAATTTGATTCGGAAAAGGGAAAGGAAGTTTACTGGCATACGACTTCTCACATGATGGCTCAGGCGATAGAGGAATTGTTTCCGGGCGCGAGATTTGGCGTCGGACCTCCTATCGAAGGTGGATTTTATTATGATGTTGATACCGACAGGAAATTTAGTGATGAGGATCTTAAAAAGATTGAAGACAGGATTCTTGATATTTCAAAAAGAGATCTTAAGCCGAGACGGATAGATATAAAGAGAACCAACGCGATCGAATATTTTAAAAGTAAAAGAGATGATCCGTATAAAGTAGAGATACTTGAAACAATTGCCAAAGATGAAGAGAATGTTTCATTGTACGAGCAGGGTGAATTTACCGATCTTTGCAGAGGACCTCATCTGCCTTCAACTTCCAAAGTAAAATCCGTAAAGCTGTTGTCGGTTTCAGGTTCATACTGGAGAGGCGACGAGAAAAGAAAGATGCTTCAGCGGATTTACGGAATTTCATTTCCAAAGCAAAAGGAGCTGGATGAATATCTGAAGAATCTTGAAGAAGCAAAGAAGCGTGATCACAGAAAGCTTGGCAAAGAGCTTGAACTTTTTTCATTCCATGAAGAAGGACCGGGATTTCCGTTCTGGCATAACAACGGAATGATACTTCTCAATAATCTTAAAACATTTTTAAGAGAAAAGCTGGTCGCTCTGGATTATGAAGAGATAAATACTCCCATCATACTCAATCAGAAATTATGGCTTCAGTCCGGACACTATGACAATTACAAGGAAAACATGTACTTCACCGATATTGATGAACGGGATTTCGCGGTAAAGCCGATGAATTGTCCCGGAAGCACTTTGGTTTACAGAACAACAATGAAGTCTTATCGTGACCTTCCGCTGAGATTATATGAATTCGGTCTTGTGCACAGACACGAACTTTCGGGCGTCTTATCAGGACTTTTCAGAGTCAGAAGCTTTACACAGGATGACGCGCATATTTTTTGTACTCCCGAACAGATCGAGCAGGAAGTGATCATTCTCATAAACCTGGTTTTTGAAGTTTACAACACTTTCGGATTTAATGATGTACAGGTTTACCTGTCAACACGTCCGGAGAAATTTATTGGATCGGAAGAAGTATGGGATAATTCGGAAAGATCATTATCATCAGCTCTGGATAAAGCCGGAATTAAATATAAAGTTAATGAAGGTGACGGGGCATTTTACGGACCGAAGATAGATTTTGTGGTTAAGGACAGCTTAAGACGCAACTGGCAGTTGGGTACCATTCAGCTTGACTTCTCAATGCCTGAAAGATTCGGACTTGAATATGTAGGCGCTGACAGCAGCATTCACAGACCTGTTATGATACACAGGGCTATATTCGGTTCATTCGAAAGATTTGTTGGAGTTCTGACTGAGCATTACGGCGGATACTTTCCGTTGTGGCTGACTCCCGTGCAGGTAAATGTACTGACAATTACAGATTCACATCATGATTATGCAAAAGGAATTTATGATAAATTAAGAAAAGAAGGTTTCAGGGTAAAGCTTGATTCAAGAAATGAAAAGATAGGTTTTAAAATAAGAGAGTCTGAGAACAAAAAGATTCCTTACATGATCGTTGTGGGAGACAAGGAAGTTGAGAATAACAACCTTTCGGTGCGTCAGCATATCAAAGGAGATATAGGAAAATTTGAATTGAATGCATTTATTGAAAAACTTAGATTACAGACCTCAACCAGGGAAAATTACAATTAAATAAAAAGACAATATTAAAAACAAAGTCAGCAAAGAAAGAACAAACGAGCAGATACGTGTTCCTCAGGTAAGGGTACTGGATGAAAACGGAAATGCGCTCGGAGTATTATCAACGCAGGAAGCACTTCAGATCGCCCGTTCAAGGGGATTTGATCTGGTTGAAATTTCACCGACATCAAAGCCGCCGGTCTGTAAGATAGTTGATTACGGAAAATTCAATTATGAAAGACAGAAGAAAGAGAAGCTTGCAAAAAAGCATCAGCATGTGATGCACATAAAGGAGATAAGATTTAATCCGAACACCGATACGCACGATATTGATTTCAAGACAAAGCATTTAAGGCAGTTCCTGATCGAAGGACATAAGGTAAAAGCTTATGTGATGTTCAAGGGAAGAATGATAACTCATCCGGAAATAGGAAGGAAGCTGATGGATTACATTGTAGAAAAGCTTCAGGACATTGGTAAACTTGAATCACCGCCTAAGATGGAAGGCAAGCAACTGTTCGCATATTTTCTGCCGGACAAGAATAAGATACAGCAGCATAAGGAGCCGGCTCCAAAAGCAGTAAAAGAAGAAACACCGAAAAATATTTCAGAAGAAAATAAACCAAAGGAAACCAGCGATGCCGAAAATGAAGTCAAACCGGTCAGCCAAGAAAAGATTTAAGGTTACCGGCACCGGAAAAGTAAAGAGAGAAAAAGCTTTGAGAAGCCATAAGCTGACAAAGAAATCCAGCAAGAGAAAAAGACATCTTGGAAAGGCAACATTAGTTTCCAAAGCGGAAACAAGAACAGTCAAAAGAATGATCCAAGCATAAATTTATAAATAAAAAAATCTTTAGAAGGAGATTAAATGCCACGCTCAAGAAATAAAGTTGCGTCCCACAGAAAAAGAAAGAAGGTGCTTGAGGAAGCCAAAGGGTATTATGGTGCCAGAAGTAAGGTCTATACTGCGGCGAAGAATGCAGTTGAAAAAGGTCTGACGCATGCTTACCGTGATCGCAGATTAAAAAAGAGAGAATACCGAAGCTTATGGATCACCAGAATCAATGCTGCTGCCAGACTTAACAACACTACCTATTCAAAGCTCATTAACGCGCTGAATAAAAAGAGCATCGATATCAACAGAAAGATCCTTGCAGATCTTGCATACAGCAATACCGACGCTTTCAACGAGATCGTAAAGTTCGCATTAAAATAATTTTGATACAAAAATAATTTCTGAAGAGGCGGATAAAATTTATTCGCCTTATTTTATTTTACCCGCATAGATATTCATCCAACAATGCTTGAACAAATCAAATCAGTAACGGGCGAAGCAGAAACAGAAGCTTCCAAACTTACATCGGAAAAATCTCTTGAAGATTACCGCATTAAGTATCTGAGCCGTAACGGTTTATTGAATGAATTGTTCGAGCAGTTCAAGAATGTCGATAAGGAAAGTAAGGGTCAGGTCGGAAAAGCATTAAACGATGCCAAGACTTTACTTCAGAAAATATTTGAAGAGAAGAAATCATTGTTATCGGAAAACGGAAGTCATGACAGCGGAACATCTGTCGACATAAGTCTTCCCGGACGGACTTACAATAAAGGCACAAAGCATCTTATCAACCAGGCGATGGAAGAGATTACCGGCATCTTCGAAAAGATCGGCTTCAATATTTTTGAAGGTTACGAGATTGAAGACGAGTATCATAATTTTGACGCTTTGAACACTCCTGATTATCATCCTTCAAGAGACATGCAGGACACATTTTATCTTGACAGCAGAGGAAAAGACAAGCGATACCTTCTACGCACACATACATCACCGGGACAGATCAGGATAATGGAGCAGACAAAGCCCCCTGTACGAGTTATTGTTCCGGGAAAGGTTTACAGGAATGAAGCTGTGAGCGCGAGAAGTCTTGCGGTGTTTCATCAGGTCGAGGGATTGTATGTAGATAAGAAAGTTAACTTCAGGGAATTAAAAGGTACGCTGAATTATTTTGCGAAAGAGTTCTTCGGTGAAAATTTAAAGACAAGATTAAGACCGTCATTCTTTCCATTCACCGAGCCGTCGGCTGAGATGGATGTAGAATGTTTTTTATGCAAAGCAAAGGGATGCAGGGTCTGCAAATATACCGGATGGCTTGAGATAGGGGGCTGCGGAATGGTGGATCCTGATGTGTTCAAAATTGTCGGATATGATCCGGAGGTTTATTCAGGATATGCATTCGGAATGGGAATCGAGAGAACACTTATGGTAAAATACGGTATACCTGATATAAGATATTTTTACGAAAACGATATAAGATTTTTAAAGCAATTCTGATTTTTAAAAACATTCTATTTAAATAAATAATCACAACTAAAAGGAGCAATCAATGTTAAAAAAGAAAATGTTAGTGATGTCGTTGATGATTCTTATTTCAGCAGCTTTAATGAGCTGCGGTGAGAAGAAAGACTCGACACAGACTGAGAAAAAAGACGGTGACATGAAAACCAAAGTTACTGATTCCGTTAGAACATCAACAAGCAATACAACAACAACCAATACAACAACAACAACAAATCAAACTACACAAAAAATGGATTCAGCAAAAAGCAATGAGACTGCGGCGAAACAGGAAACAAAGTCAGACGGTGATTTTGTAAAAATGGAAACCAGCATGGGTACGATCAAGATTAAATTATATACAAAGGAAGCACCGCTGACAACAGGTAATTTTAAGAAACTGATAAGTGAAGGATTTTATGACGGAATAATTTTTCACAGAGTCATCGACGGCTTCATGCTACAAGGCGGTGATCCTACAGGAACAGGTACAGGCGGATCGAAAGAAAGAATAAAAGATGAATTCGGACCGGGTCTTAAGCACTCAAAGAAAGGAATGCTTTCAATGGCTAACAGCGGACCGAACAGCGGTTCATCACAGTTCTTCATTACTCTTGCAGAGACACCATGGCTTGACGGAAAGCACGCGATCTTCGGAGAAGTTGTTGGCGGGATGGATGTAGTCGAAAAGATCGGAAAGACAAAGACAGGACCTAATGATAAGCCTACTACAGAGATTAAAATGACAAAAGTTACACTGACTGATAAATAAACTTTTAACAAGGATCTTTTAAAGCCGTTGCGGAAACTATTCCGTGACGGCTTTTTCATTTTTGCTCCAGAGCATAGTGATCTTTTTCAGGTCAATGATCTTGAAGGTATGGATACAAAGCAGGTATATACCGATGAGGATCAACTGAACCGCAACGATCACCACACTGTCGGAGATGAACTTCCTTAAAAGGAAATAGCAGATCAGAAAAGTTATTAGAGTTAATACTACAAGCTTTAAGATCCTGCCCCAGTCATACTTTATTCTGTAAATCTTCTGTGAATAGAAATAAATTATGAGGAACATACAGAAGTAAGTGAGCAAAGTCGCCATTGCGGCACCTGTTATATTGTAAGCGGGTATTAAGATCAAGTTAAACATTACATTTACAGCCAGTCCTGTAAAAGTTATTATCAGAATTGATATGGTTTTGTTAGTAAAGAACGGAGCAGCGTTGAGCATAGAATATACACCCGAGAAAAAATATGCAAGCAGTACGATAGGAACTACCGACAAACCTTCCCAATAGCTTACATTTAAAAACTCAAATCCGAAGACCCGTATCTTAACCGCCTGGCTGATGAAAACAGAAAGCACGAGGAACAACAGCAGCCCTGCAAAGACAAAGTATGTAAAAATTGTAGAAATGATTTTTTTATTATCCGGATTTGAGGACATGTTTAAAAAGTACGGAGTCCATGAAAACTTAAATGACGCTATCATGAAACCCATTACCGATGCAAGGCGGTAATTCGCCGAGTAAATGCCTACAACACTTTCATCAAAGAAATATTTCAGAAAGAATCTGTCTGAGATATCAATCAGCAGTACAAAGAATCCGATGTAAATGAATTTGTTTCCAAACTTCAGAAGCTCTTTCAGTTTGGTTGTTGAAAAGCCCGGGATCAAATATTTCTTTGTAATGAACAATCCCGCAGTAAAAGTAACTGTTACTGAAATTATATAGCTGTAAAAGATCGCTTCTATCCCCATTCTCAGGATCACTATGAACAGCACATTGCAGAATACATTTACTACGAAAGTCAGAAAGTTAATGACAGCATAAGTTCGTGATCTTAATTCAGCTCTGAAAAGCAATAATGGGAATCTCGAAAGTGAATCCACGAACATCATCACGCTTAAGATCTTTATTAAGAAAATGCTCTCTTTTAATTCGGAAAACCTGAACAGTTCTGCAATATTCTGCGCATTAAAAAAAATGATGATGGAAAATATCAATGAGGTCATACTAAGAGTCATCAACGTTACGGAATATATCTCCGATTTAGACCTTGTGTCTTTTGCGTCAATGAAAAATTTCATGAAGGAAGTTTCCATTCCGAACATATATATCACTCCGAAGAAAAGGGACAGTGACTGTATCAATGTGAAGAGTCCTATCTGTTCAGGCGAAAAGAATTTTGTGTAGACAGGCAGAAGAATAAAGCCCACAGATTTATTAAGAATGATACCCAGACCGTATATCACCGTTTGTGAAAAAAGCTCTTTTACGTGGGATCTCTTTTCCAAATTATATTATGCTATGCTTTTTATAATGATCATTCAGGACTCTGCTTACTGATTCAAAGGAATGATATTTCTCCGCCCACTCTCTGCCTCTTACCGAATGATCGTTCCTCAAATTTTCATTATCGATCAGACTAAGCAGGTTGTCCTTCAGGGTATTTTGAGTTGAATGAATGAAAGGGTTTTCTTTTATAAAGCTTAAATAATCATCGGTAAATTCTGTAAAGGTCGGAATTCCCATTGACAGATTTTCTATCGAATTTTTCCCGTAACCGCTTCCTCCCATCTCACCTCCTACCTGATCTATCGCAAGATCGCAGCCGCCTTTAATTTCAAGAACTTTTTCCCTGTCAACATTTTCGAGAAGGATAAACTCAATATTCCTGATCTTCTCTACTTCCTTAATGATCTCTATGATTTTATCAGTCCCTTTGAATCTTCTGTTTGTCGGCGAATGAATGATCTTCAGCTTCTTGTTATTCCTTTTTTTAATTTTGTATGAGTAAACATCGAATGGAAAAAAAATGTAGTTAATGTTCTTATGAAGTGAAAGATGATCAAACTCAACAGTAAGGTTCAGGTCACTTAATTCATCAAGCTCTCTGAAGATGCCCCGTGTCCGGAGGTCGCTGCCAAAATAGCAGCAGACAATTTTCTTTTTATGCTTCTTCAGCTCCCGTGCAAACCTGTTATCTCTGAAAAAGTCCATACCTCCGTCAAAATGATAAACATCAAAATCCATGAGACCGAATTTCTTTATGGCATCATTTATGCGGGATCTGTTTTTTTCATCACGCAGATAGAAATAAAATTTTTCAATGGCGTTCTTTGGTTTGTTATACTTAAGCTCTTTGGAATTTTCTGTGGATACCTTTCTATCGCGCCATAGTTTTGCGCCTTTGCCGGCAGGCAATGAGAAACCCAATGAAATATCTTCTTCAAAATTAAGAGTGTTTCTGAACATTGTAATAAGGCGGGAGTCATACCCTGAACGGTTATGCATTTTGACAAAATCAAAAGGCATCCCGGCAAAATTTTGCGGAGCAATATGCAGGATTTTCAGAGACAATAAATATTTTTATGCAAATTATTTAATTCACGAGTGAGATAAAACTGAAAAGGATCATTTGTTCATCAGTCTGAGAATATTTCCTGAAAAGATCATTTCCTTATCCGATGCAGGAATATCCAGACTATCAACTATGGGAATATACATCATCGGGAGTCCCAGATTATAGTCGCTTCCAAAGATAACCTTCTCGGCTCCGACGGTGTTTACAACTTTGTTAACAAAATAAAACTCTCTCACGGATTCAGTTCCAAGATACACGTTTGCAAATTTTTTATTTTTAATCTCTTCAGCGCATTCCAGATATAGTGAGGGCTGATCCCCTCCCAGATGCGCAAGTATTAATATAAGCTCCGGATACTTATCGACAAGCTCAAGCGGAAACTTATAGCTCGCAATGTCCTGCCATCTTCCGCAATGAACTACAACCGGCTTTCTTTTTTCCGATGCGAGCTCAAGATATTTTTCGTATGAAGGATCGGTAATTCTTTTCCTTTGTATTGAAGGATGAATTTTAAACAGAGAAATTCTCTCGATATTTTTTTCAAGAAAATGATCCAGCTCTTTATCTACCGGATCAATCCATGCATTAAAATAAAATTTGTAATCGGGGTTATCAATTGTTTCATTATACAGATCCGTGTTGGTAGTATTATCTGCGGGCATGCATACTGCCGAATCAACACCGGAGCTTTTCAGAACATCTATTGCCTGTTCAACGGTTGATCCGTACGCAAAGAACAGTTTGCTCCATTTTCCTATATGTATATGTGCGTCTATGATCTTCATTATTTAGTCCCTGTTTTTTTTATACCACTTATATGTTTTGAGAATTCCCTCATTCAGATCAACTTTCGGAATGAATCCGAGTAGCTCTTTGGCTTTTTCAATGCTGGGTATTCTCAATTCAACATCAACATAATTTTTTGGTACATAAATTATTTTTGAATGTGATTTGCACAAGCTGACGATCTTTTCCGCAAGCGAGGAAATTGTGATCGTACCTTTTGGATTACCTATGTTAAAAATTTCACCGACAGCTTTTTTATTTGTAAGACATTTCTCAATTCCGTTCATCATATCATCAATATAGCACCATGAACGGATCTGATCACCGTCACCGTGAATTTCAATATTCTTTTTCTTAACAACATTCTTTATGAATATCTGTATGGCTCCTTCGCCGACCTGACCTGGTCCGTAAATGTTAAAAGGTCTTACTGTAACGGTGGGATATCCATGCATCTTATAAAAACTGTGCATCAAATGCTCGCCTGTGACTTTACTTATTGAATAGGTCCATCTTGCTTCACCGACCGGAGCAAAGTTAGTTGAGGATTTTTCATTCGACTTGTAGGCATAAGCGCCAAGAACTTCGCTTGTAGAAAAATCAAGAACACGTTCCAGTTTTCCCGAGTATCTTTTAAGGGCTTTAAGAAGATTCAATGTCCCGTTAATATTGACATCGAGTGTCCTGACAGGATTAATGATAACCGTGTCAATTCCCGCGATGGCAGCCAGATGCACAACAATTTCAGGTCTGAAATCTTCACAAGCTTTTCTCAACGCGTCAAAATTCAGAACATCATCCTTTACTACTTTAAGATTTTTAGATGTAATGTTTTTGTTGGCGAGTGAATCACGTGAAAAATTATCGTAGATCAGCACTTCGTTATCCTTTATCAGAGCGGCTGTAAGAGTGCTTCCTATAAAACCGGCGCCACCGGTTAAAAAAATTTTTTTATTTTTGATTTTCAAATGTGAATGTATTTAATTTATTTCAAGCTCATAGGTCTTTCGAAGAAAGCCGTTGGCAAGAAAGTTTTTTTTGAATGCAAACAGACCTTCCAGCAATTCTCCCCCAGAATCGGAAGTTCCGGTATCGTAAAACACATAACCCTTTTCCTTTGCCCACTCTATGGATTTGAACAGGAGAAACTCTGAAACCCTTTCCATTTTAAAGTCTTCATCGTCGGCAAGATAAAAATTTAATATCATATCTTTATTTATTGAGAATAAAATACAAATAGCTACCAGTTTTGAATCAAGATGAGCAGCGAACATTATTATATTATTTTTCAGATTCTTTTTAAGATAAATAAGCTCATCAAGTGAATGGGTGGGCTTCACGTTTTTCAGCTTACGGTTTTGAAAAAGAATATTGTAATATTCTTCAAAGTCTTCTTCATCTATCTGATCAATTATCTCAACCGTTATCTTCTTCAATGATTTCTTAATTGATCTCTTCTTCGGCTCAGATATTTTTCTGAACTCAAAATCAGTGAGATCGATAATATTTGAAATTGAAACGGATGTTTCCCTGAATCCGTTTTTTATCAAAGCATAATCTGTTTCTTCATTTGCATTTTTATTATAAAGGAAGGGAGGATTCTTTAGAATGCAGCTCTGAAAATTGTTTTCTCTCAGATACTGCTTAAACCCTTCCACAATTTTCATGTAGTAAATAAGATTTATTTTTTTCTTCCAGAGAAAGCCCCCAAAACTGACGCCGTCACATGAAACATAAGTAAGCTTTCCGTCAATGATCTTTTCGCATCCGATCATTATAGCAGGGATCTTATTTGTTTCAAGATCTTTGAATTTTAAATGATGCCAGATTATATTTTTTTCAAAAACATCATTGTAAGAATTAAAGGTGAAATCATAGAACAGATTATACTGATTTCGCAGAAACTCTTTCCATTCAAGATCATCCTCAATTTCCGGTGCTCTAATGACTTCGATCATGATCTAATTTTCATAAAGTTCATAACCTCCCCTCTTCATAACAAGCTTTGCATTTTCCGGAATAAATAATTTTGAATCATCATAAACCGCCCTGTTGATATAATCCTTCTCCACAAGAATTTCATACTCACCCATGTTGAGACTTTCGAGCATCTTCTTTGTATTTTCGACGCCATTCTTATTGTCAACAAACGTGTACTGGTACTGTGGGTTTTCCCAGTTAAGATCCAGTCCTTTGAAATAGAAGCTGAACTGTGGATTATGCCGGAAGTTAGTAGCTACGTAAATGATCTTTTTCTTTCCGGAATTTTCAATATGCTCTTTGATCTCTTCGAGCCTGAATTTATTTTCCCAGACCGGTGTATTAAACAAATAGTAAATATTTATGCTGATAAAGAAGAAGAATATAAAAAGATAAAAGACTTTTTGTAGTTCAAATCTTCCTGCTAAGTATCTGCTAAGATAAGCAAGCACCGATAATGATGCGATCAGTCCGGCTATGAGAAATAATTTGTTTGAATGCAGAAAGAATAATTTAATAGCAGGTCTTTGAGATTCGGTCGCGAACCATAATATATTTATTATCACCATAAAAACAGTCAAAGTCTTGAAAAATAAAGATTGTTTATTCAAGTCCCGGACAAACAGGACGAGCAGAATACAGCATGGAGTCATGACCATAAGTATATAAACCTCAAGCTTTGTTCTGAACAATGTAATTATCATAAATCCCATTATAAACCATACCCATAAGAATATCTTTTGCCAACTGAGTATTTTTCTTTCGGTAAAGTCTTTTAACAAAGCAACAAACACAAGCGCACTGTAAGGAATTATTGTAAGCAGGTAGCTGAAATGGTAAAAGATCCCGGATTCTTTTTCATTCATCTCAACACCATGGAGTGCCCTCTCATAAATATGAAATTTCAGAAAGTAATCGGTGAAGTCCGTGCCATACTTGACCAGCATGTAGATGTGCCAGGGGAGACAAATAAGAACACCGATAGAGGTAAGAGTGACGATATCCTTAAATTTAAAATTAACTTTATCCTTAACAAAAATATAGCTTGCCAGTATTATGATCGGAATATAAAAGCCAACAAGAATTTTTATCATCAGACATAAGCCAAATGTAATTCCGCTAAGGTATAAATATTTCGCCTCCCGTCTTTCATTGAACAGGAAAAACAAATATACAGAAAGAAGGATAAGAAAAGTATATGGATAATCGAATTGAAATCTCCGTGAGAAAACATCAAAGATAATATTGCTGCTAAACATCATTGAAGCAAAAATCCCTGTCGAGGCATCAAAAAATTTCCGGCAAAATAAAATTATAATTATCACGCATAGCAGACTGAATATGAAAGGTATTATTTTCAGCGCGGTAGAATTGATACCCAAAAGCGAAGTAGATAAATATCCTATCCAGATTAGAAGCGGAGGATGTGACCCGGAGTAGAACGCTCCAACCGAGTGTGAGGTCTGATCAATAAAATCACCGTTGGTATGAATGGACAATACTCTTGTAGCGTACATACCCTCATCCCAAGGCTGGATATCCGAAGTAAATAGTGAAGGAAGCTTTACAATGCAAAGGAAGGCGACAATTAAAAAAATTATTTTGTATAAATTTTTTCCTGTCTTTAAGTAGTTGTCAAAATTTAGGATTTGTAAAGGCATATTATCACCAAAGATAATATCAGAAATTTATCCCGAGTGAAAATGT
This sequence comes from bacterium, assembly GCA_034439935.1. Taxonomy (GTDB): domain Bacteria; phylum Bacteroidota; class Ignavibacteria; order Tepidaquicellales; family Tepidaquicellaceae; genus JAGPCH01. The sequence continues at coordinate 12,642 of JAWXBH010000063.1, forward strand.
ATTGCTCGTTCCGAATTCATTGGTATATGGAACGAATGCATAGTCAATGTGAAGTGCTTTGTACTTGAAACCAATTCCGGTTGTGATGCCTCTGTTCTCATAGCCGCTTTGATATCCCGCTCTCAGAAAAGCAAAATCCTTGTAAGCGACTTCACCTCCGGCATGCGCGTGGAATTTACCACCGTCAAGTATCTTGAAGCCCTCTGCGCCAATATTGAACCCGAATTTATCTTTGGTAAATTTATAACTGCCGCCGAATCTGACTAGGGAAGGAAGCTTTGAACTTTTACTCTTCAGTTCATTGACTGAACCAAGATTAGCTACAACAAAAGCTAAGCTGTAATTATCCTTAGTATAGTTTGTACCGAAGTCAAATCCCATTCCTGAAGCTTCATCTATATAAATTTTTTCATACAGAAATTTTCCTGTTACACCGATAGAGAGATTAGGATTGATCTTATAACCAAGTGAAATTCCGGTTGAGAGATTTCTTGCGTCAAATTTATCAATTGCTGTCCCGGGAATATTTCTTATCTCGATATCATTTACACTTGTAGTCAGTAAACCGACTCCCATGGATAGTTTGCCGCTCAAAGGAAATTTAACAGCAATGTAATCCGTATTCATATCCTGAATTGAAGCGTTGTGCATAATGGTCACGTTACTTTTGTTTCCAAAGTTGAGACGAGCGGGATTATAAAAGAAAGCTGTAGCATCTTCAGTAATTGAAGAGTAGGCTTCACCCATCGCGATCGCCCTTGCACCTACACCCAACTTGAGAAATGACAAGCCCGTATTTGCCGAACCGTCATTCTGAGAATATGAGGCTGAGCTAAACATAAGTGAAAAGAACAATATTAATATTTTAATTCTGCTATTCATAAATTATTTAAATTTGAAAACCAGTCCTAAATTCTGAACCGGATCATGTGTAAATGGTTCGATCTGGAAAGAGTAATCAAGACCGAGACTGATATTTGGAGAAAAACTTTTGTTCAGTCCTAAACCAAACGAAGGCTTAAGATTGCCGGTAAAATCATCCGAGGAAAGATCCATTCTGTCAAGACCTGCTCTGAACTTTACCTGGCTTATTACATTTATTTCAAGACCAAGACGGACAATTGTATTATTTTTAGTTTCCGGAACGATACCAAGTGAATCGGCTTTGCTTTCAGGATTAAAATATTGCTGAACCGCCAAAGATACAATTCCTAAATTTTTTGGAAGGCGGTAAGAAGCTCCAAGATCTGCAAGCTTTGGAAATTTATCCTTTGTTGTATTTCCAAGACTTCCGTATAAAGAAGATGTCTGCCATTCGTATTTTGCGCCAATATCCTTAATTGAAAAACCTATTGCCAGTTTGTCAGTAGCTTTATAGAGAGCGCCGACATCAAATGCGATAGAGGAGGCGGTAATTTCATTGAAAAGCTTTGCATAATATAATTTAAAGCCGACACCGAGTGCGAACTGCTCACTCAACAGAAAGCTTGTTCCAAGATAAAATTCATTTTCAAAGGTAGAGAACAATCCGATCTTCTTGGTGTCATTATCTCTTCCGTCAATATCGGTAACTCCTGAATTTATCCATGCGATTGTAATACCTGCGCCGCCGGTCTGCTGTTTTGGCAGCTTGAATTTTTTTGTGAACCCGATAAAATTCAGCTTACGGTCAAGGCTCAAAAAAGTATAGCCTAAATTCACAACGCCCTTTTCCTGGAAAGCTGCAAGAGCAGGATTATAAATTCCGTTGATATCGCCGAATATATCAGATACCATTGCATTGCTCATTCCCATTCCTCTTGCACTGAATCCCATTCGTGAGAATGCTCCTGCATAACTGCCAAGCTGTGCATAGGAAATATCAAAGCCGGCTGATAAGAATAATATTGTTATGAGAAATTTCTTCAATCTGTTATTTGTCGTTTGTTATAACTTAAATAATTAATTATTGGAGCAGCAAAACTTTTCCCCACACGGGATCCTCATCATCAAATTCAACCCTGTAGAAATAAACGCCGTTAGCTACCTGCGCGCCATTATCATTTCTTCCGTCCCATGCGGTAAATAATTCATCAGTCCCGGAACGTGTCGCGTTCTGTATAACGGTTCTTACGGGATTCATTCCAAAATCAAATATCTTAATCGTGATCTTAGCGCTTGCTTTGCCGCTCTTATAGAAGATCCTTGTTATTTCGTCATCAGGTGAGAAAGGATTAGGAGCAGCATAAGTTTTCAATTCAGATGAAAGATCGATCGGGGAGATCTCCCTGAATATCTTCCACTTTCCAATCCATGGCAGTCCATACTCAATCGTCTGTAAGAGCCCGTCCGCACTGCCGAAATACAATGTATCACCGACATGATTTCCTGCATAAAACAGATTTGTTCTCAACTGATCTCTTGTACGTTCATCATAAATGATTCCGGGTTTCGCCCAGTTAAATACTCCGAACAAGCTTCTCCATAAACCTGCGTCTGTAAATCCATATACAATTGAATCCTTGAATGCCATTCCGTTTGGCTTTATATCATCCAGTGTGCTAAACCAGTTGGTGCCGCCGTTTGATGTATAGCTGAGCGCATCGTATTCACCGCCGCCTTCAGCGCGTCTTGTTGCACCCCAGATTATTTCCTTTCCGTTATATCTCTGCACATCAAGGTTAACGACGAAATTTCCTGCAACGCCATTACCGGTAGCAAGTGAATCTGTATTTCTGAAACTATATTTTCTCCAATTAACACCCCAGCTGGAGGTCTTGTTTATTCCTCCGGCAGTTCCTGCATAAAGTGTGGAATCATTCACGGCTGTAATCGAGAATACTCTTTGATTAAGATTATCTCTGGGATTAAGTCCAAAGTTATATCCGGTTACATTGATGTTAATGCTGTCAAGATCGTCCGGCGGCAGAAGCACTCTGCTCCAGGTTGCACCGTAATCAGTAGTCTTTCTTAAACCGCCTGCGAAGGAACAGATCCATATTGTATAATTTGAAGGATCATTTTGAGTTCTTGTAATTGCTATATCGTACGAAAGATTTTGCTGAGGAACCACAACAGGTAAAGCGTAAAGTATATTTGTGCCGTAAGCAATTGATGAATCGCCTCTGCCGTCAATCGGCTGAGGATAAGCGGACCAGTTCAACCCGTAATCAGTGGAAATCTTAATACCTGTTCCTACAGGTACTGACTCACCGCTGATCTCCTGGCTGACTGCAGTTGACGCAACGATCATTTTTCCGTTAAGATTGAAACCTGCGATATCATCTTCACCAAACGGATCAAGTCCTGTAAAATACTGAAAGGAATTAAAGTGATCTACTGTCCTCATTAGTCCGTTGCCGGTAGCGAACCATACGGTATCACCATTGAGAACAATGTCTGTTATGAAATTACTGATCGGAGTATTGGAAGTCTTGGGAGTTACAAGTACAGAAACTCCTGAAGGACTGTTATCTCTGAAATTATTATTCTGTGATTTAAAATCAGATAACCTGTAATCGTCAGCTTTATGAATATTCTGAGCGACGCAGAAATTTGAAATGAAAAATATTAAAATTAAAATTCTCATGGATTTATTGGCATAACAAATTTTATACTGTCAGTTACCGGGACGCTGAACAGGTTTGAATTATCTCTTGCAGTAAATTCATACTTAAAGTATCCGAATGACGTCGGGTTACTGCTGAAGAGAACATAGTTTGAGAATACGAATCTTCCGTTGCCGGAATAAGTCATTGGTATCGGCGGAAGTAAAACTCCGTTGGGACGTGTTGTCACAAAGATGACTTCCTTCAGATCGCAAAGTCCGTCGGGATCATTAACATCTATTGATATCGTAAGCAATGTTGAATCGGTGGCAACAGCCGGTCTGACAACGCTGTCCGGCAAATTAGTTGCTGTGATAACCGGAGGAACGTTTGCGGAATTCACTACTCTTACTGAAGAAGTAATTAAATTACTGAACAATGACGAACTGTTTTCAGCGACAAATTCCAAACCATAGTTTCCGACAATGAGGCATTGAATACTACTTATATTAATTGCGGCGGTATAGCGTGAATCACCTGCATTGGTATCTCCTCCAGCGCCGTTATCAAGCATGTTGAATTGCCCTGCGGTATTTCCGTCGGGACCGATAACAGAGCATACTACATTTGTGATGGCTGTGCCGCCGTTAATGTTTACTGCCACGGATGCAATTAAATTAATTAACGGGCTTGCGGAAGTAGTAAAGACAGTATCTTTGGACTGATATTGGTTTGTGATTATCGGAGCCGAAATAGAAGGATCGATTATCGCGTCGTTCTTTTTTTCGCACGAATAAAAAACAAACGCAGCAATTAGCAATGTAACTGCTGCGAATAATACTCTGAATGTTCTGAAGATATTAATGGTGATTGAAATTTAATTTATATAAGGTAAATATTCTTCAGAAAGATTTTTGTTTAATGAATAATTATTATTAGTAATTTTTGAAAACTATCTTACAATTCTTGTTCTTTTTACATCAGGATAAATATTCAAGCCAACATCAACGCTCACAACACCAATATATCTTTTGAATCCGGGACCGTTTGCTCCGTCACCGTCATTAAGGTATAAGTCTTTTGTTTGTCCGATAAGATCTGCTTTATTCTCATCATTGAATAAATTCATAAGATTATATCTTGCACCGACATTAAGACCGAAGTTTTTCCTTCTTGTATTGAAAATAAATTCAAGTCCCGCCTTTAATTCCATTCCGACCCTGAAAGTCGATTTGAAAGATTTAGGAAAATTAACAGTTGTAACTGCTCTTGGTTCATAATCACCGGAAATAATGTTTCCTGTCAAACCTGCACCGTAATAGCTTCTGAATCCGTATGTTCCGTAGAACACATATTCATATCCGGCACCAACTGTAATTATATCATAGCTAGTTTTATTTCCTGTCTTATCAAAATCCCTGTTGTTCATTCCTTTATAATCGAATCCCAAATATATTCTGTCATTCTTCAATTTACCGGGACTATACTTACCGTAAAGGTATGCACCGTAACCCCATCTCATTCCGTAATTATCTCTCAGGATCTGATCCTGTGAGCTGTAATTCGCACGCCCGTATGCATCATTAGTTGCAAGCTGCCATGCCGGTCCGAAACCTACTGTCCAGGCTGGTCTTGAATGTTTATAATACACGGTCTGTGCATTTGAATTAACAGAAATGAAAGTTAAGATTATTAAAATTGTAAAAGTAAGAATTGTTTTCTTCATTAATTTTCCTTTCGAGATATGAATTATAACAGATTTGTTTTGACGTCAAATTAGTATTTTGATATAAAACAATCAAGTATATTGTGACCTAATTCATCAATTATCAATTATTAATTATCAATGTTCAATGTCTTTAATATTGTAATCTGATTGTAGCCTGTTGCGAAGATTCAAATTTCAATCAATAATTATCACACATAATTTCATCTCTTATGGAAAAAACCTTAACCGGCTTATTCACCGATTACATCGAAAAAATAAATCCTGACAAGAAAATATTTTTTACGAAAGAGGACGTTCAATATATTCCATATACATCTTCCGAGCTTGTTCGTGATATCTATTCTGTCATAAAATTTTTTCAAAGTATTGGTCTGAAAGAAAATGACTCGGTTGCTATTATTTCTGAGAACAGAACTGAATGGGTAGCGGTGGATTTTGCCTGTATGTTCATGAAACTTGTGTCCATTCCTGTTTACACTTCTCTTGCGGTCTCTCAGATAGAATACATTCTTAAGAACTCCGATGCGAAAGTCTGTTTTGTTTCCAATACCCTGCTGCTTGAAAAAGTTGTATCGGTTCAATCCCGGCTTACTGATTTAAAAAAGATCATAATTTTTAATAATGTTTTTAATAAAGTAGATTTTACAAAGTTCAGTAGTGAGTTTATTACCTCCTTTAAAGATCTGATCATTGATCATGAACTTTCACATTCGGAATTAATTGAAAAGCTTAAAGAATTTTCCGGACAGATCAATCCGTCAGATCTTGTAACTATAATTTATACTTCAGGCACAACCGGCATTCCAAAAGGCGTTATGCTTTCTCATAGAAACATTCACTCTAATGTTCTGTCGTGTCAGAAAGTTCTGACGATAAATGATAAGGACGTATTCCTCTCGTTCCTCCCCTATTCACACGCTTATGAAAGAACCACCGGATACTATCTCGCATTTTTTTGCGGAGCAGTAATTTATTACGCGCAGAACATTGACACGATCGCAAGACAGCTTCCCGAAACACAGCCGACAATTGTAATTACAGTGCCGCGTCTTCTTGATAAGATCTACAATAAGCTTATGAAAAGCGGGGATGACATGGATGATGGATTTAAGAAAAAGATCTTTTTATGGGCGATAGAATTTGCAAAGCAGCCTGACATTAATAAGAAAAGCGTTAAGTGGAAAATTGCTGATAAGCTTGTCTATAAAAAAATACGTGAGAAGACAGGCAGCAGAATCAGATTTTTTGCATCCGGCGGCGGAGCTCTTAATAAAACTGTAGGAATGTTTTTTGATAACATCGGAATAATGATCCTTGAAGGTTACGGCATGACTGAAGCATCGCCGGTGATCTCGGTCAATCATCCGGATAAAAATAAGTACGGAACAGTTGGCAAACCTGTCGAGGGAGTAAGCGTAAAGCTTTCACATGAAAACGAGATCCTTATTTCAGGCGAACTTGTAATGGAAGGATATTACAAGGATGAAGCTTCCACCAAAGATATGATCAGGGATAATTGGCTTCATACCGGTGATGTCGGTGAAATTGACCCGGACGGATATGTCAGAATCACCGACAGGAAAAAATCGCTTATAAAAACTTCCGGAGGTAAATATGTCGCGCCTACACAGATCGAAGATCTGCTCTCAAGATTACCTTACATTGAGAATGTAATGGTCATAGGTAATGAAAGAATGTATGTGACCGCAGTGCTGGTGCCTGAAAAAAACGAGCTGCAGTCTTTTGCAAAGAAAAACAATGTGCCTTTTGATTCATACACCGGGTTGATAAGTAACAAACAGCTATATAAGTTGATAAGTAAAGATATCGATGCTCTTCAAAAAGATCTTGCCAGTCACGAAAGCGTCAGGAAATTTGTCCTTCTTGAAGAGCCGTTCAGTATTGATTCCGGAGAGCTGACACCAACGATGAAAGTAAAAAGAAAGTTCGTCGAAGAAAAATTTAAGGATAAAATTGAAAGCATGTATCTAAAGATCTGATCCGGTTTTAATTTATGCAATTACTTCATTTATAAACTCTCTTAAAATTTTTATATTAATTTAAATTATAAAATTCAAAACATAAATATATGAAAACCAAAAAAGATTATCTAAAAGAGACCATACAGCACATTGATATTAAGAAGCATAATGTAATTCCGCTGGTCGATGATATGCAGAACATGGCTTTTTCATCAAGAGATCTTGCCACGGCTGCGAATTATTTTGATATGATGCTCGCCGATAAAAACTGTTCGGTAATGCTTTGCCTTGCAGGTTCTTTATTTTCCGCCGGCTTAAAGAATGTTGTAGTGGATATGGTAAGAAATAACATGGTTGACGCGATAGTATCGACGGGTGCTATAATGGTTGATCAGGATTTTTTTGAAGGACTTGGATTTAAGCATTACAAAGGATCACAGTTTGTAGATGATAATGAAATGAGAGAGCTTATGATCGACAGGATCTATGATACTTACATTGATGAAGAGGATCTGAGAGTCTGCGACATGACCATTGCAAAAATTTGTGATACGCTTGAGCATCGCCCTTATTCCTCGCGTGAATTTATCTGGCACATGGGTGAATATCTTTCGAAGAACGGAAAGAATAAGGACTCGGTAGTGCTAGCAGCTTATGAGCATAATGTTCCGATCTTCGTTCCGGCATTTTCAGACTGCTCGGCAGGATTCGGATTTGTTCATCACCAGTTTCATAATCCGGTTTCAAATGTTTCAATTGATTCAGCTAAGGATTTTCTTGAGCTTACAAAAGTAAAGCTCGAAGCAAATGAAACAGGACTGTTCATGGTCGGTGGCGGAGTTCCGAAAAACTTTGCGCAGGATACTGTGGTCGCTGCAGAAATTCTTGAAAAGGAAGTTCCGATGCATAAGTATGCAATTCAGATCACAGTTGCAGATGACCGTGACGGCGCGCTTTCGGGTTCAACATTGAAAGAAGCGAGCTCATGGGGAAAAGTAGATATGACTTACGAACAAATGGTCTATTGCGAAGCAACGATCGCGATGCCTCTAATAGCCGGATACGGATATCATAAAGGTAACTGGAAAAATCGTAAGAAGAGAGAGTTTCAGAAAATGTTTTTGAAAGAGAATGTGACAGCTTAAGCTGCAAATAAATTTACATTAATCTGAAAGGCGGTCTGCGGATCCTTTTTTTATTATCTATAATTTATACCTGCTTTAATGAATTTAGTTTTTCCATAACCCAGTTTGTATTTGTAAACGTTGCCTTGCTGATCTTATTTTTGAATACGGTAAAAGCATATTCATCAAATTTATGATTGAGACGTATTAACTGATTCACAGAATTTGCAAATAACAGATAATTATTTTTCATTTCAACTTTTATAAATTTTGTATTTCTCAGAAAATGTTTATAGGTGTCAATGAACGACAACGCGCTTTCGAATTCATTTAGCTCATACAAACTTTTAAGTGTGAGAGTTTTAATATCGTTTTTGAAATACAGATTATCACTTGTAGAATTAAGAAGATCGTTCAGGTTAATTTTACTGCAGAGCTCAAGAGCCCTTTCAAAGTTACCCTGGAGGAAACTTAGCTGTGAATCAGAATATACAAGAACAGACTCACGGCTGCAGATATCAACATAGTTTATATAAGTGGATATAAATTTTTTCAGAATATTCGTTTCCTTTTCGATTGTGCAGAGGATCAAAATATTTCTGTATAAATTTAAATTAATGTAATCCCCCTGCCTGTGTGAAAGCACATTGAACTTTAACATATCGAGCATGAATTTTAAAAACTCCTTATTATAAGATTTATCTCCACCAGCGATTTTATTTATATAGTAAACCTGCATTACGGAATAAATATTTTTCTTGTCTATCTTTGTCAGCGAATGGAAATATTTCCGGAAATATTTTCTAGCAATGATAAAATATTCATCACTGCTGTCTGTAAGAAGGCATATACATAAATGATAATAGATCATCAGCAGCGGCGAATCTTCAAATTCCGCCTTATGACCCTTCATATACTCAAGGATATGTTTTAAAAAATCATACCTGTGCTTTACGTTAACACGCTGCTCTTCAACCATCAGGTAAAATACATCTTCCATTATTGTAATCAGGAAAAGCTTTATTGTATTATCCAGTTGTAATTCCCTGAAATTATCAGTCAAAGCTTTGTCCACTATAAGAAAACTTTTGACCTCATAGACAAAATTAATGTCTTCATAATAATTATGATCCCGGGCTTTGTTTGATTTAATCTTTTTCTCAAAGGAATTTATCTTCTTTCCTGCAAGACCAAACAGGTCCCTGTCTTTCAGATCTTCTATGAAAAGCTTTTCGAATTTAGGATTTTTATCAGTAAGATTTATCTTTAAAAATTTTTCAGCGACGGCATTCAGATCAGAGAACAGATTACGAATATATGACTCCTTATAAGATACATTTCCCATCATGCTTTTAAACAGTTTTTCCTTAGTTAAATTTTCCAGCCGGTATTCCGGATGAAATGGTTTTAACAGATCAAAAAGGTCAATGACCTTAAGATTTTTATTTAAGAAAGGGTCCTTTATGAATTCACTAAACTGTGTGAGTTCATTATCGGAAAAAGATCTGAATATCTGTATTACGCTGTAATTTAACATAGCTAAAATTAGGTACAAGCAGACAGATGTTAAAGTCAAGATGCTATTTCCAAAAAAATTCTTTGGAGAAATTATCAGGTAGGATTAATTTTGTATTGGTTGGTAAAAATCAATCCCTGAGCGATGCGGAAAAATAAAGATATCTTTCATCGACGCGGCATTTTTAACTTTAACTTTTAACTTAAGAATGAAAATCAAAAATCTCTTTCTGAGTTCGGTAATCCTCATCTGCTCTACGCTTCCTCTTTTTATTTTTGATTCCTGCAATTATTGTCCCCCGGGAAATGTATTATTCTGTCAATTGTTAGGCGAAACTCCCTTTGCAGAGCTGACCGACAGCAGCAGTTCGACTGTTATTTTATCACCGGATACAATGATAGTGTATCACGGAACGGCATGCGGCAGATCAAGCAAAAACGGAACAGAGGATATAATCAAGATCGAAGGAATCAGGGAGCTCCCTTCATTTGTAACGAATGCCACCGTTTTCCTGAACGGTTGGCGTTTGGAATATCTCGATAAAGATCATCATATAGGAGGACTTGGTGCAGCTATAAGAAACATAAGGCTTGAAGAAATTCCTGACAGAAGAGTTCTTGCTTTAAAATGGGAAGCAACAGGAATTCTTTCAGATGACAACTTTGATGACTCTTACAGCATGTGTTACACTTATACTATTGTTGCATGGGCTGATAAGACTGTTTCTTTAAGTGTTGATCAGGACGATGGAAAGTGTTCTGAAACGGGATCCATCAATGCAAATTTCTTTGGCGCCACAAATGATAATAATACTACAGCACTTTCATCATACAAAACATTTTTAAATAATCCTGCCTTTATCGGAAGTCCCGAGGTTGCCATTCTCCCCAGAGGATTCGGTATGGGATGGTCAGGCGGATGCAGTGAGGATCGTCATCTTCTGCAGATCGCTTATAATTTAGGTCACAGCTCGTTATTCATTAAAAACGAAAATTATAAAAAAGCCGCCGGAAATTTCAACCCGTCATTTACCGATAGCGCTGCAAGAATAGATTCAGGATTTGTGAGCTGGGAGACTCAGTCGATCTTTAAAGATAATGATGCAAGAAAAGATTACGCCTTTGGTGAAATAGTATCCGGGTTAAGCGGAGCTGATGTTTCTGTAATTGATCCTCCGTATTCTATTCTACCAAAAGAAGACGACTGCGGTACTGGCACAGGAACAATAGTAAACAGTCCATACCCGCCCCAAGAAGTTGTTATCAAAAATATTCCGTTTCAGTATGCTGTTCCAATGCTTACAGGCTGGGAGCTCGGTTACAGTTGTAATGATGAACACATTAGAAAGGCAGGTGTAAGAATTGAAAGCTGGAGCTACATTAAAGATCCTGTTAACGGTACGGGGACATTAAGCTATAAATTATCTTCGGATTTTTCCGACAAGGATAACAATAATTCAACTTACCGCAGTCACAATGTTACGATACTCGGAATTAAACCTCTCATACCTGCTGTCATAACGAAGTTAAGCCCCGTTGATCTGCTCCCGATTATTCCTCCCGGATCTGCAGTGAATTCCTTTTGTCGCCGTGATGCTGCCGGAAATTTGCTGCTCGTCACAATAAAAAATCAGGGGACAACAGACGCCGGAGTGTCAGTAACTTCTGTAATGTTTGGCACTCAAAAAATCAGCGTCAATACTCCTCCGGTAAAAGCAGGAGAATCTGTTGAACTTCAGTTCAGAATTCCGGGAAACTGTTTCGATCCTGATTGTGAGTTTACGATCAATGCAGATTCTCAAAACCAGATTGAAGAAGGAAGCGGTGAAATGAATAACATAGTCAACGCTGTTTGTAAACCTTTAATGTATTAATAATCAAAGCTGCCCGTGAAAGACCGGGTATTACAAATAAAATAGTCACCCAATTTAAGACACTTAACTTTTAACTTTTAAATTATAGAAAGGAGAATTTACAAAATGAGCAATAAATTACTTGTGTTTATTTTCAATCTGGTATTCATCAATTTATTTAATATTCAATCAGGCAATGCACAATACACACAAAACTTTGCTGCGAATTTTAATGGCACCAACGCTTATATTGCGGTCCCTCCGAATTCGGATTTAAATCCTACAACAGCAATTACTGTGGAAGCGTGGATCTATCCGACTGCACTACCTTCAACGTCAGCCTGCATAATAGGAAAAAATTATCTGACCAGTTATTATTTCGGCATAGAAAATTCCGGTCGATTTATATTTTTTCCAAGGAATCAGGCAGGCGGATTCTTAAGAAGCAGAGTTTCCGGAAAAGTGAAAGTAAATCAATGGACTCATATTGCGGGTACCTATGACGGAACTACCACAAGGTTGTATATCAACGGGGTTTTGGATACTTCAAGAACAGGCATTACCGGGAATGTCGGATCAAATTTTGACTCGCTCTATATCGGAGCAGACAGATTAAGTGGAGCAACTTCATTTTTTTTCAACGGCAGACTGGATAATGTAAGAATCTGGAAGAGTGCAAGGACTGCTGTGGAAATTTCTAACAACATGTATATACCTCTTAATATTTATCAGTTAAGCGGCGCCTATAGTTTTTTATCAGCGAGTTATCAATTAGACAACTCTGCCTTAGATTTAAGCGGCCCTGTAACGAATAACGGATACGAAAGAAATATTTCTTACATTGATTATACAAATAAATCAGTAAACCATATTGACTACAATAATAATCTTGTGGTTAACGGATCTACCGATTATTGCAGTCATTACAATATCGGAGAGGTTGTCAATCCAAGTATTGCAGTTACTCTTGAATGCTGGATAAAGCGAGATACAACAAATGCAAACCCATTTGTACAAAATGTTTTTAATAAAAGCGGAGGAGCCACCAGATATAGTTATGCTTTATTTATTTACAACACAGGTCATGTTATCTTTGCAATAAACAACGGGAATTTTAACATACAATCTTTAGGATTAATTACTAATGCACAGTGGACTCACATAGCGGGAACATATAATTCGTCTACAGGCAAAGCTGTTCTTTATGTCAATGGAGATTCTGTCGTCGGCACTAACTTTCCGGGTAACCCGCTTATTGACATAAACAACAGTGATAGTTTGTTTTTTGGAGGTATTGGTGCTACAAGTTTTTCCGGAAGTAAATTCAGGGGACAATTAGATGAGGTCAGATTGTGGAGGACTGCCAGAAGCAGGGAACAGATTAAAAATTTTATGTACAAGCATCCTGCTTCATTTACTAACAACGATAGTCTGATAAATTTTGACTTCGATTACCTTCACAGCGGATTCCGACTGGATCAAACACTCTACAATTATGGGCTGGTTTATCGTGGAGGGGCATTCATTAATACGGCACATCCAAATTCAAATTTACTGAGCTCACCAATGCTTTCATCACCGGATACAAAATTTTACGACTCTGCTTTTACAATGAATTCAAAGAAATTTTTTGTTCCAGATGCTAATGCGACAGGTATCAAAGATTCTATATTTATTTCGGGCGGTCATTTAGTTAATAATCTGAAATTATTTCTTTTAATGTCTCATACTTATACTTCGGATATGGACTTATCACTAACTTCACCCTCGGGTACGACTATCAGTTTAATGTATAGAAAAGGGGGCAATTCAAATGATGTGATGACAATATTTTCTGATGATGCCGATTCAATTTCTGCTTCAGGCTTTTCAATTTTAAACGGACCTGGCATTACTCCCCCGTTTAGCCCGCTCGTTAAGCCTGATCAGGCATTGTCTGCTCTCAACGGACAGAGCAGCTCGGGATGGTGGAAGCTTAAGTTGATCGATCTTGCCGGATCTGACAGAGGCTATGTTCATGGCTGGGGAATAAATTTAAAACCAAAAAAGACTCTGGATATAACTGTATTAATTCAGGGATTCTATAACAGTACCGAAAATAAATTGACAAGTGATACTGCAAGAGCTTACCTGCGAATTCCCCTGCCGCCTTATCCAGTATTTGATTCTTCAAAGGCGGTCTTTGACTCAAACGGCAACTCAAAATTTAACTTTACAAAACTTAACAACGGTTATTTAGTCATCAGGCACAGAAACTCGATCGAAACATGGACACCTGCCCCTCGTCCTTTCAATGCTGATTCGACTACTTATGATTTTACAACATCGCTTTCAAAAGCTTACGGCAGTAACCAAATCAAAGTAGATTCACTACCCGATAAATTTGCATTTTACAGCGGAGATGTGAATCAGGATGCAACCATTGATGTCGGCGATATCATAGAAATTTATAATGACGGATTGAATTTTGTTTCAGGATATGTGAGAACAGATGTCAACGGTGATGACTTTATTGATGTTGCTGATCTTGTCATAGCTTATAATAATTCAATTAACTTTGTGAGCGTGATAAGACCTTAGCGGAAATAATTTTATCAATAAAATTGAAAGGCGGTTCCTGTGACCGCCTTTTTTTATTTCAAAATATCTGAAGTATATATTAATTCTTGATTTTCAACTCAGTCAGCTTTTCCTGGATCCATGTTAAACCGAATCTCAATAATGCGGCGGGCACAAACGCATGTGAAAAATAGTTTTATCCGTTATAAAATTTATCCTGTTTCCAATTTTTATAGTTATTTTTTATGTATTCGGAAATCCTCTGATATTCTTTTTCTGATCGAATTACATGATCGTGAAATCGTCCTTGCCATTCGAATTTGCTCAAAATAATTTTTCCTTGTTCGTATTCGCGGTTAATTAATTTTGTAACGGCAGATTTATATGAACCAACAATAGACGATATTGTGGATTTACCCGGATTTTGAAAACGTGAATGTTTTGGTTTTGGTGAATTTTGTATGGGCAACGCATGCGATAATGGTAGAGACAACGAATGCGATAATGGTAGAGACAACGCATGCGTTGTCTCTACGACGGTTTGAATTGGTTTTACAATATTAATTATTCCGTGGACATGATTTGGCATTATAACGTATTCACCCAAATTAACAAAATCAAAATGATCAGGTATTTCGCACCAGCAATCGAGTGCTATTTTTCCCTTAGAATTAAAATACATTTCATGATCAAATATTTTACCAAATAAATGCTGACGGTATTTCGTACAAATCGTAACAAAGTATGAACCATTCCACCCGTAATCCCATGATTTCAAACGAGCAGAAGGTATCCGGTATTTATTTCTGAATTTTTCCATAATCAAAAATTATCAACAATATTCCGAAATTGCAAAATGAAATAATTCAATTTGTGAAAAATTATTTTGTGGTGTATTACCCGGGATTTCGAAACCGTGGATTTTTTGGTTTGATGAATTTGTTTGGGCAAACGCATTCGGTACCGTAGAGACAACGCATGCGTTGTCTCTACGCATGCGTTGTCTACAA
>JAWXBH010000064.1:0-9459 GCA_034439935.1 bacterium
TCAATTATCAATTATCAATTATCAATTATCAATTATCAATGTTCAATGTTCAATGATTAATATTTTTATCAAAATAAAACTGATCTGACAATCTAATGATTACTAAACAGGAAATATGGAGTGCGCTCGATGATGTGAAAGACCCCGAGATACCGAGGGTTTCGGTCGTTGATATGGGGATAATTACAGGTGTAGAAATAAGTGATGATGATTTTGTGAACGTAAAGATGACCCCGACCTTTGCAGGATGTCCGGCAGTCAATGTAATGAAGAGCGATATAATAAGTGTAATATCAAAGCTTCCGGTGAAAGGAATTAATGTAGATGTAAGTTTTGATGTTCAATGGAATTCAAATATGATCACTGAAAAGGGGAGAAAGCTTCTGAAAGAATCTGAATTTGCTCTTCCTACAAAACATAACGGTCTTGTAACAATCGATATGCTTGCAAATGTTGAATGTCCTCATTGCGGCAGCAATCAAACTAAACTTCAAACTCCGTTCGGTCCCACACAATGCCGGGCGATCCATTACTGTAATAATTGTCTTCAGGCATTTGAACAGTTCAAGCCGGTCTGATCAGTTTTAAATGATACGTAGGCTATAACCTTTAAAAGAAGTTATCACTTGTTACTTAATTACTTATCTAGTAAGGAATCAACCCTCCCGAATAGTATCCTAAAACTCTCTTAGATGCAAAACCTGTATTAATAAGCGCCTTCAATCCGTAAATAAGACCAAGCTCGCCCTGATCCGTGTAATCATTTTCCGGCATCATTATAATGACTGAAACATCGTCTGCCGGGTCATAGAGCATATAAGAAAGATATCCCTTGATGCAACCGTTGTGTCCGTAACCAAGAGATTTTATGTTTATGCAACCCAAACCATAAGTCTTATTTGAATCTGAAACTGTATTCTGCATCAGGCTGATCGATTCAGCACTAAGAATATTCTCTCCTTTCATCATTGTACGTACATATCTGTTAAGCTCTGCAAAAGTCGCGTAACCGTTGCCTTCTCCGACGTGAGCCGACATATTCACATCTGTATAAACAGCAGTGCTGTCCGGAGTAAGAAGATAACCGGTCGCGTATGGTACCGGAAGTTTTGTATTCGTCGCAAGATACGGAAACTTAATATCAAGCGGCACCTTTGTGCCAGTACCTGTTATATTGCTGTAAATATAATCAACATATTTCAGAGATTTACCCATAGGGTTATACATCTCCAATGAAGAAACTCTCTGTATTATCTCACTTAAGATCGTAAACCCGGTGTTGCTGTAATGATAACCCATTCCCGGTGGAAAATATGAGAGCTTGTTCTTTGCAACCTGATTAACAAGCTCGGAGAGCTCAAACTGATGAGCCGGATTCTGAAATGTCATGTAATCAGTATAGCTAAGACCTCCGAATCCCGGAACAGGATCATTATCTATATCATACACTCCCGCTGCATGCTGCAGCAGCTGTTCAATAGTGATTTCATTTTTGTATGGAATGTCAAACTCCGGACTCACCGGAACATAAGGAATGTTGCTTTTCGGGATAAGGTCTGTGATCTTATCCTTTATATTTAGCATTCCTCTTTGCTGCATATCCAGGATCGCTGCTGAAGTAAAATTCTTCGTGTTGCTTGCGAATCTGAAATAAGTATCCTTTGTTAACGGGGTTTCACTTTCTGAAACAGATGATATGAATATCATATCGTAAGGAGTGTTTATGAGAATATTCAGTGACGGGATCTTCCTGTTAACCTTAGCTTCATAGCCTGCCTTTACACTGTCGACGGCATTTTTAACTTTGTCATAATTTGTCTGTGCATTTGAATTTGATATCATACTGATGATCAGTATGAGAATTAACAATGAGCTTTTGAGAATGAATTTCTGTAAGGAATTTTTCATTGCCTGAATTTTTTGAAGTGAGGGAAAATTTTATGTAATATGAAAAAATTTTACGAAAAATTAAACTGCTAATTACCAGCAAGAGATCTGTAAGAGCCAGAGTGAATTCCTACTGCATTTACTTGAATGATTAATTAAAAAATATTAGTTTAGGGCAATCCAAAATTTAAAAAGCAATTATTCATTAACTTTTCTAAATCGTAAAATTCATGAAGAAATTAATTACTGTTTTAGTTCTGCTTATTTCGTTAGGAATAAGTTTCAACGCAAAGGCGCAGTTAACCGGAATAAAAACCATTCCCGGAAACTATGCCACTATCGCTGCTGCAATCGCCGATCTCAATTCTAATGGAGTTGGAAGCGGTGGCGTTACATTTAATGTTGCTGCAGGACATACCGAAACTTCATCAAACGTAACTATCTCAATTCTTGCCAACGTGCCTACCGCTGCAAATCAGGTCATATTTCAAAAAAACGGTGGAGGTGCAAATCCACTGATTACCGCAGCCGCAGGCACATCAGCTACACTGGACGGAATAATTAAATTCTCCGGTTCCGACTATATTACCTTTGACGGCATCGATCTTGTTGATCCTGCTACAAATTCCGGAAATGCTGCAATGGAATGGGGCTATGCATTGATGAGAGCTTCAACAACTGACGGAACTACTAATGTTACAATTAAGAATTGCACCATAACCCTTCAGAAAATTAACGCCTCATCTGTCGGCATTTATGTTATAAATAAAGATACACTTGGAACTACAATTATTGCTGTTGATTCTTTGGCGCAGAATAACGACAATAAATTTTTTGGGAATAATATCAGTAATGTTTATCACGGAATAAATGCTATCGCTGCTTCTACCGGAAGGGATCTGAATAATCAGATCGGTGTGAATGGTCAGACAGCTAACTCAATTACTAACTGGGGAGGAAGTACACTAACCTGTGAAGGAGTAAGGTGTGAAGGACAAGCAAATGTGAAAGTTAACAATAACATTATCAATGGCGGTAGCGGAACAGGCGGCGGAGCTGCTGTTATTGGGATTATCATCAGTACACTTACAACAGCAACTGCGCGTAATTATGAAATCAGCTATAATCAGATCACTGTTTCATCCGGTGCAGTATCCCAGCCGGTTCACGGAATAAGGGCTCTCGGTACAGGAGATACTATATCTGTCCACCACAACACAGTTGAGAATTGTACCGCATTTCTGAACACTTCTGCATTTGGCGGCATCGCAGTCGATCAGGTTGGAACGTCAAATGTTGTGCTTATTCATGACAACATTGTCCGCAATAATTCGAGCTCAGGAACGGGCAGTTCAACCTTAATTGCCGGCGGCGGTTCAAGCGGCTTCATTAACAATCTTATGATCCGTGACAATCAGATTTACGGTAATCAGAAAACAGGCATCAGCGGAACAATGAGCTGCATCGCTGTCACAGACGCGCTTGTCAACTGTTATTCAAATACTATTTATAATAATTCAATGCCAAATACTTCAGGCACTACTGCAAGCGCGATCTATGGATACCTTAACAGCGGAAATCCCATGACAACTGAAAACATTTACAATAATAATATTTATAAGCTGACTATCGGTGGAAACAATACTTCCGCATCTTCAGTTGTTGCCGGCATCAGGGCAAACTCAGGCGCGTCAACTGTAAAGGATATTTATGGAAATACCATCGACAGTCTTTCCACTGTAAGCGGAAGGATCATTTCCGGTGGAGCCATTGGTATCTGGAGCACCGCAGGATTAAATGTTAAGATCAGGGAAAATAAAATTTACAATCTTTCGAATACAAGCACACTTGGTTCATCAGCCGGGTGCTGGGTTACTTCAGGAACGTCTATTCTGGTTTATAATAATTTCATTTCAAACCTTAAGACTCCGAATTCGAATGATACCAACGCGGTCATTGGTATTAATTGCACCAGCACCGCCGCAAATTCAAATGTTGGCATATATTACAATTCAATTCATCTCAATGCTGCAGGCGGTACAACTTTCGGTTCATCGGGAATTTCAGTAACGGCAAGTGCTACTGCTACAACGGCTTCACTCAAGCTTAACAATAACATTGTTGTTAATCTATCAACACCGGGTAGCTCAAGCGGTAAAGTTGTTGCTTTCAGAAGAAACAATACGAATTTCCAGAACTTTGAAAACAGCTCAAACTATAATAATTTTTATGCAGGAATACCCGCTGCAAACCGTCTCGTATTTTCAAACGGCGGAGGTAGTGATCAGACAATAGCAGCATATCAGACAAGAGTAGCACCTCGTGATGTAAATGCAAAATCTGTAACAGTTAACTTTGTTGATCCGACTATCGGTGATCTTCACCTGACAGGTGCTTCAATACAGGATGTAAATCTCATTGCAAAACCAATCTCAGGAATTACAACAGACATTGATGGCAATACAAGGAATGCAAATCATCCATACAAGGGCGCCGATGAATCAACTGCATTCCCGTTAATGACACTGAACCTTACAATTAATTTTCAGGCATGCTCAGAAACCGATGCGATCACAGTTGAACTGAGAAGCTCAACAGCTCCTTATGATCTTATTGAATCAGCCGTTGCTTTGGGCGGACAGGGGATCCCGCAGGCGGTTAGTTTTGCGAAGGCGAGCAACGGTGTTAATTATTACATAGTCGTAAAGCACCGCAATTCAATTGAAACATGGAGCAAGTCAGGCGGAGAAGTATTTACTGCCGGTTCACTGACTTATGATTATACTACCTCAGCAACGCAGGCATTTGGCAGCAACATGATCCTGATTGGAAGTGATTATTCATTTTACAGCGGAGATGTTCAGCAGGACGGAACAGTTGATGTTTCCGATGTTGTGCTGATCTACAATGATGCTACAAATTTTGTTTCAGGATACGTTGTGACGGATCTGAACTGCGATGATTTTGTAGATGTAACAGACATCTCATTCGCGTATAATAATTCAACTCAATTTGTTTCATTAATCAGACCGTAAATAAACTTTAATAATACCTCATTTAAATAAAAGACCTGCCTTTAAAAGAGCAGGTCTTTTTATTTTAAATTCGATTATTACCCGGAGCTAAATTTTATCCATAAGCTTTTTTGTGAACCAGTCCCTGTCAGACAGGTCGTTCATTTTATCAACATCCTTTTTTATCTGACCGATCAGGTAGTCATCACCCTTATTATTCTTTAAATTGATAAGATCGTTAAATGTTTTAATGAACCCGAGTAATAGATTCTGATTTATCTCGCTGATTGATTTGCTGTTGATCACAAATGTCCTGTAATTATTAACATCATCCTTGTTCTCATCAAATTCATTAAGTTCATAGCTGATCTTCATCAGCAATTTTCTTAGTTGTGTTTTTATTATAATAAGGTTTGAGTTGATCTTTGAAGTGAGGGTAAGTGCTTCCCTGAACTTGCCTGTATCAAAAAGAATCAGGGCTTTGCACAGCCAGACAAGGTTTTTTTGATGTTCGTGATGAATCAGACTGATATTCTCTTCCAGGAAAATAACTGATTCTTCTATGGATTTATAAAGCAGACTCTTCCTGAAAATATTAATGAACATATCAGTGCGGAAATAATTATCCTCTGATTTAAAAAGTCCGTGTTTTATATGAAGCTCATATAGCTCAAAGCTGACTTTCTCAAGTTTACTGTTCCTGACTTTTTTTAACTTTACGTTACAGTAATTAAGAAGAAGAACGATGAAGTTCAGCTTGCCGGGGTCATTCAATTTATCAATGTTAGCGTACAGCAGGTCCTTAAGCCGGAAAAAATATTTTTCATCATCGGAATATTTATTCATGAGATAAGTGTGATAATAAAGTGAGAACACTTCCTTATTCCGGATGCTGCTTTTCTCAATGGATTCATAAAATTTTTCTATATCAAAGTTATCAATGAATTTTTGAGGAAGATTTGAGGTGTGGCTGTAGTTGTAGTTAATGTTTGTCATCTCAATGTCATTAAGCGTAATGAAGAGATCTGATAAGAAATAAAATATCAGTTGCTCGGAGCGTTCGAAGATCTCCGAAGGTAAGCTGAACTGATCAGCGCGCGAAAGCATGAACGAAACATTCAGCCATTTTAGCTGATGCTCGTGAAGGAACATCTGATAATGCTGTCCGGTGTTCTTAAGATATTCATATGTCTCTTTATATTTTGAAATATATATGTTATCAAGCCTCTTTATGTGAAGCTCCTCAAGCAGAAGCTTGGGATACTCGAGTTTGTTGGATTCTATATTAGAGATCACAAGGAATTTTTCCGCAAGCTTATAAAGATCAGAGAGAAGCTTTCTCAGCTTTTCATCGCTGTATTTACCACTGAGGTAAACGCTTTTGTAGATATTTTCCTTTGTGAAAATGGGGGAGTCAAATGAGGGATAGAATTTTTTCAAACATCTGAACAGGGATATGAGATTTTTATTATTGTTAAAGTACTGAGAAGAAATGAATTTCTCAAATTTTAACAACTCCTTTTTGTTCAGGCTCTGTATTATATAAATTGCTTTAGAGTTAATCATTATCCGGAAAGTCTTTCACAAAATGAAAACTGAATTATTGCTAAAATATGTAAAAAATTATTATTTATTAAGTAATTACAGCAATTGGAGCTCAAGTAAAACTTGATTTCTGTTCACAAAGTAATCAAACCTCATTTGCATCAAAGTATTAACAGTGATAACTTCTATGAACTCCTTAACAGGATCAATTCCGAAGAAGATCTCATTGATTAATATTAACTAAAAAAATGTCATGAAAAAATTAATTTACTTATGCTTTATGTTTTTTCTGAGCCATCAAACTCTGACTGCACAGTATTCAACGAATTATGCCGGCAGTTTTAACGGCTTCAGCAGTTATGTCGCTTTTCCAAACTCTTCCGACTTCAATCCAGTCGGAGCTATTACTCTTGAAGCCTGGGTTAATCCTACTTCTTTGATAGGAAACACAATGGCGGTAATTGGCAAAAATTATCAGTCATCTTATTTTCTTGGTATTCAGTCATCGGGAAGAGTTGTATTTTATCCCAGAGGCGGACAGTCATTCCGTAGCAGAGTTAACAGTGTCATTCAGGCAAACAAGTGGACGCATATCGCTGCAACTTATGACGGTTCATTAACTGCAATTTATATTAACGGTGTATTGGATACTTCAAGTACCGGATATTCCGGAGCTATCGGCGTAAATACCGATTCGCTGTTCATAGGTGCAGACAGGATCGGAGCCGCTACATCACTTTTCTTTTATGGTAGGCTGGAAAATGTCAGACTTTGGGCTATAGCGAGAAATGCTTTTGTAATATCTGAGCACAGGTTTATTCCGCTTGAAGTAATCTATCCGACAGGATATTATTCTGATCTTCGTTTAAGCCTTCAACTGGATGGTGACTTTGGCAGCTACAGCGGCAACAATTTTTACTTCGGGTTTAATAGAAACGTTTCCGTCACTAATTATTCCAACAAAGGTGTTAATTATCTGGATTACAATAATAGTCTTGTCCTGAATGGTATATCGGATTATTTCTCAGCGGCACCAACAACAGGTTCAGGCTTTAATCCCACGACAGGGATAACTCTTGAATCCTGGATAAGAAGGGACACAACAGGGACACAACCCGCTGTACAAAATATATTAAATAAAAGCGGCGGGACAACACGTTATAATTATGGACTGTTATTATATTCTTCAGGATCTGTGTTATTCGCGTTAAATTCTGAAGGATTTACTTTAGGCACTCCTGCATTGATCACTAACGGACAATGGACACATGTTGCAGCTACGTATAGTTCGTTAACCGGTAAAGCAGTCATTTACATTAACGGAGATTCAGTTGCCGGAAGCACTTATTCAGGCAATCCTCTTATACAAAGTAATAATGATGCAGTTTATATCGGAGGCATTGGAGCAAGCAATTATTCCTCTAACAGATTCAAAGGACAGATAGATGGTGTGAGGATATGGAATTATCAGAGAACAGGAGCTCATATAAGGGAAAATATGTATAAGGCAGCACCGCCAATAGCAGGTCTGACATTTTTCAATTTTGATAAATATACCAACGCTATCTATTCGGAAGAATCAACAATATTTTCAACGACTACATTCGCGGGATTGTCACATATCAGCTCATCCCATCTGGGAAAGGCCGTGGAGAAAACATCCCCAATGCTTTCAGACGTGACCGGAGGATATTACTCACCAGGATTTACAACCAGCAGAAGGAGATTTTTTGTACCCGACGTAAGCGCGGTTGGGATCACAGACTCATTGTTTGTTTCATCCGGAGGAGATGTTTCCAATCTGAAAGTATTTGTTCTAATGAATCACACATATCTTTCTGACATGGAAGTTCTGCTGATTTCACCTGCAGGATCTGCCATAAGTTTATTCAACAGAAGAGCAGGCAATGGTGACGATATGATGACAATTTTCTCTGATGGAGCGGATTCAAATGCTTCAGTAGATAATAATTTAAACAGTCCGGGCATCACAGCTCCCTTCAGCCCGGCAATAAAGCCACTTAGTCAGTTGTCATTTTTAAACGGGCAGAATAAATTCGGCTGGTGGAAGCTTAAATTAATTGATTATGCAAGCGGTGATCATGGATATGTTCACGGATGGGGAATAAATCAGACAGGTGCTGCAGATAAGACAGTTATCCTTAGCTCACTCGTACAGGGATTTTACAACAGCTCACTTGATAAAACAGTGAGGGACACAATGAAGGTCTTTTTAAGGCATGTAAATTCACCTTATCCAATCCTTGACACAGCCAAATCATATTTTGACTCGACAGGAAAGGGTAGTTACAAATTTGACAACATTTCCTTTAATGATATATTTTACTTTGTTCTAAAGCATCGTAATTCCATTGAGACTTGGAGCTCGGCAGCATATCAGTTCAGTACGGACATTCTGCACTACAATTTTACATTAGCACAGAGCCAAGCATACGGTAGTAATCAGGTGTTTCTTAATAATTCCCCGACCCGGTTCGCTATATTCAACGGAGATGTGAATCAGGATGACATCGTGGATTCACAGGACATTGTACTGGTCTACAATGATATGATAAATTTTAACGGTGGTTATCTAAAGACAGATCTGACCGGAGATAATTTTACAGATGTAAGTGATCTTGTGATTGCATTTAATAATTCAAATGCGTTTGTGAGTAAAGTAACGCCGTGATCAATTATCAATTATCAATTATTAATTATTAATGTTCAATGATCAATTATTAATTTTCAATGATCAATTTTCAATGATCAAAAGTTCGTTTCTTATTGTTCATGCCATTACCGTCCAAAATGTTTTGAAAAATTTTAAATAATTTTAAATTAAATCTGTTTTGTTATATTTTTGCACGAATATTTTTTCAAAAATCAGCCTTGAAGATATACTTATGCTGTACAAATTAATTTATGTTAATTCTGTTTTTAAAATTAGTTATAATATTTTTAATTCGTGATCATTCGTGAAATTCGTGGCAAGTTTTTTCATTGTTTTGGA
>JAWXBH010000065.1:0-21951 GCA_034439935.1 bacterium
ATTTTTTATAAAAAAAATTATGATGGCACCAAATGGCGTTTAATTTTTTAAAACCCCAAAAATTACCCCTTGGTTTTTGGGGGGGGGGGGGATATTTTAAAGAGAAATTCTTACCCCAAATTTACCCCTAACTATCAGTTCTTTTTATTCCCCAAAAAAAATTTTTATAATTGAATTATGTATAAAATAATTTATACAATACTATTTTATTTATTTTCAATACTTACAGCACAATCACAGTGGGTACTTCAAAGTTCATTCACGACCAACAATTTGTATGATATCGAATTCCTGAATCGCAATACCGGATGGACAGTCGGTGACGGAGGCAAAATATTAAAAACAACAGATGGCGGTACAAATTGGCTCAATGTTCCCAATCCGGCAGTAGGAAAACCTTTGTCGTCGATTCATCTTGTAGACTCGAATATTTGCTATGTAGTGGGCTGGTTTGAAACAATTATAAAGAGTACTGATGGCGGCGCAAGCTGGATCGTGATAAGGAATAACGGGTTTGGTTTCGGGGCAAGCTATGATGCGGTTTTTTTTATTGATGAGAATACAGGTTGGATAGCGGGCTCAAGTCAGAAAATTTTAAGAACTACAAATGGAGGAGATTCAATTATTACGGATCCGTTATTCGCCGGCAATCTTCATGATATGTATTTTAAAGATGCTATGACCGGAATTGTCACCGGGTCGGGGTTAGATATGTTTAAAACTACAAATAGTGGTTTGAATTGGTTTAACATACAAATGCCTATTGGTTTTACAATACCCACATTTTATAAATTAACTTTTGTCAATAATCAAACCGGATGGGTAGCAGGAAGTGATAACCGAGTTTTTAAGACAACAGATTTTGGTGATACCTGGGATAGTATTACAAAAATACCTGTAAGTTCATTAACCTCATCAATGAGATTTGCTGAGTTCATAGATGAAAACACAGGCTTTGTCGGCGGTGAACAGGGATATTTATTTAAATCTACAAATTCAGGAATGGATTGGAGCAGAGAATTCACATCGTCATTTCCACCAAATGAAATAATTTCAATGTGTTTGCATAATGATCTTATTGGTTGGATTGGAGGGGGGGAAGCTAAAATATTTGCAACAACAACCGGAGGACAGACTATGGTAAATATTTCAGCTAATGAAAATACTTTTCCTAAAGACTTTGTACTTTATCAAAATTATCCTAATCCATTCAATCCTGGTACATTGATAATTTTTGAAAATAAATTACAGAGTTTCGTTGAGATAAAATTATATAATATAAAGGGACAAGAAGTTAGAACAATAATGAGTAAACTAGCTACTCCGGGAAAATATGAGATTAATTTTGATGCTTCTGAATTAACATCAGGTATTTACTTTTATACCTTGTTCTCGAATGGAAAAAAAATTGATTCTAAAAGAATGTTATATCTAAAGTAAAATAAAATATTATGATTCGGGGTCCTTAGAAATTCTAATTTCCTCGCAATGAAAAGGGGCGGAGATTTTACCTGTGCGAAGGGTTAAAAAGTTAATTCCAATAACTGGAATTATCCGCCCTTTTCTTATATCATAATTTTAATAAAATAAAAATTTCAGGAGATTAAAAAAATGAAAAACTTAATATTTGTAATAATTATATTTTCTGTATCAAACTTTAGTTTAACCTATTCACAATCACAATATGGGTTTGAATGTGGATTTACAGATTCTTCAGGTTCACTCAACAGTTCTATATTCAATAATTCTTTTACAGGTTTGAATAAACCTGTACGAACTGATATAAGTGGTGATAGTGCTTCTCCTTCTACTGCTTATTTTCCTATTATTGTGGTTTTCGTTCAATTCAAAGACGATGCCGATGATTGGCAATGGCCCACGAACCAACCACCAATATATTTGGACAGTGTAATTGCCGGAGACAAAAGTTACAATGCAGACTGGTGAGACGCGTATAATGAAAATACAGAAGCAATAAGCGATTATTGGTTAGAATCAAGCAGAGGGAAATTTCACGTCACCGGAAAAGCATTTTCTGTTGTTTTGTCAAAACTTGCAAGTGAGTATTCTTCTGATAGTGAAATAAATTTGGAGATATGGAGGAATTTAAGAACTCAAGGTCTTACGAACTGGCAACCTTATGATAAATGGAGAGACACAATTATAAATAATGAAGTAAAATTTTACTACCAACCTGATGGATATGTCGACATGATATACAAAATCCATAAAAATTATGACGGACCTCTTTGGGATAAACGAGGTTATGCCCATCTTACCACCAGCCAATATGATTTTTCATCTGTATTAGTCGATACAGCAAATAACGTAAAGGTTGGTTATGGCTACAGAGGTAAAGGTTCCGGGCTTATGGTTTCAATGACTCCCAGAAAAAACATAAATTATATGGTGACACAGCACGAACATGGACATTTCCTCTATGCAAACGGTCACATTACATACGGAAAAGTTTCCTACGGTCCGGGTGGAGACGGATATTTCAGTCCTTACGAAATGATCCTTCTAAGATATCAAGAAGCTGATACTGTTAATTTTAGTTCTCAGACAAATTATTATTTAACAGATTACTCAGCAAGAAATTCATCCAATGGAGAAATCCTGAGAGTTCCAATAAGTGGGCAGGAATGTTTTTTAATTGCAAACCGGGGAAATGCTTCTAAATGGGACAAACCCATGCTTGGAGACACAACCCAAATAAAAGGGGCATTTGATTATACCGGCAATTATGGGAGAGGGATCTATATTTACCATGTGAATTCTTCAGGTATAATTTTTCCTAATGGATAAAACATCCATCCACAAGATGAAGAATGTGCAGATGGTGTATGGTACTGGAGTAATAAGGGCGAAGCACAAAGATATGCATGGGATGCCGGCTATTGTTTTAATGCAGGAATGTGGGATTATTATTTAAGGGATAGTGTGTCTTATAGTAACGATGGAGGATGGAACTCAAGTCCCGCTGATGCAAGAAGTTTTACATCTTCGGTATGGGCAGGAGTAGGAAAAATAAATACAAGTGATCCTTGCTTAGCAGGAATAGATAGAACATTTACAAATTCAAATGATATATATGCAAATGAAGAAGTATTAGGCGATAGATATGATGCATGGAATATAGGTTACAATGAAGTTTTTAATCCATACTCAAGTCCCAATACTAAATCAATGGGTAATGATAGTACAGGAATTTTTATTTGGTTGTATTCAAACTCGGGTAGTGGTCCACAGAATTCAGCGGCTCTCAAAATTTTCAAAACAGGTCAGGGTGGTTTTTCCAGAGACTCAATTCTTCATCTCACTCCTCCCTCACGTCCGATGGGAATAGTAGTAGATTATTATCAACAAACTGAAAATATAATGTGACCTATCATTACCTGGAATCATAACAAAGAACCAGATATGCTGAGAACAGATTTGAAAAAAAGATATAAAATCTGGAGAGCAACTCACACTACAATGAACTCAGTTCCGACAGCATATACTTTACTTACGACTTGCGATGTGGATTCAGGTACAGCTCCAAGCTATATTGATACTTCAGTAATTGCGCAGGGAAGCGGCTGGCCCGGAATGGGTCCGATGGTAGAATATCCTGTCAGGTATAAAGTTCAGGCGATTGACAAGTATCAGGATTCATCAGTCAGATCGGACTTCGGAAGTATTATCGGAATTTACAATTGTTCGATCTGTGAGGACGGTCCCGACAATATTATTCTTGATCCGTCACTGCCGACGGAATACAGTTTGTATCAGAATTATCCAAACCCGTTCAATCCTGAAACAAGCATAAAGTTTGACTTGCCACAAGATAATTTTGTAACGATAAAAGTTTATGACATTCTTGGAAAAGAGATTTATACTTTACTGAATGACTTCAGAAATGCAGGAAGATATAGCATAAACTTCAACGGCAGTAACTTCGCGAGCGGGATATATTATTACAAAATTAAAGCAGAAGAGTTTGAGTCAATAAAGAAGATGATTTTGATAAAATAAAAAAGTTTATGCTTATGATATGATCTATCCATTATCAGCAACTATAAAACGAAACCCTGACAATTATTTTACTTGCCGGGGTTTTTTAATTTTTTATTATCCCGGATTTGATACAAAAAATTGGAATCAATCTTAGTAGAAAATAAAGCATAAAAATATTTTACCTTATTACATTATTATCAAAATCGTGAAAATAGAATATAATAGTCTATATACATCAAAATGAAAGTTTATACCCCTGCTTCATCCTGCGTGTTCCTTCTTAAAAACAATCTGTACACCAGGTAAAAGATCGGATCAAGATATATAATGAAAAATGCCGCTCTTAAATTTATGAATGAAATTATGTACGACAATATAAAAATGAAAATCGGGATGCTTGTCAATATTAAAAATGTCTTCCGGTGTTTTTGAGAAATATCTATAGCCGATATCTTTTTTGATTTGCCGATGAGTATCCACTGGTAGGTCATGACTATACTTATTAAGATAAGGTTGATCACATAGATCCTGAAAGGCAGCACTATAAGAGGATAGCGCATCATTATTCCCACCGTGAACGGTACAAATCCGATCAGAAGCAGAAAGATCATGTTAACAGATAAGAGCATACGGTTAGTCGAACGGATGTACTTGAACTGGATCTGATGTCTTAGCCAGAATACTCCGAGTATAATAAAGCTTATCGCGTACGCTTCTATTGACGGCAACAGATTTACAAGTATCTCCGGCAATTCCTGTTCAGCAAGATTATACGGAATGTTCTCCGGGGTTTTAAGATCGAGAATTATCAGTGTCATTGTAATTGCAAAGATACCGTCTGTCAGTGTTTCAAGCCGGTTCTTTGGCAGGAGAGAATCGTCCGTTAATTCATGCATATTAGGTTTTCAGTAAATGGTTTTGTTCGTAGTATAATATATAGTATTTAATGCCTCGTCAATTTTAAGTAAATTTAAAATTATAAATTCAAAACAAAAATGGGAAATATTATAACAGTCAAAGACGGGATATTGAATGTACCTGATCATCCGGTGATACCCTTTATTGAAGGTGACGGCATCGGTCCGGAAATTTGGTCGGCAGCGAAATTTGTATTTGAGGCGGCAATTGAAAAAGCATACAAAGGTAAAAGAAAAATTGAATGGCTGGAAGTTCTTGCAGGAGGAAAGGCATTTGAAAAAACGGGTGAATGGCTTCCGGAAGAAACAGTGAAACAGTTTGATAAATATCTTTTGGGTATCAAAGGTCCGCTTACAACACCTGTCGGCAAAGGCATCAGCTCCATTAATGTCGCGTTAAGACAAAAGCTTGATCTTTATGTTTGTCTTCGTCCGGTTAAATATTACGGCGGTATTGAAACTCCCGTCAGAAGACCGGATAAAGTTGATATGGTAATTTTCAGAGAGAATACCGAAGACATCTATACCGGAATTGAATTCAAAGCCGGCACAAAAGAAAATACAATGATGCTTGATTTTTTGAGGGAAAATTTTCCGGAGAGATTTGACAAGATTCGTTTCGGTACACTGCAAAAGACTAATGACTTTCTCAGAGCCGAACATCTTCCTGAAACAAAAGAGGTCGAGGTTGGCATAGGCATAAAAGTTATTTCGCGAGTCGGGACTCAGCGCCTGATGATCGCTGCGATGAACTACGCTGTAGAATACAAGCGCAAATCGGTAACGATCGTTCATAAGGGAAATATCATGAAGTTCACTTCAGGCTCATTCAGGGACTGGTGCTATGTTGTGGCTGAGGAAATGTACGGAGACAAAATTTATTCAATGATGCAGTATGAAAAAACTTTTGAATCAAAAGGAAGAGAAGCTGCTGAAAGTGAATTGGATGATGCCGTCAAAAGCGGTAAGATAATTGTAAAGGACGCGATCGCTGATAACGCATTGCAAAAAGTTTTAACAGACGCGGAGGATTTTGATGTTATTGCAACAGAGAATCTTAACGGTGATTATATTTCCGATGCGATCGCTGCAGAGGTGGGCGGTATCGGCATTGCGCCTGGAGGTAATATCAACTACATAACAGGTCACGCGATATTCGAAGCGACACACGGAACAGCACCCGCGTTTGCAGGGCTTGATAAAGTAAATCCATCGTCAGTAATTTTATCGGGAATGATGATGCTTGATTACATGGGCTGGAAAGAAGCTGCTGCTATGATCGACAAAGGAGTTCGTGGTGCAATAGAGAGCAAGCATGTTACGTTTGATTTTGCAAAGCAAATGGTAGGAGCAATTGAAGTAAAATGCTCAGAGTTTGCCGGAGAGATCGTAAAGAATTTTTGATGTCAACGATGAGAATACATCAGCCTTTCAACAGGGACATTCACTAAGCAACACAACAATCATTGCTCAAAGATCTCAAACATACCATAAGGCAGTCAGCCGTTTACGGATTAAGCAGGGTTGCAGCCAAATTAGTCTCATTCGTTTTAATTCCGCTATATACCGCAGCGTTCGTTTCCGACACGATCGCTAACATAAATCTGCTCGAATCATTCTGGCAGTATTTATTCACCATCGTGATGTTCGCATTTGAAACCGCCATCGTAAATTTCTGCGCGCGTGAAACGAATGTTTCCAAACGACAGAAGATACTGTTCAATTTTTTCATAATGATGCTCTTCAATTCCGCGATCGTATTATTCTGCGGTTTCATTTTCTCATCAAAATTATCAGACATAGTTCTCAATCAGGCTGGCTTCGGCAATGTTATCTTCTACTGTTTTCTGATCTCCGTTTTCGAAGCGCTGCTGATAATGCCGCTGACGATCGCGCGCATTAACAATAAGCCCGTTCTTTATACGATCATTACTGTATCAAGTCTTTTGATCAATTTAGCTTTACAGATAATTTTCATTGTAATGCTGAAATACGGATTTGAATTTATCTTTCTTGCAAAGTTCATCGCGCCGGCTTTGATGTTCGTCATTTTCATTCCTTATGTTATCAGGAATCTGAAATTGAGCATAGACTTTACTGAAATAAAAAACATACTTAAGTTTTCCTTTCCGCTGATGCTTGCAATGCTTGTATCACTGATGCTGAATACAGTCGACAGGTTCATACTTTCGGATTTTGTATCTAAGACCGATGTCGCCATCTATACTACCGGTTACAGTCTTGGCAGCGTTACAAACGCGTTTATACTATCACCGTTTACGCTTGCGATAAATGTCATCTTCTGGAAAAAGATAGATGAGGATAATTTCAGGAGGTTCATGACGAAGTCATCGACCTATTTATTCACGGGAATGATCTTTGTATCACTTGTGATCTCGCTTTTTATTTATTACGCGATAAAGATATTCGTCCGCAATGAAGCATTGTGGCCTGCAGTAAACATTATCCCTTTCATTCTGTTTGCGAACTGCTTCGCTGCATTGTTCACTTTTCATTCACTCGATTTTTATTACAAGAGGAATACCAACGTGATACTTTACATAATGGCTGCCTGTCTTGCATTCAATTTCGCGGCGAATATTATTTTCATAAAATATTTCGGCATTTATGCTTCAGCGGTAATTACTATCCTGTCATATATGCTTATGCTTTTACTCGGACATTATTCCACAAAGAGCTTCTCCTTCACTAAATTTGAACTAAGAAAGGTGATAATGCTTTCTGTACTGTTCGTGATCTTTGTAAGCACTGCTTTTCTAATAAGACCGGGGAATGTATATTTAGATGTATTATTAAAATTGATAATGATATTTTTGTTCATAATTACACTTTACTTCTTAAAATTTTTTGAACCGATTGAAATCGAGCGAACAAAGGGTTTCTTTAATAAATATTTATTCAGCAAACTGAAATGACACAAACCAAAACCAGTGATGAGCTGAAGAAAGAATCCAAAGAATTTATAGATCTTCCTGTCTGGGACACTTATTATTATTCGTCAAAGCTTCTGAGAAATAAGATTGAAGAGAACATTCCTAAATTTTTTGACAGGAATAAAAAGTATAAGATCCTCGATTACGGCTGCGGGGTAAAGCCGTATGAATATGTCTTTGATAATTTTAAGGAAAAGTATGTCGGTGTGGATGTAGGTGATAATCCTCACGCCGACTTCAGGATAGAGCCAGATGAAAAGCTTCCTTTTGGAAATGATGAGTTTGATGTGGTCTTGTCTTCACAGGTCCTCGAGCATGTGGGTGATGCAAATTTTTATCTGGATGAATGTCACCGAGTTCTGAAAAGCGGAGGCATGCTGATCCTTTCCACTCACGGCACCTGGCAGTTCCACTCAGCGCCTATCGATGTTCAGCGCTGGACATCTTACGGTCTAAAAAAAATAATTGAGAAGTCAGGTTTCATGATCAAAGGATTCATACCTGCTCTGGGTCAGCTTGCTCTTACATCTCAGTTGAGACTGACGTTCTATCATTCATTTGTAAAAGAAGTTCTGAAGCCGCTTCAGATAGTTTACTATCCGCTGTCGTTTCTGTATCAATGGAAAATGAAGATCGAAGATGCCATCACTCCGCAGAGAGTTAAGGATAGGGATTCCGCATATTATCTTGTGATTGCAAAAAAGAATTAAAATAAAACTGATGTTAAAAACTTTAGGCAAAAGTATCTTAAAAAATAATTTAGGTCATAAGATCTTTAAAAAATTTTATTACCTTTCCGTTGAGATGGATCTTCTGTATCCGGATCTTGATGAAGAGTTTGTAGAGCTTAAAAAAAAATGCATACCGCATACCATGACAACTGTTGACAGTCTTTTTTATACTTACCGTTCAACAAAATATATTATCGAGAACAATATTCCGGGCGACTTCATTGAATGCGGCGTTTGGAAAGGCGGCAATACAATGATGGTCGCACTGACACTTATGAAGATGAAAACCACTGACAGAAAAATTTATCTTTACGACACGTTTGAAGGAATGAGCGAGCCAACCGGCAAAGACATAAGCTATAAAAATGAAGACGCCGATATTGAGTGGAAGGAAAGCGAGAAGAACGGTCATAACGAATGGTGTTATTCACCGATCGATGAAGTAAAGAATAATCTGTATTCAACAGGTTATCCGAAAGATAAATTGTTCTTTGTCAAAGGAAAGGTTGAAGACTCTATTCCCGGTACAATGCCCGGAGACATCGCTGTGCTGCGCCTGGATACCGACTGGTACGAATCAACTTATCACGAACTTATTCATCTCTACCCTCTTCTTGTTAAGAACGGCTTTCTTATAATTGATGACTATGGATACTGGAAAGGCGCGCGTGAAGCGGTCGAACAGTATTTCAAGGAGAACAATGTTAAAATATTCATGAACCGGCTTGATAACTCTGCAAGAGCCGGAATAAAAATTTAAGCTTCATATTACGTAAATCAGTTTTTAAAAAATTGTCCCGTCCCGGAATATTATTTATCAAGCATTATTCAACCAATGCAAAATTCATTTTAAACGACAGGGATATTTTAGAAAAAGAATATGATGTCGAAGTTTACACTGCATACACAAAAAAAAATTTCCTAATAGTATTTTCACTTCTGAAACAATTCTTTCATCTTTTATTTCGTGCCGGCAGATACAAACTTTATTTTGTATGGTTTGCTGATTACCATTCTTTCATCCCCGTTCTGTTTGCAAAGTTGTTTGGTAAAAAATCAGTGATCGCCGTCGGAGGTTATGATGCTACCGACATTCCTGAAATTGACTGCGGCGCTTTTAATGAGAGCACATTCAAAAAACGGATGCGGAGCTTTGCGGTAAGATTCAGTCTGAAGAATGCAGATAAGATACTGGTAGTCGATGATTCGCTTATCGAGAACACGAACACTTACGTTTATTCGGATATCCCGGGAAAGAAAGATCTTAAAGACGGCATACTGAATTTTGTCCCGGAAGTGAAAAATAAGATCGAAATTGTTTACACCGGTTTCGATGAAGGTTTTTTTAAACTTAATAAAGACATTCCAAAGGAGAACTTTGTTCTCAGCGTCGGCTACTCACCTAATGATAATGAATTCAGACGAAAAGGTTTTGACATGCTTATCAAAGCGGCGGAGATATTGAAGGAAGTCAGCTTTGTCATCATCGGTGTGAATGAAGAGCAATTGAAGAATCTTTTGGTAATGAATTTAAAAAATGTAAAGTTTTTTACTTCTGTCAGTATGGAAGAGCTGATCGGATATTACAACCGGGCAAAAGTGTTTGCACAGCTTTCATTGTTCGAAGGACAGCCTAATTCACTTTGTGAAGCGATGATGATGGAATGCATTCCCGTCGGCTCTGACGTTAACGGCATCCCGCGTGTCATTGGTGATACCGGATTTATTGTGCATAAAAAAAACGCTAAGGAGATCTCTGAAAAAATATTGCTCGCGCTTGACTCGCCATTGGAGAAAGGTGCTCTTGCAAGACAGCGTATCATTGATAATTTTTCTCTGGTAAAGAGAGAGTCAAAAATTCTTGAAACCGTGAGAAGTCTGTTGAATTAAAAAATCCCGGATATAATAAAAAAGGTCCTGCCTCATTTAAGAGACAGGACCTTTTCAATAACTGTTAACTATTTAACTACTAACTATTTTACAACCACCATCCTCTTTATATCAACAAACTCACCCGCGTCCAGTCTGTAGAAGTAAACTCCACTTGCAAGATTGGCGGCATTAAACTCTACCGAATAACTTCCTGCATTCTGTTTCTGATTTACAAGAGTCATGACTTCTTTACCAAGCACATCATAAATTTTCATGTTAACATTAGTATTCCTGGCAAGCTGATAGCTGATCACTGTTGTCGGATTGAAAGGGTTTGGATAATTTTGTGAAAGCGAGAAAACATCCGGTACAGAATTCAGATTATTAGCGATGCCTGTTTGTAAGCTTATCTCAAATTGTATGTTCGCTCTGTTATAACTTTGGGTCAGGCTTGTCGGATATTGTGTATCACTCTGACCTCTTCTGCTCCTGTAATTGGTAGATGTGCTTGTAAACGCGTATCTCGGATAATCAGTAACATATTGCTGGAAATCTCTACCGATGGAGATCATCAGATTCTGTGATGGATTAAAAAATATCGGAGTTGTTAATTGTATTTCCTGCCAGCCCGGAGCTGCAAGACTTGTTGTCGTACCTGAAAACACAAGTGTCATTCCTGTGGTATCCCAGTTGCCTGTCGGAAGCAATTGCTCTGTAGTTGACTTCATGAATATCCTGAGATTTTCACTTGCGACTCCGCTGACCGAGTTGTTCTGATAAAATTTAATTTTACGGATCGTCCCGGTTGTTACTATTTCCGAGCCAAGATACATTCCTTGCCATCTGCAGTAATTATAAAATCTGTTCAGCGGATATGATTCATCTGCTGAGCCGTTACCTATTGTTACTGTTGTGATCGGCAGTCTTCTTAATTTTATGTCAAATGTTTGTGTCGAAGCAACCGAGTCATTGACACTGTAAGCGTAAACTCTCCATTTGCCTGCAACCGAATCATTGTTACCCGCTCCCAATGACGCGGCAATTGAATCAAGTCTTGAGACCCTTACTTTTGCAATGCTGTCATAGCCGCCATTTTCTGACTGAACGATCGCTTTAATGTTTGCAGTATTACTGAAGTCAGGCGATGCGAATATCCATTTATATTTTGCGCCCTGTCCGGATTTTGTCCAGTTTATATTTAAATTTGAAAAGTCAGTTGGAGTTGTCTGAACTGTCGTTCCCGTTGGCGGTGAATTTAAATTAAACGCCGACAGAAGCGGCTTGTTCCTTTTTAATGTTACTGATCTCGGACCGTTGTTTGCTTTGAGTGAATCATTAATCGGAAGCTGTCTGTATGTCCACGCGTCCCATTGTCCGACCAGCGAGTCACCCTGATTAAGACCGAGGTTTGCTAAAATATTATCAAGCTGTCCTGATGTAAATGTTATGTTGTTTAGCCCGGTAGGCAGATAGATCTTTCTCGGTGATGTTGTCGGACTTCCGAATACGAAGCTGTAAGTAGCGCCGGTGGCGGATGTATCCCAGTTGAAAGTGTATGTATTAGTTGCAAGCGGAAGTGTTGTTATCCTTGATCCGGCTGAAGGCAAGGTAAGATTAAAAGCATTCAGTACAGGAACATTGGTAACCTTAACCTTTTTCAAAAGCTTGTCAACATTGAGTCTGCCGTTTGAAACAGTGACGCCATTCATTGAAGGAATTGTATCAACGCTTGATAATAAAAATTGTTTAAATAAAAGTGCTGCCGAGTCGGGATCGTTCTTAGCAAGATTAATGAAGATGCTGCTTGCCCCTGCATATATTAATCCAATAGCTCCTGCAACCTGCGGTGTCGCCATCGATGTTCCTGTGAGTAATCCGTAAGAGCTTGTCGGAACTGTCGAAAGGATCGATGTTCCAGGAGCACCGAGATCCATGTTGATTGGTCCGTACCCGGCTCCGCTGTTCCTTGCATCGGTGTTAGTTGTATTGGTAACAGCGATCATGAAATTACTCGGACAGGTAGTAGGCATATCACCAACTACGTCAATGTTTACATTATTATTAGGACCCGCGCCCGCGCTTAAAATTCCGACTGCTCCAAGTGAGTCATAAAACGCGCACCATATAGGATAATTCGACGGCTGACCGTTATCAATTCCCCATGATGAATTTGTAGAAACAACAAATGCACCCTGTAGTCCGTTTGTTGAATTGTAAAGCTTTCTCATTTTGTAAGCGTAACCATATGCTTTTACAGCGGCGGCGTCAGTAGCTGAGCCGTACATAATAGGCATTGTCTTAACTCTCCAGTTAACTCCTGCAATGCCGATACCATTATTTCCGATTGCTCCTGCAATACCTGCACAGTGTGTTCCGTGCTGATTAGCGGAGATCGTACCATTGTTACCGCCTGCATTCCATCCGTTAATGTCATCGATGTATCCGTTGTTGTCGTCATCAATTCCGTTACCGGCGATCTCATTCCAGTTGCGGTATGTATCAAGATCAGGATGATTTACCTGCTGTCCCCCGTCAACGATCGCAACAACTATGGTGTCACCAAGGATAGTAGTTCCTCCGGTCGAATTTTCCCACGCTTCCGGACCATCAATATCGGCATCGGCAGTACCGCCGGTCTGTCCGGTATTATGTTTATCCCACTGCTCATTGAATCTTGTATCATTGGGAATTACTCTTTCTTTGAAATGGTGATTGAACTGTGCAATGGCAACCTTATCACTTCTTAAAACCGACATCAAAGCATCTACCGGCTGTGATCTTGTTACATCATACTGAAGCAAATAAATATTCATGTCCGCTATAAGCACTTCTTTAACTCGCAGATCTATGCTGTTATAATTGTTCACAAAGGACTGAACATCGACATTACCTTTGAACATGACCATTATGTCACCTTCAATATAATCTTTGTCTTTTTCAAAATGCGAAAGGTCGTTCTGGCTGGTTATGGGATTGTTCGATGTCACTGTGATCAGCACTATCAGGACGATCACTGCCAGTAAGGAAAAAATTTTCATGTTAATTTTTTATTTGTTTGTGAATGTGTTTAAAAATAGTTATTAAAATTTTAAAAAATAACTTTAATAGTCTGTAGTTACATATTAAAAATAATTCGTGTCAATATGTGAAATTCGTGGCTGATGTTCTTGCTCTTTGCCGATCATTAAAGCTGCCATTAATTACACTACGTTCACGAATTTCTTTTTTTGATTTCAATAGTTGGATACATAACAGAAGCATTCGGGAATAAGAGTTTAGGTTTTTCAGAAGTTTATAGTTAAAACTTTTCAGTTTCTAGTTAGCAGTTAAGAATTCAATTTCAATATAACTGTTAACTGTTTTCCAGCCACTTATTCAGGAACTTCTGCTGCTGTTCCGACTTCTCTTCGATTTCCTTTATCTTAAATTTAGGAAGCGGCTTCAGAAGTTTTAATGTTATCTCGGAAATTATTCCTTCACGGCTGATAAGAAGCTGGACGTCATCTCCAAATGCTTTATCCTTTAATAAAGCCAATGCAACATTTTCATCCGCGCGCATCCCATCAATTGCAATTATCTCATCTCTTGAATTCAATCCCGCTTCGTATCCTGAACCTCCATCGAAAACCTTTGTCACGATATACTTTCCATTGACACCGGTTGCCTCTATATCAAATGTGCTTTGAGCTGTTTCATTTTCATCAACAAGCTGTAAGCCGCAATCCTCAAGGTAAGTACCGAATGGAAGCTCGTCTGTTCCATTGATATATTTTTGCCAAAAACCGTCAAGATTTTTTCCGGAGACTTCTTCGCAAATTTCTTTTACCCGTTCAGGAGTATAACCTTTTGAAGTATCTTTTTTGTAATCTTCATAGAGCATTCTAAGTGCATCATCCAGACTTCTTTTTGCATCGGTGCTTTTTATGATTTCAATGTTGAGCATTATGGCGACCAAAGCTCCTTTGGTATAATAAGATATTTCGGAGTTATTTGAATTCTCGTTTCTCCTGTAATATCTTATCCATGCGTCAAAGCTTGATTCGGCAAGCGATTGCCTGTACTGACCTTTGTATCTCATGACATCATTCACTTCCACATCGACAAACTCAAAATACTCTTCGTTGTTTAATATTCCGCTTCTTCTTAAAAATATATTATCATAATAGCTCGTCCATCCTTCCACCACCCAAAGACTTCTGGTATGATTTTCATTGTTATAATCAAAAGGTCCGAGCTCGACAGGTCTGATCCTCTTTACATTCCAAAGGTGAAAGAATTCATGTGATACTAGTCCCAGAAATTTATTGTATGACTTTTTATCATTAAAGCTGTACCTGCTCACCTGCGCGACAAATGAATTCAAATGCTCGAGACCACCGCCGCCGCTTTGAACAACGTGTATGATAAAAGTGTAATGCTTATAAGGAATGTCGCCCCCGAATAAGCTGATCTCTTCTTCGGCGATCTTTTTAAAATCATATACTATTTTTTCACGGTCATAATTGCCTTTGCCTGACATGCAAATATAATGCTTCACACCTTTGATCTCAAATTCCAGGACCTCCTGATTACCGATCTCAATCGGTGAATCAATAAAAATGTCGTAATTATCCGCCGAGTAAATTCCTTCGGATTCCCTGTTCAATCCTGTGGAAATATTTTTCCATTCCGGCGGAAGATTTATTTTAACAATGCACTTCTTATTTTCAAAACCATTAACGAACATGAATATTCCGCTGCTGCTGATAAAGGCATGCGCGCTGTTGATCTCACTCGTGCGGACTGTCAGCTCGTTGCAATAAACTTTATACGAAAATTTGATCCCGCTTTGTCCTTTGGTAACAACTCTCCATGAATTCTTGCTGACCTTTTCAAGCTCAAGCTTATCCCCGCCGGCATTAACCGCCTTCACATCTTCAACATTTTTTGCAAACTCCCTCACAAGATACGAGCCCGGAGCCCATACAGGCATTGTAAATAACAGCGAATCTTTCCCCGGATCATTTACATAAATTTCCACTTCACAATAATGAGTGAATGGCTTTTCAAAAGATAATGTATAATTAACTGCTTCCGGCAAGTGAGGATTATTTAAATTTTGGGAATAAGTGTCGGTGAAAAAAATTATGAACAGATTAGAAATTATAAACAAGGATTTGAAAAACATCTCTGTCGCTGAGCGCTATTAAAAATTTCAAAAAATAAATATCCTTGACTTTCTAAAGACGTGAGATAAAGTAATTACCTGAAGAAAATTCTATTGCAGAAAAAGTAAAATTATCCTGTAAAATTTTTACGCGTCAAAATAAGTCTGCTCTTCATCCCTGAAAAGTTTCAATACTTCCGCAGAAGTTTTTGAATCCTCAAGCTTCTCTCTGAAATCATCTTTATTCATAAGTCTTGAAATTCTGCTGAGTAACTTTATGTGGGCATTCAGCAAGCTCTCTTTTCCTACAATTAAAAAAATGAACTTAACCGGTTCAAGATCAATAGAATCAAAATCAATTGGCTGCTTAAGAACAGCGAAAGCGGCTACTATGTCTTTTATCTCATCAGTCTTTCCGTGAGGAATGGCAAACCCTTTGCCCACGCCTGTTGACACAAGTTTTTCACGTTCAAAAACACAGTCTCTCACTTTATCAATGTTAAGCATTAGCCCGGAATTGTTTGCAAGGTCGATGATCTTATTTATTGCATCGTCCTTATCCACGCATTCCATTCCTACCGAAATTATATTCTCATTAAGGATATCGCTTATTTTCATTTTAATTTTTTTCTTTTTTGATAAATAATCTTTAGGGTAATTCCGGATCTTACAGCAATTAATTTAATCTCAGGCGCCAATATAACTTTCAATCTTTTTCTTAAATTGTTTTAGATATTTAGTAGTCTTTGCTTCCGTAGTGGACTCTACATTCAGATGAACAAAATTTCTGTCCTTATCCGGTATGCAGAGTATGACCGTATCTTTATCAATAAATACTCTCACCCCGTCAATAAGCTGCTGTCTATAATCAATCGTATCTTCCATGAATCTGCGCATGATAGTTCCTTTCTCATCACGCGAGCATTCTATGTTCAGCTTCTGCAAAAACAATTTTGGAGTATTCTCATCAAGTTCATCAATAGACTGATTGCTTGTTGCAATAAGTTCAAGTATCTTTGCTATCGAAAACATTCCGTCTGTAGCATACAGAAACTCCGGAAACAAAAATCCGCCTCTTACACCACCGACAAAGCTTACATCGTTATCATCGCAAGCCATCATCATTGAATAATGAGTATCTTTCACCCTCAACACCTCAACACCGAATTCATTGGCTACA
Organism: bacterium; assembly: GCA_034439935.1. GTDB lineage: Bacteria > Bacteroidota > Ignavibacteria > Tepidaquicellales > Tepidaquicellaceae > JAGPCH01. The sequence continues at coordinate 16,803 of JAWXBH010000065.1, forward strand.
AGATCAACCTCACCGGTCGCTGAAACCGGCACAGCAATTTTCTTAATGCCATCATTAGAAATTAAGAACATTTTCAGCACCAGTACAAGAAACCTGTCACCTTCAAGCTGCTTGCCGCTTGAAGTCGCAAGCCATACCTTCTCGCCTCCGGCATCGATCATAAAACCAATATCATAATGAAGCGACTTTACAACATAAGAAAAGTGGTCAATTGAAGCATGAAGTTCATCAATGGAGCGGACAGCTTTTTCGGAATCCAGATGTGCAGAAAGTGAAACAACATCGCAATTGAATTCACCGAGAATGTTAGGGAAAATTGTAGAAGTGATCCCGTAAGAATAATCTATAACGATCTTAAATTTCTTTTTCCTGACCGCCTGAAGGTCAAGACAACTTAGAAAATGTTTCGTATATTTTTCATTTGTCCTTTCCTGATACTTGAAGGATCCCACTTTATCAAAGTCCGCTCTGCGGTATTCTTCGCTGAAAAAAATTCTCTCGATAGTTTTCGTTTTATTGCTTGAAAGGTCACGTCCGTCCTTGTCAAAGAAAATTATGTCAGTGGCTCTTTTGTCGAAAGGTGACTTTCTTACAAATACTCCGCCGGCACCGCCTCCGCTTTTTAATTCCTGCCTGAGTAACGGAATAGGAATAACCTGCGCATCGATGACATTCACACCTGCAGACATTATACCACTCGACACCGAACGCTTAATCATATTGGAAATATAATCACTGTCTCTTGCTATGATAATCTTGTTACCCTGACCGACTGAAGATGCATATACCGAACCCAGCTTCGCGCCGAATTCAGGATTGATCTGAAGATTTGAAAGACCTGTAATACGTGAGTCGGTGAACAGGTCGCTGAAAAATCTGTCGTCATAGATCACGCTTCTGGTGATCTTGTCATTGTTCTCGATGACCTTATTATCCCAGATCTTTATGCTCGAGCTTATGAAGACATTTTTTCCAATGTAACAATTATCGCCAATGAAAACATAATCATTTATTCGCGTGCCCATGTCAATGAAACAGTTGTTGCCTACAACATCAAACAATAATTTTGAATCGCTTTTGATCTGGACATTATTCCATATCACTGAATTTTTTATCGAAGCATCTTTGTCGATCATGACGCCGTCACCAATTATGCTGTGTTCGATATTGGCTGACTTATGGATCTTTGCCGAGCGGGAAATACAATTTCCCTTTGCATCGGCAGCCTTAATATAGCTGAGCTTACCTCGCAGCGTATCCATGTTCGCTTCAATATACTCTTCGAGATTACCGACATCGCGCCAGTAGCCTTTGGTTTTGAAACCGTAGATCGGAATATTGTTTTTTAATAATGAGGGGAAAAGGTCCTGGGAAAAATCAAAGCTTTCGCCGGGAGGTATATGATCAAAGATCTCTTTATTGAAAATATAAATGCCTGTATTAATGGTATCGGAAAATACTTCCGATGAGGAAGGCTTCTCAAGGAAGCGAACTATGCGGTGCTCGTTGTTGGTTAAAACTATTCCAAACTGAAGAGGATTCTTTGAACTGTATAATGACAGCGTTGCTATTGTTTTTTTCTTATTATGAAATTCCTCAATTGAACTAAGATTGAAATCCGTAAGAACATCACCGCTGATAACAATGAACTTATCCTTAATATATTTTTCCGAAAGCTTAACAGCTCCTGCAGTGCCGTAGTCCTGATCCGGTACAATATACCTTATCTTAACACCGAACTTGCGTCCGTCACCAAGATAATCGCGGATAACGTCGGGCATATAAAAAAGCAGCACTACATAATCTTTAATTGAATGTGTCTTAAGAAGATTTATGATGTGCTCAAGGATCGGCTTGTTCACTATCGGTACCATCGGCTTGGGAATGTTGTTCGTGAGAGGTCTGAGCCTAGTCCCGAATCCGCCTGCCATTATTACAGCTTGCAAAGTCTAAGTAATGATTTTAATGAATAATTATCAATGATCAATGAACAATGATCAATGATTAATTTATTTTTTAATTCGTGTTGTCTTTAATATCGAGAAAAGAATTTTACAAATTTCATCACAATTTTTAAACAATGAATTGAATAAATCCTCATCGATAAAATTTGTTTCTTTTAAAAGTCTCAACCAGTAAGCGGTTTCCTTTGCTTCTTTATACGATATTGAAATTTTATGAGAGAAATCCATTTTTGAAATTCCTCCATTGGCCTCTTCAATATTTGCTCCGATCGAAGTACCACTTTTTAAAATTTGTTTTGAAAGAACAAATTCATGCTTTTCCTTACATAAATATTGATAAAGCTTTACTATTCTTACAGCAAATCTAAATGATTTTTCCTTCACCACATTCTCTTTTTGTGTCATACGTAATCAGTTTAATATTCATAAATTCCATAAAAATTATCAATTGCACCCAACTATTACAACTCATTGTTCATTGCTCATTGCTCATTGTTCATTGCTCCTTGCTCATTGCTCATTGCTCATTGCCAATTACTTCTTTTCATTTTTTTTGAAATCGAAATTAACATCAGGTGCTTTTTCGCTTCCGGAAACCGATTTGAAATATTCTTTTTCTTTAAATCCGAAGATCTTAGCCATTATCAATGAAGGAAAACTTCTGACTTCAGTATTAAAACTCTGAACTGTCTCATTGAATCTTTTTCTTTCGACAGCAATCCTGTTTTCCGTCCCTTCAAGTTGTGACTGAAGTTGTAAAAAGCTTTCATTGGACTTCAGCTGAGGATAATTTTCAGACACAACAAGCAGTCTTGTTAAGGCTCCTGATAGCTGATCCTGCGCCTGCTGAAACTGCTGAAATTTTTGCGGATCGCTCAGATCTTCTGAATTAAGTTTCATCTGCCCTACACGGCTTCTTGCGTCGGTGACTTCAGTAAGAACACTCTTTTCAAAATCTGCCGCACCCTGAACCGTGCTTACAAGATTCGGAATAAGATCCGCGCGTCTCTGATATTGATTTTCCACCTGTGACCATGCAGATGTTACCTGCTCATCCATTGTAACAAGCGTATTATATCCGCATCCATAAAAATTGGAACACGCAAGCAGTAAGAATAATACTGAAATAAACCTGTAGTTTTTCTGATTCATATTTTACTATTAATTTTTGTCAAAAATACTATTACAGGTTAAGAAATACAATCCTTAATAGATATTAATATGGACAATGAATTCAATGAACATTCTTATTAGAAATATTTTCATTTGTTTCTCCTTTTTTATATCCTTCCCGTCCCCGCTGTGTCTCCCGCGATTTTTTAAAATTCAAAATTACGATATATTCTTTTGCGGGGACACAGCGGAGTCGAGAATGAAGTGAGGCATTTTTTTATAATCAAAACTCTTACCTAACGCACTCGTCATACTTTTAACCTTTAACTTTTAACTTTTTTGTGAAGGGTTGACTTTTAAAATCATTATTAAGTTTGTAAAAGCAGCACCCCCCCAATATGTTTTTTAATTTCCCCAAGGAAGAATACAATGAAAAGAATTTATCTCTTTCAAATTCCATTTCTCAATTTTATATCTGCAATAAAATATTGTAATAATTCAAATCCTGAACTGTTTTTATTTAATAGTTTTGTGAAAACAATTACTCTGTCTTTTTCAAAACTTATAAAACAACATTCAGCCCGGAGGCTTGTACCTAGCAGGTATAAATCTACTCCCAACCGGGTAAGATTACGGAGAGGGTGTTCCACGTTAAAACTACTATCTGTTCAATTGAAAATGTGATAACGAAGTAGTATGTTCATTGTAACTTAAATCAAGAATTTATGAAAACATATATTTACATTACCCTTACAATATTACTTTTCTCCGATTGCTTTGCTCAGTCTTACTTATGGCAAAGATATTACCCTGGTCCTTTTGATGATGATGATGTAGGATATGACATTTGTGCTTCAACCGATGGGAATTATTACTTAGCTGGTGGTGCCGCTGGTAGTTCATATCCACCGGGTTTTTATGTTATAAAAATCAATCAATATGGTCAGAAATTATGGTCGAAGTTAATCGGATCTGGAACAGGATTTGCATTCACAGTTGCTGCGACTCCGGGTGGCGGATGTGTAGTCAGTGGTGATCTGGCTCGCTTCCTTAAATTAGATGCAGATGGAAATATTTTGGTGAATGTACCCTTGCTAAGTGTTTTCAGAAGAATTAATGATATTCACAAAACCATTGATAATTTTTATATCGGCTGTGGGACTTATGACATAGATTCATCTTTGATGATTAAATTTGATTCTATTGGAAATGTTATATGGCAGAAAATCTTTCCAACCACTGACAGAAGATCTTTGCATCACATCGAAGAAGCAATAAATGGTGGCTATATTGCTGTTGGTAGAAAATCTAATTTTTTCAATGATTCGCTTAAGCTAAACATCATCAGAACAGATACCAGTGGAAATACAATTTGGGAAAAGGATTATACCGGAGCGGATGGAGTTACTTTTCAAAAGACTGAAAATAATTATACAATTGTTGGACAAAGACATATTACAAAAATTGATTCCAGTGGCAGAAGATACCAAACATTTCTGTTAATGGGTTTAAGTCCCACTACTTATGAAGCAGTTAGAGATATGGAAATTCTTTTAAATAACAATTATTTGTTTTGCACTGAAATAAAGGAAGGTGGTGATTCATATACAAGAATATTAATGTCGGATTCTTTGGGAAATCCAATTAGGTGGAAAATTTTACACAAATCAGAATTTACATTACTTACATCAATTGAAAAAAATAATGATAATGATTTCATCTTCTTTGGATCCACATATTATGATACTATTCCAAAAGCAAATTTTTACGCAATAAGGACAGATTCAGTATTAGAGATTGCTCCAGTCGGAATTATAAATCAAAACACTATTATTCCGAAGGAATTTGTTCTTTATCAAAACTATCCAAATCCTTTCAATAGCTCCACGATAATAAAATTTGATATATTGAAAAAGGATTATTACGAATTAGAGGTTTATTCACTTCTCGGCAAGAAGATTTATAAATTGTTCGGAGAAGTTAAAAACATTGGTAAATACGAAATTAATTTTAATTCTGAAAATTTTCCTTCTGGTATGTATGTATACAAGCTTAGCAATAAAAATAAATAC
>JAWXBH010000066.1:0-29943 GCA_034439935.1 bacterium
AAACGTGAAATGTGAAACGTGAAATGTGAAACGTGAAACGTGAAATGTGAAACGTGAAATGTGAAACGTGAAATGTGAAACGTGAAATGTGAAATGTGAAACGTGAAATGTGAAACGTGAAACGTGAAATGTGAAATGTGAAACGTGAAATGTGAAACGTGAAATGTGAAACGTGAAATGTGAAACGTGAAATGTGAAACGTGAAATGTGAAATGTGAAATGTGAAACGAGACAACGTCAAACTTGTAACTTGAAACTTGTAAATTGATAAAGAAATAATCAGAATAATAGTTATGATTAAAATATGCCTCACACACTTATCACCGGCGGTACCGGAATGCTTAAAGATGTAAGTCTTTATTATGCACAGCACGGATCGACGGTTTCTGTCATTGCGAGAAATCAGCAGGGAATTGATGAACTGATCACTAAAAAAGACGAATACGGATTTATAAATCCTTTGCGTGTTGATTACTCAGATTATCAAAGGCTCGAACAGAAAATAAATTTGGCTATTGAGCACTACGGCAAAATTGAATCGTGCGTTAACTGGATCCATTCATCAGCTCCAGAAGCTCCGTACATCATCGCTGAGATTCTTAACAATCAGAACATCAAATGTAAATTCTTTCACGTGCTCGGATGCGAGTACGCCGACCCTTCCCTTGAATTTCCTGAAATTGAAAAAACATTTGAAAGATTTGTAAATCTTATTTACCGGAAGATCATACTTGGGTTTGTAGTTGAAGATGAAAAAGCGCGGTGGCTTACCAAAACTGAAATCGGGAATGGTGTTATCGACGCGGTCGAAAAAGAAAAGGACAGCTTTATTGTCGGTAAGACAGAGCCGTGGAAGTTCAGACCGAAGTATTAAATTCCCGGAAGAAAGTAATGGAGCATTGATCTCAACCAAAAATCTAAAATCCCAAATCAGCATCATTCCCACTTAAAAACCTTAACAGCGATCGCATAGATCACAACGCCCCAGATAAGCAGAATAAGTATCTCATACCAGACATCGAAAATATTCGCGCCTTCAAATGAAATTTTTCTGAGAGCTTCATTAAGATAGGTCAGAGGAAGCATCCTGCTGACAGGTTGTAGCCAGTCGGGAAAATTTGATATGGGAAAGAATGTTCCGGCAAGAAGAAACTGTGGCAGCGCTATCAGGTTGGCTATGGGCGGAACAGCGCTTTCATTCTTCGCAATACCCGAGACAACAAATCCGAATCCGAGAAATACAGTTAGCGCGATCAGTGACATGATGAGCATATTAAAAAATGTTACTGCTCCGTTGACAAGTGTGAATCCGAAAAAAAATGTACCGATCAGAATAATTATCACCGCGCTGCACATTGAAAAGATCAGTCTGCTTACAGATTCCCCAATGACGATGTAGGATTTCCGTACAGGAGTTGCAAAAAATCTTTTGATGACAAGTGTCTGCTTAAGACTGATGAATACGAACGCGGTTCCGAAAACGCCTGCGCTGAGCAGCGAAAAACCAAGCTGCCCCGGTAAAATAAAATCAATTGTTTTGAATTTTCGTCCTTCGACAACCTGCTCTTTGAGTTCCGCAAACGGAATATCACTTTTGGCGATCACAAGGTTTTGTTTATCAATGACGTCGTTCATCATCATCTTGAAAATATTTCCGCGTTCGGGTGAAGCCATTGTTGTTTTAAGGTCAATTACGATCGTGCCCTTTTCATTTTTACGAATGCTGACGACAGCGTCTATCCTTCCCTTTTCAAGTTCGGATATAATTTCACTTTGAGATAAGTTCTTTATAAAATTAACCGAGCCGGTCTTTTCAAGGCTATCATAAACTAAATTACTTATGTCTGAACCTTTTTCCAGCGCGACATCAATTTTAAATCTGCCGCCGCTGATAAACCCGAATACTATTATAAATATAAGAGGAAAGATAAGATTGAATACAACAGCAGAGGGGTTGCGGACGATTGAACGCAGGCTTGCCTTCGTAATTGCTAACATTGCCCTGAACTGACTGTACTTCATTGAAAGTTAAAAGTTGAAAGTTGAAAGTTGAAAGTTGAAAGTTGAAAGTTGAAAGTTAAAAGTTGAAAGTTAAAAGTTGAAAGTTAAAAGTTGAAAGTTAAAAGTTGAAAGTTAAAAGTTGAAAGTTAAAAGTTGAAAGTTAAAAGTTTATACTAACTAATTAACTCTCTCTAAGCTCTTTCCCTGTAAGGTTCAGGAAAACGTCTTCAAGCGTCGCAAGTTTTACCTGCTTTGGTCTTTCGAAGCCGCTTGTTACCAATGCATCGATCAGATTATCCGGAGTATCAATTGAGATGATCTTTCCTTTGTCAATGATGCCGACCCTGTCGCAGAGAATTTCCGCTTCATCCATATAATGTGTTGTAAGCATAATTGTCGCACCGCCGTCCTTTATCTTTTTAATGAGATCCCACAAATTTCTTCGTGCCTGCGGATCCAGTCCGGTCGTGGGTTCATCGAGAAAGATCACCTTTGGCTCATTGATAAGTGTTGTACAAATTGAGAAGCGTTGTTTCTGACCGCCGGAAAGTTCTTTGAATTTTGCTTTTGCTTTTTCTTCAAGGTCAACCAGTTTCAGCATATCCATCGGCTTAACGTTTAAATTGTATAAGCCCGCAAATAATTCTATAAGCTCAGTCAGATTCAGATTAGGATAATATCCTGCAGCCTGAAGCTGAACTCCGATGATTCTTTTGATCTCCTGCTGGTTTGTGTCCACTGAAAGTCCGTCAATTATAACCTCGCCGCTTGTTTTGTCCCGCAGCGTTTCCATGATCTCAAGAGTGGTCGTCTTCCCCGCGCCGTTGGGTCCAAGCAGTCCGAAGATCTCCCCTTTTGAAACTTCAAAGCTGATACCATCGACAGCAGTGAGCTCTTCATATTTTTTTACAAGGTTTTTAACACGAATAATAGTTTCGGACAATTGTGATCTGATAAATAGGTTAACTTATTTTGATTTGATGGTTGTAAAAATGCAAGCTCCATAATTTCAAACAGCGGGCATTCAAATTTACAATTTAAAATTTACAGCTTACTTAATGTATGCTTCAAGTCCATGCCTTCCACCTTCTCTTCCAAAGCCGCTTTCTTTATATCCTCCGAATGGTGAGGCGGGATTGAATTTATTAAAGGTATTTGACCAGACAACACCGGCTCTCAGCTTACTCAAAGTTTTAAATATCTTCGAACCTTTGTCGGTCCAGACACCTGCCGACAATCCGTAAAAAGTGTTATTCGCTTTTTCAATTGCCTCAGCAGGTGTCCTGAAAGTTAATATAGAAAGCACCGGTCCGAATATTTCTTCATTGGCGATCCTGTTTGACTGAGCAACGTCACTGAAGAATGTCGGCTTGAACCAGTATCCCCGCTGTGGTAGGGTACATTCTGTCTGAAACATAGTTGCCCCTTCACTGATGCCTGAAGTAACAAGCTCGTTTATTCTGTCAAGCTGCATCCTCGAATTGATCGCTCCGACATCTGTGTTTTTATCAAGCGGATCACCGACACGAAGAGTATTCATTCTGTGCTTAAGTTTTTTTATAACAATATCTTTTACGCTTTCCTGAACAAGCAAACGTGATCCTGCGCAGCATACGTGCCCCTGATTAAAATAAATTCCGTTAATGATGCCTTCGATAGCGGCATCAAGAGGAGCGTCTTCAAAAATAATGTTGGCTGCCTTTCCCCCGAGTTCAAGAGTGAGCTTTTTATCAGTGCCCGCAGTCTGCCGCATAATCATTTTGCCGACTTCGGTCGAACCCGTAAACGCGATCTTCATTGTCTTCGGATGACCAACAATTGCTGCGCCTGTTGCGCCGTCCCCTGAAATTATATTTACAACGCCCTCAGGTAATTCAGCTTCTTCGATGACTTCGGCGAGCTTATATAAAGTAAGCGGTGTTGTTTCCGCGGATTTAATAACAACTGTATTTCCGCAAGCAAGAGCCGGAGCGATTTTCCACGCAGCCATAAGCAGAGGAAAATTCCATGGAATGATCTGACCTGCCACACCGATAGGCGAGACTTTCCGATTAGGAAAAGCATAATCAAGTTTATCAGCCCAGCCTGCGTAATAAAAAAAGTGAGCGAGCGCAAGGGGAACATCGACACCCTTTGATTCCTTTACAGGCTTGCCTCCGTCCATAGATTCAATCACAGCAAACTCGCGTGCTTTCTCCTGAAGTATCCTTGCGATCCTGAAAATATACTTGCCTCTGTCTTTGGCGGAAATTTTACTCCAGACATTTGTATAAGCTTTATCAGCCGCAGATACAGCCTTATTCACATCCTCAGCATTAGCGTAAGCCACCTTTGCGATCACCTCTTCATTAGAAGGATTTACCGTATCGAAATATTTTTTTGTCTTTACCCATTTACCGCCAATGAAAAGATCATACTGCGGTTTTAATTTTATATGCTTCGGATCTTCAATAGATTTTGAATAATTCCAGGCAGCTTTCTTTAATGAGCCGTTGGACTTGTGCCCGTTGCCGGTAGTCTTAAGAAGATTTGCATTCGCAGAAATCTTTGCTTTGGTTTCCGTCTTCATAGTAAATTAGAGTTAAAAAAAATTTTCAGAAATGATGTGCAAGCTTAATAAGCTATGTGTATGTTGGAGTTAAATTTAATCAAACGTAAACGTTTAAGCTTTTTTCTTCAAGTCAGTTAAGGACAAACATAAAGTACTTGGAAATTTTTTAAAGAAGGTGACAAAGGAGATCATTGTCTTATGGAGCTGTGAAACCAATACTATTGCCTGTAAGATATGGAAAATTTCCAAAAGTTTTATACAAGGACTTGAATTTAATTTGCTGTAAGCATAACTTTGCCAAGTCTAAATTGAAAAATAAAACATTAATATCGTTCTGCATTAATTTGCTTATCGGGATCCTTTTCAGTTTTCCCGTATTTTCCGGGCAAACAGGAGTGCAATCAGTCATATACACTGAGCAGGAGTATCAGATCTTACATGGCGAGCTGACCACATTTTCGACTAATTCTGATAATTCCAATGCAACATCAAAGCTTTACAGCGAAGACACACAAATCAAGATCCACAATCCCATAGTTAACAAAAAGAATAATCTTTCAGGCAGTAACAATGACAAATCAGATTTTTATATAACAGATCCATGCTACTGTAACTTATATTCATACAATTCCAAGTTATGCTGCAATAATCTTTATCCAACATTCGTCAATATCTCTTATCTGAAAGACCTTCGCAACACCAAGATGCTCTGTTAGTTCATAACATATTTTAGTTCAGGTTATAATTTTGTTTATTTTGTAACCGCAGATTTCCCATTTTCAAAATTAAAACTATTGTTATGAAAAAATTTACACTACTTACCATAATTATGCTGATATCGGCATTTGCATTTTCACAAAAAGTTACGGTTATTGACCGTTCAGATCTTACGCCGGTAAAAAACGCGCTGTTAACCGCAGGCAATATAAGCGCTACCACGAATGATCTTGGTCAGGCAGATGTTTCGGCTTTTAGCGGTGAAGAAAAGATACTTGTGAGCTCGGTGGATTTTCTCTCTCAGACAATAAGCTTTCAGACAATAGAGCTGATGAATTTTGTAATTCAGTTGACAGATAAGAGCTACAGAACCGATGAGATAGTAGTTTCGGCAAATAAGTTTGACGAGAATTCAAAATTTCTTCCAAGACAAATTGAAGTATTAAACGCCAGTGACATAAGCTTTATGAATGCTCCAACCACAGCAAAGCTTCTGGAGAAGACTGGCAACATTGCAGTTCAGTATAGTCAGCAGGGTGGCGGAAGTCCTATATTAAGAGGTTTCGAAGCGAGCAGAATTTTATTGATGATTGACGGGGTAAGACTTAACAATGCAATATTCCGCGCAGGTCATCTGCAGAATATTTTAAGAATAGATGAAAATATGTTAAGCAGAACTGAAGTTATATTCGGAGCCGGCTCTACAGTTTACGGAAGTGATGCATTGGGCGGAGTCGTATCTTTTTATACAAAAGATCCGATCCTAAGTCTCACGAATAAAGGTTATTATAACGGCAATTCATTTGTCCGCTATTCTTCTGCGAACGAAGAAAAGACAGGACATTTTAATGTTAATCTTGCTGCTGAGAAGATAGGATTTATCGGAAGCTTTACGTACTCCGATTTTAAGTCATTGAGATCTGGTTCGAATGATGTTAAGAATCAGGCATGGCTGAGAAAGTTCACTGCACAGCGAATCAACAATATTGATACGATGATTGCAAATGAAAATGTTTACCTTCAGGATCCAACGGGATATAATCAGTTTGATATTCTGGGCAAGGTCTTATTCAAACAAAGTGACAAAGTAAATCATACTTTTAACTTTCAGTATTCAAAGACAAATGATATTCCAAGATATGACAGATTGAATTCTATCGGATTCAACGGTAAATTTACTTCGGCTGAATGGTATTACGGACCCGAAAAAAGAATGCTTGGTTCATACAAACTTAATTTAAAAGACACTAAAGCGTTTTATGATGATTCAAAAATTTTGCTTTCATTTCAGGACATTGAAGAGAGCCGTCATAACAGAAACTTCGGAGCTACGCAAAAAACTTCAAGAATTGAAAAAGTAAAAGTTTACTCAATGAATGTTGATTTCAACAAGAAGGTAAAAATGCACAATCTTAGTTTTGGTATAGAAGGAAACTACAATGATGTAACATCAACAGCATTCAGAACAAATATCAACACGTTAGTAAAAACACCACAATCCACAAGATACCCTGACGGCGGCAGCGACATGAAAACATTCTCGGGATATTTCATGGATAGCTGGAAATTCAGCAGCATGGCTTTAGCGACCTTCGGAGCCAGGTATTCCAATGTAAAGCTTAATGCTGAGTTTATTGATACAACATTCTACAAATTTGGTCAGCTTTATCCAAATGGAATTGAACAAAGCAGCAGCGCAATCAGCGGTAATCTTGGTTTTACATTTTTACCAAAAGGCGACTGGAAAATTTATGTTAACGGTACAAGAGGATTCAGAGCTCCTGTTGTAGATGATCTTGCAAAAATATTTGAGACAGTCAAAGGAACAGCAACAACTTTAGGAAGTGTGGTAGTACCTAATCCTGAATTGGGACCGGAGTATACATACGGTGCGGAGCTTGGAGTTTCGAAGATCGTTGCAAACAAGGTCCTGGTCCAGGCAGTTGGTTATTACACATGGGTAGAAGACGCGATCGTAACACTTCCGTTTAAATTCAACGGGATGGATACAATCATATATGATGGTTTCCCTGCACTTGTGACGGCAAATCAAAATGCACAGTCGGGGCATATCTGGGGAACGTCATTGAGTGTTAATGCAGATCTAACAAATTACTTATCACTTACGAACACATTAAACTATACATACGGAAGAGTTCATACTGATTCTACTGATCTGCCTTACGATCACATTCCACCGCTTTACGGAAAATCCGCAGTTGTCGTTAATCTTTCAAAATTCAAAACAGAGTTCAGTGTGAACTATAATGCCTGGAAGCTGAAAAAAGATTACAGTCCTTCGGGAGAAGATAATTTTGTTGACGCGACACCGGACGGAATGCCGAACTGGTTTACATTGAACATGAGCGCGGCATATCAGTTTAACAGAAACATACAGCTTCAGCTTGATATTAATAATATTCTCGACAGAAATTACAGAAACTTTGCATCCGGAATAAGTGCACCGGGCTTAAATTCTGTATTAACATTAAGAGGAGGATTCTGATTTAAATGGTAATGATACGGTCTAAACGCTTTCACCGGATAATTACCAATAAAAAAAGGTGTCATAAACTGACACCCCTGATTTTAACAGTTACTAATTTATGGACTCCCTTTCCTATAGGTTGTAACTGTATCCCATGGAGCTCTGCAAGGATCTTCATGGTGAGTTTGACGTGACTAAGTCAACGGTTTGTGGACTCCCTTTCCCGTAAATCGTTGACACTTTAAGGGATCTGTTTAATAAGGATCTAGGGACTTAGATAATTTAAGGAACCCCTTTCTCTTAAATTACTGATACGGTAAGGGGTCTTATTTCTGAGATCCCTTATCTTTTTTAATTGAAGGTTAAATTAAATAGAAAAAATTTTTAAAGTAAGTTTAATTATTCTGAACACGCTTAAAATTTTCATTTTTGAAAAAATATAGCTTTTATAGAATAAAATTTATTGGTTGTATTAAAATTTGCTTGTAACGATGCCAAAAAAATTAAAATTATAATTCATATTCTTATGGAAAACGAAAAACGAAGAAGTCAGGCAAAGACACTCAGACTGTTCCGCAAGATACACAGGACACTTGGGATGTGTTTATTTGTAGTATTTGTTTTTGTATCACTGACGGGGCTGCTGCTCGGCTGGAAGAAGAACTCAAACGGAATGATCCTGCCAAAGTCATACGAAGGAACATCAACTGATCTGAAAGAATGGCTTCCGATAGACAGTCTTCACAAAAATGCCTGCTCTATACTTCTTGACTCCGTGTCACCGGATCTTTCTCTTGAACTTGAAAGAATTGATATGAGACCTGACAAGGGGATGGTAAAATTTGTTTTCATTGATAATTATATGGGGATACAGATCGATGGTGCCACTGGAAAGCTGCTGCATATTGAAACAAGAAATTCAGATTTTATAGAGAACATTCATGACGGATCGATACTAGATTATCTTTTCAAAACGGATGAGGAACAGTTCAAGCTTGTTTATACTTCCATAGTCGGACTTTCACTCTTTACGTTTACAGTGACGGGATTCTGGCTTTGGTTCGGTCCCAAAAGAATGCGCCGCAAAAAGTAAAGACTTAGTATTCTATTATAAACTATTTTTTAAATTTTTAACTTAAATTAACTGATAAACCGATCTTGGGCAACTATCGGAAAATATTTAAAGTTGGCAGAGAATATATTAAGTTGTATAAAGAATTTTATTCACAAAAAAGAAAAAAATAGCCATAGGACAAATGTCCTAATAATAAATAAGTGAAGTTTGCACGTAAATTTATTACGAATCATCATTAAAACTACTGAAGCAAAGTGGCATTCTATATAGATGTTTAAGATGTCACTTTTCTTGTTTTTAACTCTACGGTATTTCAAATTCAGGTTTTGTATTTTGACATTACACAAAAGAAAATAACTAAAATTGACTAAAACAGATGTTTTAGTAATTGGAGCCGGGATACTTGGTCTATCGACTGCCTATCAGCTTCTAAAAAAGAATTCGTCTCTGAGTATTTGTATATTAGAAAAGGAATCCGGAGTTGCAGTTCATCAGACAGGGCATAACAGCGGAGTCATTCATTCAGGAATTTACTACAAGCCGGGAAGTTTGAAAGCACTCAACTGTGTAAGAGGATATAAAATGTTACTTGAGTTTTGTAATGAGAACGATATAAAGTATGATATTTGCGGAAAGATCATAATTGCAACAGAGGAAAAAGAACTTGACACCTTGCAGACAATTTACGAAAGAGGAATTGAGAACGGACTTACCGGAACGAAGATCATCACCAACGAGGAGATCAGAGAGATAGAACCGAATGCTACAGGAATCAGGGGAATTGCGGTTCCCCAGACAGGGATAGTCGACTATAAAAATGTTTCCGAAATTATCGGAAAAAAGATCAGAGAGAAAAATTGTAAAATAAATTTTAATGAAGAAGTAGAAGATATAATACAAAGCGGGAATGAAGTAGAAGTAATTACGAAAAAGAATAAATATAAGTCTTCTGTTGTGATAGTATGTGCGGGACTTTATTCAGACAGACTGGCTTCAATGACAAACGCGGACACAGGGTTCAGGATAATTCCTTTTCGCGGAGAATACTATAAGCTTAAAGACGACAGCAGGAAATTAATAAAAAATTTAATTTATCCCGTACCTGATCCTCTTTTTCCGTTTCTCGGGGTACATTTTACAAAAAGGATTGACGGGGTGGTGGAGGCAGGTCCAAATGCGGTTCTTGCATTAAAAAAGGAAGGTTATAAGAGGAGTGATCTCAATATCCGGGAGGCATTTCAATCACTTACTTACGGCGGTTTCCATAAGATAGCTGCAAAATACTGGAGAGTTGGTATATATGAAATTTACAGGTCTCTTTCCAAGAGAGAATTTGTAAGATCGCTTCAGAGACTTGTTCCAAAAATTACAGTTGATGATCTCGAAAGCGGCGGCTCGGGAGTAAGAGCTCAGGCATGCACAAAGGACGGAAAACTAATCGATGATTTTTTGTTCATTGAGAACGAAAGAGTGGTAAATATCTGCAACGCACCTTCTCCTGCAGCAACATCGGCATTCTCAATAGGAGAAACTATATCGGAAAAAATTTTTAAAAATTATCTTAATTAATTTTATTGGTTTAAAATGAAAACAAAAGAGCAGATACATACGGAAATACTGAATAAGCTGATTTCGGCAGATATAAAAATTGACGGAGAAGATTTTAACAGACCATGGGGAGGATTTTTTAAAATTTCAAATGAGAGTCTTAGCAAATTTCTATCAGGTTATTTTTCAGGGGTAGAACTGCCGTTTGATATTACAAAATTAAATGTAAGTCCGAAGATACTGGTTGTCGAGCCGGGGAAAAAATTATCCTGGCAGGTACATCAGCGAAGAAGTGAATTATGGAAAGTAGTAAGCGGACCGGTTGGAATTTACCTAAGTCCCACAGATATTCAGCCGGATAAAATGAACATTTATAAAAACAATGAAACCGTAGAAATGAAATTAGGAACCCGGCACCGGCTTGTAGGACTGGACGACTGGGGAGTGGTAGCTGAAATCTGGATACACTCTGATCCGGATAATCCTTCCGATGAAGATGACATCATAAGAATAGACGATGACTTCGGGCGATAAAATATTAACACCACAAGAACCATAGTACACAAAGAATCTTATCACGCCATCAAAAAAAATGTCAAGCTGCTCACTCATTATTCTACTGATATTTATCTTTTCAACGGGATGCTCATTTACCTCAGAAAAACCCATTACCACATTTAAAAAAAATTCAGCTAAAATTGACTCATCAACATTACAGATCAGGCTTACCGATAACCAAAACCGAATACTCAGTGGAGCAAAAACCAATCTGCAGGAAAATGCTTTATACGATCTTACAATGGGATACTACGTTCTGGAATATGAAGACGGAAAATTTAAAAACAGAAAGATCTATCCCGGAGGCGATCTTGATCCGTCAACCGGTGTTTGCACTGATGTGATAATACGCTCTCTGAGAAATGCCGGTGTTGTTGATCTTCAAAAAGCAATACATGAAGATGTAACGGCTCACAAAAAAGACTATCCGGTTTCCAGATGGAACAATAAGAAGCCTGATTCAAACATTGATCACAGGAGAGTGATCAATCTCGAAGTATGGTTTTCAAAGTACTGGAATGAACCTGATGACGGTAATTTTTTACCGGGAGATGTGATCGTATGGGATATGAATGAAGATGGGATAAGTGATCATACAGGAATCGTCTCGGATGTTAAAGTAAGCGAAAATTATACAGTGATACATAATCATCCGGATCCCGGGCATATTGCGGATGAAGATAAGTTATTCAAATGGAAAATTTCCGGTCACTACAGAATAAAGGACTGAAAGAAAACTGAAAATTAAAAACACATGGATTTATTTGAAGCAATTTTAAACCGGCGGACTACCAACACTGCATTTGCAGAGAAGAAAGTATCAAAGGAGCACAGTGAACTTTTGATCAGGATGGCTTCTCATTCACCGAGTCATTTTAATTCGCAGCCATGGAGATTTATAATTGCAGAAGACGAAAGCATTATAAAAAAAATTGCGAAGATAGCGGGTGACTCGATGGTCAGTCTTATGGACGACGGCAGATTCTGGAAGCAGTACAGAAAATATTTTCGTTTCAGTGAAGAGGAAATGGAAAAAACAAAAGATGGAATTCACATTGATCATCTTCCGGTATTCTTAAAGCCATTTGCAAAGAGTATTTTTTCTGAAGCCGGCGGAAAAATAATATCCAAATTTAAAGTTTCAAGAATACTCGGCAATGATGAAGAAAAATTAGTAGGGACCTCGCCGCTGTTGTTTATAATACTTTTGACCAAAGATGAGTACAAAAAAGAAGAACTTTCCGGATTTTATTCGGTGATCTCAATGGGTGCAGTGATACAGACATTGTGGTTATGTACCACGGCTATCGGGATGGGAATGCAGTTCATTTCAACACCGGGAGAGATACCGGAGAATTGGAAGGCAATTTCAGATATGTTAAAAATTCCTGATGAATATGAAATGATGGCAATTTTCCGGATGGGTTATGTTGATCCGGAAATGAAGCGTCCGTCAATTGACTGGAATTCTTCCAAGCGAAAAAGTGTCAGTGAACTTGCGTTTCAGGACCAATTCGGGAATACTTTTCAAGTTTGAATTATATTGCAGAAATTTTCTGATAAACTTTAAACAATTTTGCAGCGTAACGACATGTTCTTATTACTCACAGGATTAATTATTTATCTGATAAATTACCTGATCGGCTGGCTGTTATATTTTAAGATCATCACAATGAAGACGAAGGTTCATCAGATCTTTTTTTCGGCTATAATAATTATTCTTTTGATGAACATATTGTTTCTTGAAGGAAAGCAGGTCTATTTTTGTCTGGCATCACTGGTATGCATGATCGCTTTACCATTTGGCAGAAAAGGCGGTATATACCACCAGGCATTGAGCACCACAGGTTTGATACTTTACTGTAGCATATTCATAGTTGAAAATTAAATCAGAAATGTTATATTAATTAAAAAAAATTGAAATTATGATGATGTGGAAAACCGAGGAAGGCAGTACCGGCAGGCTTTTACAGCTTTGCATCGGATATTTTGTTTTCTATGTGATCACAGGAGTGAGTGTAAAATATTTTTTAGGAAGTTCAAAGCTGGGTTTTCCGGGAATGCTGGACATGCAGTACCTCGTATACAGCACAATTGGCGGAAGTGTATTTGCTTTGTCGGTAGTACTTTCATTGAAGTGGTATAAGTTCCAGTCTGAAAACATGACAACGTTTTTAGGGATTAACATGCCATTGGAGTTTCTGTATATCATTCCTTCGGGGATCTGTACTGCCATTGTAATACCTACAACGACACTTATGTATTCTCTTCCAATTTCGGTAATGGTTGCAATGGTAATAATGAGAGGAAGCGTAATTATAATCAGCAGATTGGTTGATGCGATCCAGATAAAGAAAGGAATCTTAAAAAAGCAAGTTTACAAAGAAGAAAACTACGCGGTGGCATTTGCATTAATGGCGGTAGCGATAAACATATTCTGGAGTAAAGACGGAGGATTTGATTTTATTTATAATACTGCAGCGGTCATTATACTCGGAAGCTATGTGACGGCATACTTCATCCGCATATATATTATGAATTACTATAAGAACACACGTGGTAAAAAAGTAAAACAAAACAACAAAGGATTTTTTACAATTGAACAGATCGCAGCTTCCGGTACAATGCTTATAGCCGGGATAATTTTATATTTTTCTCCACAGCTTTTCAACTGGAATACAAAGCTGGTCGTTGACTACATATCCGCGTTTAATACCGAGAATGCATCGTGGGGCTGGGCAATACTGGCGGGTACGGCATTTGGAGCGGTCGCGTTTTTTTCAGTTTTCATTTTTATGTTTAAAGGCAGGACTGCAACGTTTGCAGGGCTTGTAAACCGTCTGACATCCCTTATCGCGGGGACGGCAGCAACGCTGATTTTTTATTTTGCATTCGGTGGAAAATTTCCGAGTACAGAAGACTGGATCTCACTTTTGTTTATAATGATCTCGGTGGCATTTATTA
This sequence comes from bacterium, assembly GCA_034439935.1. GTDB lineage: Bacteria > Bacteroidota > Ignavibacteria > Tepidaquicellales > Tepidaquicellaceae > JAGPCH01. Next base: position 13,903 of record JAWXBH010000066.1, read on the forward strand.
CAAAGGCGGAAAAGAAAAGAACAGCCGAGCTTAAGGCGAGAAATGAACTTGGTAACAATACTGATCCAATCAAAGAACCTTCGATAAATGTTCAAAAATAAATTCCCTTGATGATCCATTCCATTCTAAGCCTGAATACGTTCTGGCTTTTTGTGATTGTACTTGTTCTAAGTGCTGGGCTGTCTCTTCTGGCTCTTACAATTATAAGAAAAAAAATCGGTTGGGAAATCTTCCGTGAGAATCACGAAGTAGGAGGATTCCTATTTAATGCTTTAGGTCTTATCTATGCGGTATTAATCGCATTTGTTGTATTTGCAACCTGGGACGAGTATGATTCTGCGCTGGAATATTGTGATAAGGAAGCAATCATGCTTCAGGATATTTTTTTAAACAGTGAAGGACTGCCTGAAGAAAGTGAAAAGCAGATAAAACAAAAAGTTCTTGAATATTTGGAAGGAGTTATCAATGAGGACTGGCCATTGCTGGCAGTTGATCAATCAAATCCAAAGACTAAGGAAAAACTCATAGAGATATGGCAGTTATATATGAGCATTGATACATTAAGAAGTGAAAAGGAAAAAATTTATTTTCAGGAATCGATAAGTAAGCTTAACGATGTCACAGATTACAGGAGGATGAGAATTTTGAGCAGTCAGAGTCACATTCCTGTGATAATATGGACTGTGATAATATTCGGCGCGCTTACCTCGGTTGGATTCTCATTATTTTTCGGAACAAAGAGCCTTAAGATCCAGTCAATCATGACAGCCTTATTTGTAATGACCAATGCGATAGTACTATTACTGATATTAGATCTTGATCATCCTTTTGCGGGAGATACCAGAATCATGCCTGAACCGTTTGAATACGTCTTAGAATTTTTGAAGAATTATTCAAGGAATCATCCTTAAATATTATTTTGCCAGAGCAGGTACGATTTTTAGGAGTGAAGAAAATATCAGTTCGATTGCAATAGCAGTCACAAGCAGCCCGGAAATTTTGGTCATAACTTTTATACCTGTTTCATTCAGCGCTTTTTCCATTCGTGTTGATGCATTCAAAGCGAGCCACACAACAAAAGCCACAACAATAACTATAATACTTAAGATCAGATCTTCCCATAAACCCGGGCTCCGGCTGCCATAAACGATAACACTGCTAATTGCTCCCGGTCCTGCAAGTAACGGAGTTGCCAATGGAACAATTGCTACATCTTCATTTGCTCCGGTCTGATCACCTGGGAGACTTTTTTCACCCGAGTCGGTTTTACCGATGACCATTTGAATGGAGATAAGAAATATTATTATTCCGCCGGCTAAAGTGAATGATGCTATGCTTATTCCGAAGAGTTCGAGTACATATCTTCCGAGGAAAAGTGAAATTATAAGAATTATGAAAACAGCGAAAGCAGTTTTTTTTGCGATTGCAATTTTTTCCTCACGGGAGTTAGTATGAGTTTTACTGAGAAAAAGAGGAATTCCTTCGACAGGGTTTACTAATACAATAATTGCGATAAAGATCTTGATGTAGTATGTAATTTCAGACATTAAAAAAATTTATGGCAGAAAACTAAAGATAATTTTTCTGAGAAACAATGAGTAATCGGTGAAGTGGGACGGTGCAGACAGGCTGGTACAGTGTGGTAGCGCGGATTTCAAGATCGATCCTGGAATCGTGTCGAACCTTTGTTTCGGAAATGTTTTTTTCTGTTCTCATTTCCTCAACTTTTTCACTGCATCTTTTTTCCGTCCGGAGATGCATAAGAAATTCATTGACCGCGATTGAATGAAGCCAGGATGAGAACTTGCTTTCAAACTTAAACGACTTAAGCTTTTCCCAGGCTTTTATAAAGACCTGCTGCGTAAGTTCTTCGGCAACAAATGTATCGCAGGAAATCCTCAGACACAAGGAATTGACCTTTGAGACATTCTTCATGAACAGTTCTTTGAAAGCGTCCGGACTGCCGTCGATCGCGCTCTTCACGAGATTAGCGTCTTCGTCGGGATTTTTTACAATCAGATTTAATGATACCGCAGGGGAACTGCTCATATTTTTGTTTTTGTGTGCTACAATATTAAGATGCCGGAGGAGGCAAAATGGTTTAGATGGAAAATTGTTTTTTTAAAATAAAAAATTGATGCTTCAGTTAATATTGAAAACAAGATAAGAACCGGTTGAAATTAATCCAAGCGGTAATTATCATTGATAACTTTTACAGCTATGCCTATGTTAAAGCTGAAACAAAATCCGATTAATTCAGTTATACCTATTAAAATCCTTTATGAATATTTCAGGTTCAGCCGGCGCGATCTACAAATCCTTTGAAAGAAAGCTTTCGGGAATCAACAAGAAAGAACTTCTATTCGGTCTTACCAAAAATTTATTATATACCTTCATTTTTTTTCTAGCTCTTGCATTCGTACTTATTATTCTGGAAGCGGTCTTCCATTTTAATTCACCTGTGAGAAAAATATTCTACTGGAGTTTCTTATCGACATCGATCACTACAACCGTTTACTTTCTTTCCAACTATTTTTTCAGAAGAACCGGAATCATCAAACCAATGGGTCTGATCCAGTATTCAAAAAAGGTCGGCGATAATTTCAGTGATATAAAAGACCGTCTCTCCAATTCACTTTCACTTTATCAGAGCTATTCATCCGGTAAGGAAGAAACTGTGTTTTCAGGGGAGCTGATCTCGGCAGACATTAATGATACTAATGAGAAGGCGAATAAGCTTAACCTAGATTCGGTTGTAGATTTTGGCAAATTAAAAAAGCCCATTATCGTTTTTCTGAGTGCAGTGCTTTTATATGTAATTTCATTTTCAATATTTCCATCGGATATGCAGGGCGCTGTAAAAAGAATTGTTAATTATAATTTTAATTATCTTAACAATGATCTTGGGATAAATTTTATTATTCTTCCCGGTGATGTTGAAATTGCCAAAGGTGAGAAAGTCGATGTGACGGTGGATGTGATTTCCACAAAAGAAAATTTCAAGCCGGATGAGATCGAACTGTTCACAAAGCAGGTTACATCCGATGGCTATGAACTATTGTCAGATCCAACTGAAATTAAAATAACTCCTGAAGGAAATTTTAAAGCAGTCATTGACAATACAAATACAAACCTGATCTACTTTGTCGAGTATAAAGGTATAAAGTCTGAGGAATACAGAATAAGTGTTTCGGATTATCCGATCGTTAAAAGTTTTAAGATCTCCATTCATCCACCTGAATTTTCAGGCATTCCTTCCAAGGTACTTCAGGAAAACGAAGGTGATATTTTTTGTCCTGAAGGAAGCACGGTTAATTTTGAGCTGACTTCAAACAAGGTTCTGACCTCAGCCGGAATTTTACTTAACAACAGCTTAATTAATTTTGAGATCAATGGCGACGGTGCAAAAGGCTCCGCAGTAATAAGTCAAAGTGGGAATTACAAATTTGTCCTGAAAGATGAAAAAGGCATGGAAAATAAAAACTCCACCCTTTATACAGTCAAGGTCATCAATGACGAAGCACCGAAGATCTCCATTATTGAACCTGCCCAGTCAAATTTTATTCTTTCCGGTGAACAAGAGATTTTACTCAGAGCCGTTATATCAGATGATTATGGTTTTTCAAAACTGGTTCTTGGTTACAGAAAGCTGAGAACACTTGCCGGCAATGGTGCCGCTCCGGTTTATGTTTATGAGAATGTTCCTGTAAAGAATCTTAACGCGACTTCACTTGAGGTTCCTTATGTTTGGGTGATCTCTAAACTCGGATTACGCTCCGGTGAGAACGCTGAATATTTCATGGAAGTCACCGACAATACCGGAAAGACAACGCGTTCAGATATAAGAACAATTCAGAATAAATCTTCAGCCGAATTGTTTAAGAAAAAAGATAAAATGACAAAGGCGTTGAAGGAAGACCTTAAAACGGTTGACGAGCAGATGCAGGATCTTAATAAGGAGATCGAAGAATTGAAAAAGCAGGCGCAGAACAATGAAGAGCTTGCATTGAATGAGGAAAGAAAGAAAGAGCTTGAACAGAAGGTTGAGAATTTTCAGAATAATATGAACTCGACTCAGAAGCAGCTCGATCAGAACATGAATGAAATGCAGCAGAAGAACCAGCTTGATCAGAAAACGATCGAACAATATATGGAGCTTCAAAAACAATTCAACAAGATCAATTCACCCGAGCTTCAGAAGATGCTTGAGAAATTACGCGAAGCACTGAAGAAGAACAATCAGGATGAACTGAAGGAAGCGCTGAAGAACTTCAAGTTCGATGAAGAGGCGTTTAAGAAATATATGGAGAAGGCAATGGAGCTTTTGAAGAAGATCGAAAACATGCAGAAGTTTGGTGAGCTGACGGAGAAGCTTGATGACATTGCAAAAAAACAGGACGAATTAAAAAAGGAAACCGAGAAGACCGATAAGCAGGATCAGAATAAAATGAATGAACTTTCTGAAAAACAAAAAGAGGTCAAAGAGCAGACAAAGGAATTCAACGAAGAGCTTAAAAAGCTCATCGACGAGATCAACAAGATGAAGGAGCAGATGAGCGCGGAAGATCTTCAGAAACTTCAGCAGAAGATGCAGCAGAAGAACACTGAGAATAAAATGCAGCAGTCAAGCGAGCAGCTTCAGAAATCTCAAAAGCAAAATTCAGAAAAGACACAGGAAGAGATAATGGAAGATCTTAAAGAGATGAATGAACAGATGAAGGAAGCAATGTCAGAGATGATGGATAAGCAGGATCAGAATGAAAAATTATTGGACAAGCTTAAGAATATAAAAAAGGAGCTTGAAGAATTAAGCAAGAGACAGCAGGAGCTTAAGGATAAAACCGACGATATGGATGAAGCCGGGAAACAGGAATTTCAAAAAAATCAGCAACAGCAACAGACATTGCAAAACGATCTTTCCAGTACCATTGATGATCTGATGAACACTACAAAGATGGGAATGCAGATGACACCCGAGATGGGAAGCGAGCTTGGAAACGCATTCAATAAAATGGATGAAGCAGGAAAAGAACTTGGTAAGGAAAAGAAAGATAATGCGTCTTCCAAACAGGGACTTGCAAAGCAGTCACTTGATAATGCTGCAAAAATGCTGGGCGATATGATGGGCAAAATGGGGCAGGACGGCAAGGATGGAAAAGGCGGCAAAGGTAAAAAACCCGGAGAAGGAAATATGGGACAGCTTATGGGACGGCTTGGCGAGATCATTGCGCAGCAAATGGGCATGAACGGCAAGACAGGTAAAATGGGCATGAACGGTAAATCCGGCAAAGACGGTACAGGTACAAATCCAAATGAAATGTCGCAGGAGCAAAAAAATGAAATGCAGAGATTAAGCCTCGAGCAGCAGCAGATCCAGAAATCACTTGAAGAATTGAACGAAGAGTTAAAGAAAGAAAAAGAGAAGACAGGTGAAAAAGTCCTGGGTGATCTTGACCAGGTGAAAAAGGAAATGCAGGAAATTGTAAAAGAGCTTGAGCAAAATAGATTTGATGATAAACTCATTGAAAAGCAAAACAGAATACTTTCGAGAATGCTTGATGCTCAGCTTTCACAGCGTGAAAAAGATTTTGAACAGAAGAGGGAATCGCGCCCGGGTGAAACCATTGTAAGAAACTCACCTCCGGAAATTATACTGCAGGGACCAAATTCATTTAATGCTTTGAAAGAAGACTTCTTAAAACTTCAGAAAGAGGGCTATACAGAAGATTATGAAGCAATAATTCAGAAATATCTGATGGAGCTTAAGAAGAAGGAAACAAAAACCAATTAAGAGTTTTATTTAGATTAAGTGATCAAAAAAATTAAGAAAGCTGTCATGTGTTTGCATGACAGCTTTCTTTATATGATTGAATTGTCAGTGCGGAAATAGAAATTAATTAATTATCATTCAACTTCTTTCTACCGAAAAATATCTCTGTACTCAATATTTTTTTCAACATATTATTGTAGTGATAAATAATTAAATAATTTTTTTGTGATACTAATTTATAGATTCGTATCAACGTATTGACGTTTGCAACTACATTTGAATGACAGTAATGAAACCTCCATGTACTAACCTTTTCATATCAATTAACCTGATCCCCGTGTGAATTGGATTTAAACCAACTACGGAAGTCAGTACTTCTTAATCGCAAATAGAATAATTGAATTTATAATTTGAAATCTTTTATTGATTTTGAAAATAAATTCTTCTGATGTCAAAAAAAGATAAATTATCTCTTAAAGAAAAACCTAAAAAAGGCAAATCTAAAAATACAAAAACATCTTCTTCACTTAGTGATCTTGATCTGCATCTTTTGGGAGAAGGAAATCATTTTAAAAGCTATGAGAAACTTGGATCGAAATTTAAGCATACAAAAAAGAAGTCAGGAGTTCAGTTTACTGTGTGGGCTCCGAACGCTAAAAGTGTCAGCGTTGTAGGAGAATTTAATAACTGGAATCCCGATGATAATAATCTGAGCCGTGTAAACGCTTCAGGATATTGGGATCTCTTTATTCCCGGTATCGGTGAAGGTGAGATGTATAAGTACGCTGTGAAATCCGGATCAGGTGAAGTAATTTTTAAATCTGATCCTTATGCGTTGCGTGCTGAGCTCAGACCGGGTACCGCTTCTATCGTTCACACATTGAATAAACATAAATGGAATGATGATGAATGGATGATCAAGAGAAGAAATTCATCCGCAGCAAATCCGGGATTTAAAAAAAACCCGGTTTCAATATATGAAGTTCATGCGGGTTCATGGAAAAAGGATTTTGAGAATGAGGAACATAAAAACGAATGGGGCTATAAAAGTTACAGGCAGCTTGCACATGAACTTGTAGACTATGCTAAGGATATGCATTACACGCATATTGAACTTTTGCCGGTAATGGAACATCCGCTTGACATTTCGTGGGGATATCAGGTCATAAATTATTTTGCGCCTTCAAGCCGTTACGGGAGCCCGGAAGATTTTATGTACTTCATTGATCATTGTCATCAGAATAATATCGGCGTGATACTGGATTGGGTGCCGTCACATTTTCCTACGGATGTACACGGATTCGGGAATTTTGACGGGAAGGAAATTTATGCTTATGAAAATCCTGCAAAGGGTTTTCATAAAGAATGGGGCACGCATGTTTTTGATTACGGAAAGAATGAAGTGATGAATTTCCTTATCTCAAATGCTCTCTTCTGGTTTGATAAATATCATATCGACGGTCTGAGAGTTGACGCGGTCGCTTCGATGCTTTACCTGGATTATTCAAGGAATGAAGGTGAGTGGATGCCGAATATTCACGGTGGAAATGAGAACCTCGAAGCTGTCGCCTTTCTGAAAAAGCTTAATGAAACATTACACAAAAAACATAAGGGAATAATGGTCATAGCTGAAGAATCATCGGCATGGCCGGGGGTGACCGCTCCGGTTCATCTGGGCGGATTAGGGTTCGATATGAAATGGAACATGGGATGGATGCATGATACACTTGCTTACTTTGCGATGGATCCTGTTTTCAGAAAATTTCATCACGGAAAGCTGACGTTCTCGATCTGGTATGCGTTCAGTGAAAAATTCCTGTTGCCGCTGTCACATGATGAAGTAGTTCATCTTAAAAAAACAGTGATCGAAAAAATGCCCGGTGACCAATGGCAGAAGTTTGCAAACGCCAGGCTTCTTTACGGATACATGTTCGCACATCCGGGGAAGAAATTAAACTTCATGGGTAACGACATTGCTCAGTACAATGAATGGAACTCCGAAGCATCACTTGACTGGAACGTGCTTGAATATGAATTCAATAAAAAATTTCATCTTTACTTTAAAGAATTCGGAAAGCTGTACTGTGAGCATTCTGCGTTTTATGAAGTTGATTTTGAAAGCAAGGGTTTTCAATGGATAGATTTTTCTGATTCGGATAACAGTGTGATCGCATTTGTCAGATACAATCACGACAAAAGTGAAACGCTTTTATTTACGTTCAATATGACACCGGTTATCCGTGAGAAATATCTGCTCGGTGTTCCCGAGAAAGGATTCTATAAAGAGATAATGAACAGTAACGCGGAAGAATATGGAGGAAGCGGTACAGGTAACTATGGTGGAGTTTGGTCTACGGATGAATTAAGATTTGAGTTTACAAATTCTGTTCGTGTTACTTTACCGCCGCTGTCAGTGAATGTTTATAAGTTTGAACCAATGAAGGATTCTGTCGTTGCTGAAGATGTTGAAGAGACTAAGGTCGTTCAAACTGAAGAATCCACGGAAGTTTTATCTGAAGAAAATGCTTCAGCATCCGTTGCCGTAGTGTCTGTAATTGAAAAGCCGGAAACAATTGAGGAACAACTTCCTGTTACCGACAATAAATCTGAAGAGGAATTTATTCCTGCCGTTAAACCGACAGATGAACTTACCGAGGATGAAATGGCGAAAAAAATTAAAGAGATCGTTAACAGGATAAAGAAATTCTGAACTATTTGAACTTCCTATGAGAATACTTATAGAATTATTATTTTTATGCAGGGGTTTATTTTTTAAAGCACTAACTGAGATCAATATCTCAGCTAACCGACAACATATTTTTTGAAAAAAGTTAACATTACTAAATTTTCTTAAATTCTTATGAACTTTAAATCATTCCTGAACAACTTCAATCTCTCAGTAGATGAGATCGGAGCAAAAGAAAGAGCAGCATCGCTCGCTTCACGAAGCATCAAAACCGAAAGTAAGATGTGGGCATTAAAAACTGCAATTTCGATAATTGACCTTACGACGCTCGAAGGTAAGGATTCAGAAGGAAAGGTTTATGCCATGTGCCAGAAGGCGATCCATCCGAAACCGGGTGATGATACTATCCCACATGTCGCCGCTGTATGTGTTTATCCGAATATGATCAAGTTTGCAAAGAGAGCTGTTGCTGATTCAGGTGTTCACCTGGCTTCTGTTGCGACCGCATTTCCGTCAGGACAATATCCGTTGAAATTAAAGATCGAGGATGTTCAGAGATGCATAAAGGACGGAGCGGATGAAATTGACATGGTAATTTCAAGGGGTGAATTCCTTTCGGGCGATTATGATTTTGTTTACAATGAGATAAAACAGATCAAGGAAACCTGTATCAGCTCAGCAACTGAGTACAGTGAGAAGCACGGAGTTGATCAGCAGGTTCATCTTAAAGTGATCCTTGAAACCGGCGAACTCGAAACTTTTGACAATGTACGCAAGGCAAGCATGATCGCAATGATGGCAGGCGGCGACTTCATTAAGACCTCCACCGGGAAAGTTCAGCCCGCTGCAACATTACCGGTTACACTTGTAATGCTTGAAGCGATCCGTGATTATTACAACGAGACAGGAATCAGGATCGGTATGAAACCCGCTGGAGGAATTAAGACAGCAAAGGATGCCATAGCATACCTGGTTCTTGTTAAAGAAACTTTAGGCGAAGCCTGGCTTACACCCGAGCTGTACAGATTGGGCGCAAGCTCGGTTCTTAATGATTTACTTATGCAGATAGATAAGCAAAGGACAGGTTACTATCAGGGAGCGGATTACTACACGCTCGATTAGATCTCAGATTATCAGATTGTTATAAATCTTAAAATGCATTTAGGTGAGAATATTTTTTTTTATAATTTTATTTTTTTTAAGTACAGGTACTGACGCGTTTGCTCAGACAGACAGCTTGTTTGAAAAAGAAATTGATGTTGCCTCATATAAATTTGTTCTCACGGCAAATGACAACAGGTTCTTTACCGGCAGTCTTGAGATCTTTGATAAGTATAATAATTCTGTTTTTTACAATGACAGCTTTTACACAAGATACAATTGGGATTCTTTAATTGATCTGAATGATGACGGTAGTAAAGAGCTGATGCTTGATCTCGGATCGGGAGCGACGATGTATGATTACAATATGTTCCTGATCTTTGATTTTACATTGAAAAAAATTAAACCACTGGAAATTCATAACGCTGAAATTGTTCAGACCAAAGACGAGGTTCCAAAAATTCTTTCCTACGTAAGGTTAAGTCCTGCCGTAATGGGCGCCGGGTATGCCTTTACAATGAGATATGAAAACGGAATGCTGATACTTGAGAAGGATATGAGCAAAAGTAAAGCTCTTAAAGAGCTTGATACAGATGGAAGCGATGATCTTCACCTTATAAATGAATTCGAGGGAAGGTTTGATGAGTGTGCAGACAACAGCGGCATAGATACATATTATGAAGCGTTTTTAATTCAGCAAAAAATTCTTGGACATGAAAAAAAAGGATGGAAATTCTTTGATAAAAATTATAAATGCAGCGATAAGAAATCAGTAAGAGCAAACCTTAAAAGAATAGTTGATGAAGCATATTCTTACATATCCAACCCGGACAATTACAAATTCAATTATAATAATTACTAACTTAAATAAATTAATCATGCCAGAGATACAGGATTTTAAAGGAAACCAGGTGCTTTGCCTGAACCCAGAAAGTAAATTTACTTTCAGCTTCGGAGTTGCAAAGGCAAAACTCATACTTGAAAATATTGAAGTAATAAAGAAGTTTGTCGAAACCGACGGAAAAGATATCGGTGAGTCCGCGACTAAGAAGACAGAAAACTCAGACGATCCGTTTTAGAGACCGGACTTATGATCTGTAAAAATTGCAGCAATGATTTGAAGAAAGGTTTTGTAATCAATGCGGGTAGAAGGAAGTCAGGAACAGACCCGAGGTCAAAAATATTATTCACGATTTTTTCCATGCAATAACGCACGGTGATAATATAAATTGAAGTTTGGTTTATCAAGAGTTCGCAATTTATTAAAAATGTTTCAAATTATTGCCAAAGAAAGCAGTTCGCTTTCACCGATGTTAAATTTCCATTTTCATTATGAGAAGGAAAAGGTAATTTGAATTTATAATGTTGAAACATCATTTTAAAAATAAATTTAATCCTGCTTTATATTTTTGAAATATAAATTTTATAATCAAAAATAATTTTGTGAAGGTTACAGATGCCGGTCCTCCAAAACTTTCCGTAATAACATTAACAAAGAACAGCGAAAGAACTATTGACAAAACTCTGAATTCAATTTACGGATGGGCGGATGAAATCATTATCATAGATTCCCGAAGCGAGGACAGGACAATTGAAATTGCGAAAAAGTTTGGCTGTAAAGTATTTCACAAGGAGCTTCAGGGTTTTGGTGAACAAAAATCATACGGCGTGGCTCAGTCCTCAAATGATTGGGTTATGATAGTTGATTCGGATGAAGTTGTGACAGACGAATTAAAAAACGAAATTTCCGCAAAGCTTGTATGCACAGAACCGAATGGTTTCAATGTACCGATTACACTGGTATTCATGGGAAGGGTAATGCGATACGGACGTGAATATAAAATGCCCCACCTCAGATTATTTAATAAAAAATACGGAGACTATAACTCTTCCAAAGTTCATGAAGATGTTGAACTGAAGGGAGAAGCGGGCTCACTTGAAAATCATATCCTGCATTACAGCTATGCGGATCTCAACGAATACTTTAAAAAATTTAATCATTACACATCCCTTGCCGCGCAGGATCTGAAGAGCAAAGGCAGGCGAACAAACACTTTCGAGATTGCTATAAGATTTCCTATTCAGTTTTTTCAAACCTACTTTCTTCATCTGAATTTTTTAAACGGATACCCGGGCTTCATCTGGTCATTATGCTCAGCATTTTATCCCGTCATAAAGCTTGCCAAGCTCAAGGAATTAACAACGGATAAGCAATTATGATCTGGATCATTGTAACTATTATTGCAATCGTGATCTTTCTTCTTTATCAGTATAGTGTCATAGTACCCTCAGTTAAAGGTCTGCCTGTTCTGCTTTATCATAAAGTTTCGGAAAGTGTATGCAACGACATGACTGTAAGTATATCGCAGCTTGAAGAGCAGTTTAATTTTATAAGTTCACAGAGTTACTCACCTGTCACAGCAGAAGAGCTGACGGCTCATGTTTACAAAAATGTTCCGCTTCCGGAAAAGCCCATTCTTATAACATTCGATGACGGCTATGTTAACAATCTTGAGTTCGCATTTCCATTATTAAAAAAATATGATCTTAAGGCGACAGTTTTTTTACCGACGCAATACATTGGAAATGCAAGCAACTGGGATGAAAACGCTGCGGCTGTTATGTCCGCGCAGCAGATAAATTCAACTGATCGTGAAATTATTGAATACGCATTACACTCCCATTCACATTTTAACTACAAGAATGCATCTGCCGTAGAAATTAAAATTGATCTAAAAAAAAATTTACAGGCAATGAATGATGCCGGTATTATCTACTCACCCGTATTTGCATATCCCTATGGCGGCAGACCAAAAGATCCGTCAGCTTTAGCCACAATGAAATCCATGATGAAAGAGATGAACATTCTGCTTGCATTCCGTATTGGCAATCGTATAAATAAGTTTCCTATAACTGATTTTTACGAAATAAAAAGGATAAGCATAAGCGGGGAAGATTCCTTTCGGACCTTTAAAACAAAACTGAAGAAAGGAAGATTGAAGCAACTTTCATGATTGTTAATGAAAGCTTAAAGATATTTTTTTAATATTCTGGTGATAGTGTTCCAGTTTCGTGTAGTGACTTTCTTACCGAACTCCTTATCGATCACCACCATAAGGTCGGTCGTATTTTTTTGCGGAGTGACAGTCAACACACTGCAGAGTTCTTTATCAGTCTGGCTTATTATTTTAAAATTTCCGTCAGGCAGTTTAAGTTTAGTCTTTGGCTTTTCATAAAAGAATGTTACATACAATCTGGTCTGCGGAGTTACATTTATCTTTCCGAAAGGATCTGTCGCCGCGATCGCTTTGAGCTCGTCAATACTCCGGACGACAACGCTGATCTCTTTTTTAAATGTTTTGAAGAGATGATCTTCGATCAACTTAGTAAGCACTACGGTGCTGGTTTCATTTGATTCAAATAAAACATTTCCGCTGGCAAGAACCGTAACAATTTTTTTTAATCCCGCCATTTCGAATGCCGTCTTAAGGTCTTCCATTTTGATAAGCTTGTTTCCGCCCACATTGATACCTCTCAGGAAAGCTGCAAAGTAGTTCATTGTATGGAATGTTTAATTTATTCCGGTAAGCTCGTAAAGAATTATTGAAAAATAAATATTGAAATGAGAGATATACTTCACTCTTGCTTGATAAAGTTTACACTGTGAAATTGAACTGTCCCCTGACTGTTGCTATTTAAAATCAAAGTGTTTAAGTTTAATAAAAACATAAGGGAGAGCTTATGAAAATCTTCACCCCGACATTTTTATTGTACTTTTTCATAACTCAAAGTGTGAAGACTCTGGTCTCCCCTTTTATTAATTTTTCTAACTAAAATTTTACCGGAATGAAAAATTCAAAATTAATTTGTTTTGTATTTTTACTGTTGGCTTGTAACTGTTTTGCACAGATGAGACAGGACCATGTCTCTTTTTACAGTGGGGATCAAAGCGGTGAGAGTTACGGAAGTTTTGTAAAAACAGACAACAATGGAAATTATTTTGTTGCCGGCAGAAGCAATGGATACGGTACCAAGCTGGACTATGCAATAGTAAAATATTCCTCCGCCGGAGAGATCATCTGGGAAAGAAGATATAATGGAGCGGTAAATGGAAATGATGAACCTTTCGGACTAATAGTTGATGCTGCCGGTAAATCATACATAACCGGCTCGTCACAGTATCCAAGCAATAAGAAGTTGTACGAGTGTGTTACTATAAAATATAACCCGGTTGGAAAAACCGAATGGATAAATGTTTACAGAAACAGTTCAAACATAAACGCACACGGTCATTCTATGACGATGGATCAGGAAGGAAATGTGTATCTTGCCGGATATACCGGTAATGATGAATCAAAAGATGTTTTACTGATGAAGATAAACCGTAACGGTGAAACTGTCTGGACATCTTCCTACGATGCAAATTCATTCAGCGCTGATTACACAAATAATATCTCAATCTACAAAGATCATTTATATGTTTGTGGAGGTGAACTCGGCGACGGGACTTTCCTTGATTATCTTGTGCTTAAATTTGATGTGAATGGAAATTTACTCTGGCACAGAAGCCATAATGGAACAAGCAATGGTTTGGACATTGCCCGCGCGATCTTTGTCGATAAGAACGAAGACGTTTATGTCACCGGATATACTGAGAATAAAGATACCAAGCTTGACATTACTACCATAAAATATAATTCAGATGGTGATCAGCTCTGGGTAACTGATCATAACGGCACCGGCGATGGTTTCGACTGGCCAAATCATGTAATGGTTGATGACTTTGGTAATGTTTATGTAGAAGGCGGTACACAGAATGAAAGAGAGACCGATCCGGAATGTCATGCTGAACTCGGCAAGTGCAGAAATGACGCAACGCTTATCAAGTATCTGCCTTCGGGAAATATCGACTGGATAAGACTTTATAACGGACCGGATAATATGTATGACTGTCTTCAGGGAATGACCTTAGACAAGGACAATAATATTTATGTGGGAGGAAGAAGCCACAGCAGCGAATCAGGAACGAATGATGATATCATCACAATGAAATACAATAGCCGGGGCGCAATGCTCTGGTTCATGAAATATAACAGCGGCACCGGAAAAAATGATTATGGAAATGCGATAGCAGTGGATAACACAGGAAATGTTTTTACTTCAGGATTTAGTGATGCAAGAGGAGCTTATGATTTCGTCGTGGTAAAATATTCGCCGTCTGATGTTTCCGATGCTCCGGTTCAGAAGACCGATCTTAATAATTATCCTAATCCGTTTAATCCCTCCACGAAGATATCTTTCGACCTTTCACAGTCATCATTTGTCACTCTTAAAATTTACGATGTTACCGGAAGGGAGATTTTGACAATGGTAAATGAAAAGCTTTCGGCGGGAGATCATTCATACACGTTCGACGCCTCAAAGCTGAACAGCGGTGTATATTTTTATAAACTGGAGACAACCGGTGATGACGGGAATAAACTTTTGATGACAAGGAAGATGATGCTTGTGAAGTAAAAGTTTTTCCAAAGCTGTTTTATAAAAAACGAACCCTGACAATTATTTTACTTGTCAGGGTTTCCTTTTTATAAGTTAAATCAAGACATCAATTTCCTGACCCGCTGCATCTCCCGCGATTGCTCAATTTAAATTACGAAGTATTTCTTTGCGGGGACATGGTGGAGAGAAAAAAGCCTATCTCAAAAAAGCTTAGCCACTAATTACACGAATGATCACGAATTTCTTTTTTGCTGTCAATTGCTTCTAATGAATACTAAATAAAAAATAATTCGTGCTAATATGTGAAATTAGTGGCTGATGCTTTTACTCTTTTGCCCCGTTCCCCGCTGTGTCTGGCGCAATTGCTCAATCAAATTAAGAAGTACTTCTTTGCAGAGACACTCCTGAAATCTTTCAAAATCCCACAAATTATCACTTGACTTTAATGGGGGGGGTGGGATATTTTAATAGAGAAATTCTTACCCCAAATTTACCCCAAACGATCAGTTCTTTTTATTCCCCAAAAAAAATTTTTTTTAATTGAATTATGCAAAAAATAATTTATACAATTCTCATTTTTTTCTTTTCAATGCAGGCGGCGAATTCACAATGGGTCCAGCAAAGCTCAGGAACAGATCAGAATCTGTATGATGTAGAATTTATATATGAAAAAACGGGCTGGGCTGTTGGAGACGGAGGAGTTGTAATCAAAACTACAAATGCCGGCACTAATTGGGTTAATTTGCCAAATCCTTCACCTTCATTGAGTCCAAATTTATGGAGCGTTGAACCAATAGATTCAAACATAGTTTATATCACAAGTGGAAAAGATCTGATCATAAAAACAACCAACGGAGGAATAAATTGGGACGTATTAAACTATTGTCCAGATTGTAATTCTGCAATGATAGGAATATATTTTCTTAATAAAGATACGGGTTGGTTTCTCGGTGCTAATAAAGTTTTTCGAACTTTTGACGGAGGT
>JAWXBH010000067.1:0-3562 GCA_034439935.1 bacterium
GACCATATTTATTCCTGCGCCTTCTTCAAACTGAATCGAAGTTCCATTGAGAGTAATATTTTTCCCGTTATTTTTTACTGTATCCTTACAGACAAAATTCACACCGGAAACGGATTCATTTGCCACGAGAGTACCGCCCTCCTGCATGACGGGAGCGAGTTTGTAGAGCTTGCCCTCGCCGGGCTGGAAGGTTCCCATATCGATGTAAAGACTGGAATCCTTATCGAATGTTCTTAACAATTTATTTGAATCCAGGTCAATTATACTCCAGTTTCGAAATCCTTCAAGCTTTGTTGAATCGAATTTTATTTTAAGTTGCCGAATATCACCGGCTCCGCTATAACTTTCAGGAACACATCTTCTGTTTACCATGATAAAATATTTGCTTTTATCATTTGAATTATCAGGATTATAAAAACCCTCCTCCCAATATTTTGTTCCATCTTCATTTACAGAACTAAAAGCATAGGGAGATGAAGGATTTCTGTAAATACTTTTGATATTGGAAATATATTCATGACTGGCACTATCTTTATGAACACTCCACCCGCTTAACCATTGAATTGCATCCAATGTGGGTTTCCAATGTTCAATCTTTAAATTCATATCTCCAACAGCTTTCCATTTATCCTGCCCGTAAATGTTTTTGTGACGATGAGGATAATTATTTGCAGGATCATGATTTTGAAGTCCCATTATTTCAAAGCTCCCAGCCTTAAAATTAGTAGGTTGGCCATAATATGTAAACCAACAGATGCCATCGGCTCCGTGAGCAATAGATAACATTGCTTCAGCTTGTATTTCTTCATTTAATGGTTCTCTTACTCCACCCACAAAATAATTACCCTGAATCTTCAGTACACCCTGAATCTGCGGTTGCATTATAAGTAATTTATTTGGTGAATACAGATCACGCTGACTCCTAGCAAGATTAATTTGATAAACTAACGACCCCCATTGTGAAGGAATATTTTCAGCCCAGTGATTTTCTATGGTATCTATACCTGTTTCCCTGCTTTTGTCTCCAAAATATTTTTTTTGAAGATATACATTATATGTTTCCTTAGATTTAATCCAATTTGGATTAATATGAGGATCAGTTTTAGAAGAATCTAAGTTATCAGGAAGAATATCTATAATCTCATGTGCATCCGCGTGAAAACTTTCTGAGTTTATTTCCGATAATAAAAATCTGAATCCAAAATTGTTATTCTTATATGATCTTACATTGAAAAGATTTGTAGATCCAAAGTCCACTTTTGCATCCGGATTTGTCTGCTTTATTATTTCCAAAACTCTTTTTACACTCGGGATATTTGAATGAGCTAATTCATCAATGTAAAAATAACCATTTCCTATGTTATCACTGAACTCGGATACTTCTTCGACAATTTTTCTTTTCATAGGATTGCGAATAGAGCTATCTGCGTTGAAAAGTCTATTTCCCACTTCATCATCGACAGTCATCTTATCAAACCAGACTTCCACTTTGCCATACCACCAAATTTTGAAATCAACTTTACAACTGTCCTTCCATTCCGGCCAAGTGTTATACCTCATTCCATAATTTAAGCCTGAAGGGCTGTAGCTTTCTCCGGTAATCTCTAAATTAATATTTCCTGACTCTAAGCTAAAATCATAAATATTTTTATAATTGCCGGAGTAGAAATAGCTTTGACTTTGAGCATCAAATTTCCCAAAATTTCTTGCTTTAATTTTGACAGACTTAATAAGTGCTCCACGGTAGTTTATAACATCAATTCTTACAATCGAATCTTCAGGATTAAGATCAACAATGCTTGAATCAATTCTCATCATAGGTTTAATAAACCACGTTCCTGTATCAAGCTGGGTAAAATCAATAAGGTCTCCGTGCTGAAGATTTTCATAGATACTGTCACAAAGGTATCTCGGTGTTGCATCTGTTTCAGGACAATTAGTCTGATCCGGTAAACAGGCGTGAACAACACTTTTTCCACTGTCACTCGTAACATTCGCCGATCTCCTCTGATAGGAAAAACCGTTGTTTCCACCTTCTGCCTCATATTCCAGTCTCTGGCCGTAACACAATTTTTCTATTTTGCTTCTCCCAAAATATCCTCTGAGTCCATTATCCTTTACCGTATTCATTAACCCGCTTACATAAGTGGAGTACCAGTTTAAGTTTGAATTAAAACCACCTCCAAGAGTATCATAACCATAAACATGCACACTATTAAAATGAAGAGAATCCCTGAAGTTATAGATATTATTCTCAATTGCCCTGGGATCGGATGAGTTCGCTCTTCCAAAGTAAGTGTCCGTGAATATAAGATTTACAAAATCCTTTATTATTGGAGATTCTGTTACCGAAACAGCTCTTTCCATAATTAAATCATACTTTTTAAAACCAGTTGTAGCTACGAAATATAAAATCGGAACCAATACTAAAGCGGAAAGTTTTAATGGTAATTTCATATTCTTTAATTTTTAGTTTTATAAAATTCGTTATAAGAATTACACTCATTAATTAAATGTTGATTACTTAATTAACAGCATTTTTTTTGTTTCAGAAGATCCTATGTTTAATTTTTCTTCATATACCTCAATCTTGTAAAAATAAACTCCACTGATATAATTGTTTCCATCAAATTCAAGTTTATATATTCCGGAATTTTTCCTCTCATTAATTAATGTCCCGACTTCCATACCCTGAACATTATAAACTTTGAGTATAATGTGACTTGTATTTCGGATCTCGTAACTGATTGCTGTCTTGGGATTGAATGGATTCGGATAGTTTTGATAAAGTGTAAAATTATCAGGGATTTCAATATCAGGATTTTCGATATTTACAATTGTTCCCCCTCCATCTGTTGTTTTTATAAGTAGATCTCTGCCAGCCCAGCCCATTTTGGAATCATTCCTTAACAAAGAAATTGAAATATCTGGAGTTGCGAGTGCATTCTGATAACCCCAGGTTCTGCCTCTATCTGTTGATTTTAAAATTCTTAATGGTTGACTCCCCCCTCCTGCATAACCTATTGAATCATTCACAAATGTAATATCAAATCCACCTATTTCTCCCGAACTATTGTTCCAATTAAGTCCACCATCCGTTGTGTAGGAAATCCCATTACCATTTCCATCTGCTGAACCCCTTATCCACCCTTTCTTGCTATTCAAAAAGAAAATAGAAACAATATTGTATGCTGATGTAAATACCCCCCCCCAATTTGATCCTCCGTTTACAGTCTTATATAATTCTCTATGGCTATTTGAAAACCAACCTGTATCTTTATTCACAAAAAATATTTTAGATGGATTTCCCAAACCCAAATTTATTTGTTGCTGCCAGCTTATCCCACCGTCAGTAGTTTTAAAAACACCGCCGTCGAATGAGTCAAAACTACAAACCCATCCGGTATCTTGATTTACAAAGCTCATATCGCGAAAAATTCCTGCCGGGTTGAAATCATGAATTAAATTCCAATCAGTCCCACCATTGGTTGTTTTATAAATTATTCCGTGATTTCCATTACCTAAAGAGTAACCTGTTAGATTATCCAGGAACTGAATCGAA
>JAWXBH010000068.1:0-3596 GCA_034439935.1 bacterium
AATCTAAGTTATCTTTTTGCTGCTTCAAGGCTCATTAAAAAACTCAAATTAAAAGCAGAGGATTTTGCCATCATTCAACAGCTAAGTGGAATAAATATTTCCTCAAGCCCTGCTAAAACATTAGAATTTATAAAGGTCATAGAAGACTTAAAAAATTCTCCAATTAAGGCACCTGACGTTAAGTTTATCTTGAATCATGAAGCTACTAAACTAAATGACTGGGAAATAAAAGTTGAGAAAATTGAGGAATTGTTGGGTAATCTGCAAATTGGATACAAGAAAATTAATGAGGAACAGAAATCGAAATTTGATGATAAACTTTCAGCTGAGGAGCAAATAGAAACTTTACAAAATATTTTTTCAGGTTTAGAGGGTCTTACAGAAGAAGATGTAAAAATATTGACTAGGATTGTTAAGCGAGATTGGAGTTTAGATATTGACGCAAAAGATATTGTAAGCAACAAACTGAATGCGAAGTTCTCGACAGCCGAAGTAACTTCAATTAATAGTAAAATTGATGATTTGGAAATTGCGCCTGGGCCTGATTATAGCATTCCTAAGAATGACCTCTTCGATGCTTTAATTCATGCATTAGACTCTACCATAATTACTGCTGGCAAAAGTCTCAGCGAAAAAAGGATTATTCTTCAAGGCAGTCTTGCTTTATTAAGTATTATCTCTCCTGATGAAGTGATGATAATACTGAAGTTTATTGACTTTAACAGGATTTCGCTTTTGTTCGCAAAAAATGATATAGTTCGTGATAAACTCGAGTTTATTGATAAAACAAAAAATATAGTACGACCCGGTTTCGATGCAACACTAATCAAAACAAGCATAGATAATTTATGGGCAGCAACAATCTTAAGTGTTAATGATAAACGTACAGAGCTTCTCAAAAGATTCTTTGATTCATCAGCCAATTATCAGATTCAATTAGGTAAACAGTCTATTCTTGAACAAACAATTGTGGCAAATTTTAAATCAGATTTGGAATTTGTGAAAATAGTTTTAAGATATACCAAACTTAAACAACCAACACCCGGAACAGATTTAATAAAGGAGTTGCTATCCGACAACTTTGACAATTCTATTATTCCTGACCACTATCCAAAACAATATGCGGCTATTAAGTTATTGCATAAAATTTTGGCACTATTAAATGCTTTCAAATTAAGCAATACTGATGTAGAATGGTACTTTAAAAATAATTTATCACTTGGCTGGTTTGAGTTCGATAGTATTCCTTATGAAGTTGGGCAACCCAAAATAGATTTCTCAAAATATGTAACATTTATAAAAGTTATTTCTTTCATTGAGGAATATACGCCAGTCGCAAATCCTTTGGACGCAGAGCAGCCAATCAGCTTCTTTACTATTGCTGATATTATTTTGCTTGGTGTTGCAGCCAACAGAGATGAATTTCTGAATAAACTGGCATTGTTGACAGGCTATGAGAAAGATGATTTGGATGCCATTGATGCACACTTATTTGCGGCTTTTAATATTGACAATTATAAGGAACCAGAAAATTGGAAACGATTATTGACCTGTGCTGATTTTACAAGAAAGCTTGGAGCAGAGGTGGCTCAGATTACAAATTATATAAAAGCAGAACTGACAGCATCTGAGGTCAACGTTTTACGTGCAACATTAAAATCTCGCTACGATGAGGATACTTGGCTAAGTACGTTGAAAGAAATAATGGATGCCATTCGCCCGCAAAAACGGAATGCATTGGTCGCTTATATATTGGCTACCAATCCTGGAATGAAGGATGAAAATGACTTGTATGAATATTTCCTTGTGGATGTGGAGATGGAGGCTTGTATGCCATCTTCCAGAATAGTTCAGGCTCATAACAGCATCCAACTTTTTGTACAACGGTGTTTAATGGGTCTGGAACCGGACGCCATTGCAGATGTAGATAAAGATCCAAACTGGAATCAATGGAAATGGATGAAAAACTACAGGATTTGGGAAGCTAATCGCAAAGTATTCTTGTATCCCGAAAACTGGTACGATGTAACATTGACAGATGATAAAACTTATTTATTGACGGAATTCATCAATGAGATTCAACAAAATGAATTAACCAACGACACCGCAGAAGAAGCACTAAAAAAATATTTAGAAAAATTAGACAATATTGCTTTCCTCGAAGTAATGGCAACCTGGTATGATGTGCCTACAAGGGATATGCATGTTTTTGCCCGTACCAAAGGTGGAGATCCTTCTATTTACTATTATAGACGTTTTGAAAATGAACGCTATTGGACACCTTGGGAAAAAGTTGAACTGGATATTATAGGGGATCACCTGCTTGCATTTATGCGAAATAATAGACTGCATTTGGCATGGCCGATTTTTAGTGAAGAAGTTGATCCAGACCAAGGTGCAAAACTTCCAAAACAAACAAATGAAAATGGAACTCCAAATATATCAGAACAGTCAATTGATAAACCCAGAAAGAAACTAAAAATTCAGTTGGCAATTAGTGAATATACCAATAAAAAATGGCAGCCCAAGAGAGTATCAAATGAAGGACTATTATCTCCTAAAGATTACTACGATATTTATTTACCAGATAAGGCTGGATTTAAATTCATTTATTCAAATATGACAAGTAACATTTGGGTATTTATTGATGGGTTTGATGGCAATTTCTATAAGATTGGGGTTTTTGACATAACTGGCTGTAAAGGTTACCTTGAAATCTTATACCATGGTTTGGAAGCTATACAAGATTTTTATCCTGATTTTCAGAATACGTTGATTGTTTCTCAAAAATACAGAAGCGCAATCACACCCAATATTCTATCAGTCAGAAATGGCAGGTCGCCCTTTAACTTTTATGACATATTAAGTAAAATTGTCAGCACATTTCGTTTATCTTATCCTCACCAATTTACCAACATTGATTTAATTGCTTTAATTTATCAATACTATCAATCCATCATTCATTCAGAAATAAATAAAGATAATCGGCATCGGTTTAAACTTCCATTAGGAACATTACTCCCCTATTTTAAGGAAGACAGCAATCATGCTTATGTAATCATTCCTGGTTTTTATACGAACAAGTGCTCTGATATTTTGAATAATTCTGAAAAAAGAACTGTTTCTGATCTCTTTCAGCTAATCGATGATATTACTAATTGGGTGAAGAAAATGATGAAAGAATTTCAAGACTATCCACCTAAGGATGCCAATGCTGCTATTCACTCCATTATTATCGATGCAGATTTCCAAAAAATAATGAAGGAAATGTCAAATTATGAGGCATTGGATTTTGTTTTGAAATTTTTGGTTGGAAAAATCGGTGATGATAAATTTGACGAGCAGGTTAATGATCAAGGCTTAGTTTATGGTGAGCAATTTAAGAATATGTACCACCCCTTGGTATGTGCATTAAGAAGTATTCTTTACAAAGATGGAATTCCTGCATTGATGAAGCGGGATACGCAATTGCAAAAAACCAATTTTGATTTTAAAACTCACTACAACCCCAACCCGCAGATTGTTCCACAAACCTTTATAAAGAATCCAGACGGAACAAAAACCTTAAGTTACCCTATTGAAGACATAGATTTTAA
>JAWXBH010000069.1:0-3574 GCA_034439935.1 bacterium
ACCCAACTACCAATCGGGTTTCTACATGCGCAAAGATTTGGCAATAAGTAAAATTTAAAAACAGACAGCAAAAGTACTGCTGCCAACAAGGGCAATAAGATTATAAAGAGATTACCGATGCCATCGCGCAACTGCCGGAAGGCTTTATCTCAAAAGATTTATATGAGCCCGTAAAAGGGAAATACAGTTACGGAAAATTGCGGGCGGTGATCGCTCATGTTATGAAGGAGTAGAACTCACTGTAGCTCCGGAACTCATAAACACATATCTTGCCAATGGAGATAAGGAGGATAAACCCATTGGTTTTATCTGAATGTTAGTGGCAAGGCAAAGACAACACAAAAACAAAAAATAACAAGATCACGTGACCAGCTTGCAGAATCATGAAGAATAAAAATTTGGGAAATGATTGACAAAAAAATCACTACACTTATTGGTAAAGCTATACGGGAAGGGAAATACCTTAATATTACCTACCAAAATAAGAGTGGGGAGATCACACCTTTTTGGATAAGCATACAAGATATAAATGAAAAGGATGAACTGCGGGTAAACATGTTTAATGTTACAAAAGATGACCCCATCAGAGATTCCAAAATATTTATTTCCGCCATTCAGACTGCCGAAATCCTGAAATTTTCACGCTATGATGTGCCGGAAAAACTAATTAAAAAGCTGGATGAAGATGAAAGTTTGCAGATTTATGAATTTGACCGGTATAACAATAATATATTGAACTACTACCTAGAATGCTACAAAGCCAATAAAGACCCGTTTCTATACAAAGCACATTTAATTCCGGGGGTGGATTTAACGGAATTAGCAAAGAAAAATCCATATCAGTTAACAGACGAGCATCAAAAGCAGATTATAAAAGATATCTATCATAATGATTACAACAAGTATTATGATTACGAGCTGGTTATAAGTGAATTTTCAATTGATTTACCTTCCAAGGGTAAATTTGTCATTGCGTACAAAAAACTTACGCTTGATCCCGTAAAAAAAACATTACATGTGGGTTGCAAAACGCAATTCAATTCCAACTTTTATATCAAAGAAGTAAAGTATTCATTGTCTTATTACACCGATTTGAGTCCAGCAGATTTTGAAGCGGTTTACATAAAAGATAAGTCTGATGCCATTGAATTATTACAGGCCAATTTCAAAACTGGCGAAATGCCAAACACGCGGCCTGAAGTAGTTGTTTTGGGATATGCACAGATAGATATATCTGGAATTTACGACAACATACATACAGAATATGAGCATAAAGAAATGGAGGTGCCGTTAAGGGCATTCTTTCAAAACTTATCATTGCTTGACAGACAAAACCGAAAAGAACCTCACATTGCGCTGTATGATCGGAATATAAATATAGATCAGATTCAAACCATCTACAATGCGTTAAAATACCCCATCACGTATGTACAAGGACCACCCGGAACGGGCAAAACACAAACCATATTAAATATTATTGTGAATTGCCTTACCAATGGTAAAACACTATTGATTTCGTCAAATAACAATGTACCCATTGATGGGATTAAAGATAAATTATACTTAGGCAAGTACAGAAACAAAGAAATTCTGCTTCCCATACTCAGGCTTGGAAACAACGAATGTGTAGCACAGGCACTGCATGTAATTAAAGAATGGTATGATTTTGAAACAAAAGATGTGCCTAAGGAAGAACTATTGTTTAATCTCAAAGAAAAGTCGAAAGAGAAAAACAGAAAATTGCTTGAGAAAATTAAAAATTGTGAAACCAGAATTGAACAGTTACAAAACTTGTCGTTTGTCAGCAGTCTGTTATCAAAAGGCGGGAATCATTTGTTGGAAAAAGAAAAGCAAGCCATTGAAGAAAAACTAAAGCAAATACCTGAAACCAACAATGATGATCTGGACGATTTATATGAAGTGATAAAAGATAATCAACAGCTGTTGCAGTTTTTCTACTTCGAATCATTGAAGTATGTAAAACGTTTGAAAAACAAGGATTATATTCAATTGATAGAAATACTGGATATTGAGGAATCCAAAAAAAAAGTAAAAGAATTTAATAAATGGATTGTAGATGACGACAACCTAGATAAGCTCACAAAAGTATTTCCCATTATTCTTACTACTAATATATCAAGTCGTAAGCTGGGACGAAAATATAAATTTGATTTACTGGTAATGGATGAAGCAGGGCAGTGCGATATAGCCACCAGTCTGATTCCTGTTTCAAAATGCAAAAGCATGGTTCTGATTGGCGACACAAACCAGCTAAAGCCGATTGTTGTTTTTGAAGAAAGTAGAAATCAACACTTGATGAGCCAGTTGGGTATAGATAAGGCATACGATTACTACAATAATTCTATCCTATCAGTTTATAAAGGGATTGATAATATTTCGAGAGATATTTTGCTAAGTTATCATTATCGCTGTGGCAAGAAAATTATCAATTATTCAAACATGCGGTTTTATGGGAACAGATTAAACCTTTCCGAGATTAGAAAAGATGGTGAGGTAAAGCTGTTAGTTGTGAATAATGTAAACCAAAAGCATAGAAATGCAAACATTGAAGAAGCACAGCAGATAGTAAAATACATAGCGGACAATAAATTAACGGATGTTTTCATCATCACACCATTCCGTAACCAGCAAGAAGTTTTAGATCATTACTTGGAAAAGGCAAAAGCAAATGCAGAAATAGATTCTTCAGTAAGTTGTGGTACGATTCACAAAATACAGGGACAAGAGAACAAAACCATCATCATATCCACTTCCATATCAAGAAACACAACTTCCAGAACATACGACTGGATAAAAAACAACAGCCAGTTAATTAATGTTGGAGTTACAAGGGCACAGGAAAATTTGGTTGTGGTGGTCGATAAAAGAGCGATAGATATTTTATCGAAGAAAGATGATGATTTGTATGCCCTAATTGACTACGTACAAAAAAAAGGTACTACACAAATTCAACAAAGCATCGCAAACAAGTTTACAATCGGATTTTCGAACGATTCAAAATTTGAAGACGAATTTTACAAAACAATGAGCCATTATTGCACAATACAGGGCACCCGTTTTGAAAGAAATGTAAAAGTAACAGATGTCTTTCCAGAAGAAATAGACAATCCTTCTGTAAACAAAAAAGAATTTGATGGAGCAATTTTTCAGGGCAGGATTCTTGAAGTGGTGTTTGAAATAAATGGTGATGAACATTATAAAAATAAAAAACGAATTGACTCAGATAATATTAAAATGCAACTACTAAAATCTAAAAACATCGCTAGAATTGTTATTCCTAATCAGTATGTTAAACATTATGAATTTATACGGGAATTAACGAATAAAATCAAAGGAGGTGTTTATCAAAAAACATTGTTTGACGGCTAAGATTCTCACCGCCTTTATTTCAAGTATCGTCTCCCGCCTCGGGGACGATACGCATAACCTATCGAAAAAAATGGAGTTTTCCAAGATCGCATCGTCCCCGTAAAAACGGGAGACGATGCTTGAAATTGAAATCCATTTTTCAATTTCTTGAAACACTTTATATTAGTGGAAGATTACAACTTCC
>JAWXBH010000070.1:0-23108 GCA_034439935.1 bacterium
AAACGTGAAACGTGAAACGTGAAACGTGAAACGTCAAACGTCAAATGTGAAACGTTAGTCTTGAAACTCAACACACTCAACTCACTCAACTCACTCAACTCACTCAACACACTATAAAGCTACTTCTGTATCCATGCCTGCAAATTAAATCCGCCGTCAGCTATTACATCATTCTTTCCCGACTTAATATTTACAATGCCTACACTGGATTTCGTATCCGAACCCGCGTCATAAAGGATCCTGTCATTATCGATCCACTGAAATGTTCCTAGACTGCCGCCTTTAAAATCAAGCTCTTTGCGGCTACCACCGTTAACATCCATTACATATAACGATACACTGCTGTTGTCGATCACTGCAAAGGCGATCATGCTTCCGTCGGGAGAAAACCTTGGAACATTTGAACTTGGCAAACCTTTGCTCAGTGCGGTCTCTTTTCCATTTTCATTAATCTTTACTGTTCCTTTAAGGTTGTTATCAAAACTGGAATAAATTATTTTACTATCATCTGATGAAATGTCCGGCTCAAGATTAGCTTCATTATTCATACTCACTTCTGAAATATAATTGTCCGTGGTATCGTTAAGGTCCGCCATCATGATCGCTTTTGTGCCCTCATCGAACGAGGAGAATACAAGCTTATCGCCGCCGGTTGAGAGCACCTGCATGTTTGAGTATGATCCGTCAGAGATCAGCTGCGGCTCGACTCCGTAGGCAGTGGTGTCTATCACAAATATCGATAGCACATCTTCATATTCGTTGTTAAAAAGGATCTGCTCACCACCCGGCATAAAGGTTGGATTTATTCCGCCCCATACGAGGAATGTTTCTTTCTTGTCCAGACCGGCGTCACGAATGAGATATACAAATCCTCTGTCTGAATAGAATACGATCTGCTTTCCATCCGGCGACCATCGCGGCTTCATGCAGTTCTCGGGAATGTCAGAAACCTGCTTCTTATCGGAGCCGTCTTCATTCATCGTAAAGACCTGTAAAAATCCGGTTGGAGTATCATTAGAACAGTATGCTATCTTTTTTTTCTGTGCAAAACTTATGTTTGTTACAATTAGTGTTATAAGAATAATTAATTTTACTGCGCGCATTAGTTGTCGTTATTTTAATAATTAGTGAAAATACTTAAGATTAATTTTGTATTAAAGAGATTAATTAAGTTGAAAGTTAAAAGTTAAAAGTTGAAAGTTGAAAGTTAAAAGTTGAAAGTTAAAAGTTAAAAGTTGAAAGTTGAAAGTTAAAAGTTAAAAGTTGAAAGTTAAAAGTTAAAAGTTAGTAATTAGTAATTAGTAATTAGTAATTAGTAATTAGTAATTAGTAATTAGTAATTAGTAATTAGTAATTAGTAATTAATTAGTAATTAGGTGTTCGCTTCTTCCTTATACTGAAGTTGATACAGCTTATAGTACAAGCCGCCTTTCTCGAGAAGCTCCTGATGTGTTCCTGATTCCTTCAGTTGTCCCTTGTGCATCACAATGATCTTATCACAAGTCTGAATTGTCGAAAGCCGGTGCGCTATTATTATAGATGTCCTGCCTTCTATGAGCTTTTGAATTGCGCTCTGAATGAGGATCTCCGTATTCGTATCAACATTAGAGGTCGCTTCATCAAGAATCAGTATCTTCGGATCATACGCGAGAGCCCTCGCAAATGATATGAGCTGTCTCTGACCGACTGACAATGTCGATCCTCTTTCGTTGACTTCATGCTCAAGCTTATTCGGAAGAGTGTTGATAAAGTTTCTCAGCCCGACATTATCGACTGCAGTGTTTACTGCTTCATCTGTAATGCTTTTATTATTTAGAGTAATGTTTGATTTGATGTCACCCGAAAAAAGAAAGACATCCTGAAGCACGATGCCGATATTTTTTCTTAAATCAGCACGGCTTACATTTTTAATATCGATCCCGTCAATAGTAATCCTTCCTTTATTAACCTCATAAAATCTCGTCAGCAGATTTATTATCGTCGTCTTTCCTGCTCCTGTTGCTCCGACAAACGCGACCTTATCACCGGCATTGATTTTAAATGACACATCTTTCAGAACATAATCTTCATCATTATATGCAAACCATACATTCTCAAATTCAATTGTACCTTTCAGATTTTGAAGTGAAACAGGTTTTTCAGGATCTGTGACAGCCGGCTTCTCATCAAGCAGTGCAAAGATCCTTTCGCTCGAAGCCATAGCTGTCTGGAGTATGTTGTATTTTTCGGAAAGGTCACGGATGGGACGGAAGAACATTTCCGTGAACTGGATGAACGCGACGAGCACTCCGACTGAAACTACATTCTGCACAACCTGTCCGCCGCCATACCAAATTATTAAAGCTGCTGATATTGCTCCGATCAACTCTACCACCGGGAAAAAAACAGCGTAGTAGAATACACTTTTCTTGTTCTGATCAGTATGCTCACGGTTTATCGCTTCAAATTCATCAATGGTTTTTTTCTCTCTTGTAAAATACTGAACGATTGTAATCCCTGTAATATGTTCCTGAATGAATGAGTTAAGCTTGGCAATAAGAATTCTGATCCTGCGGTAAGACTCCCTGACTTTCTTTCTGAAAATCGAAGTGGCAATTATAAGAACAGGTAGAATTGACAACGTGACTATGGCGAGCATATAATCCATCGAGAACATAAAATATACTATCCAGCCGATAAGAAAAATATCACCGAAAGCCGTTACCAGTCCGGACGAGAACACTTCAAACAATACCTCTACATCACCTGTCACTCTTGTCACTGTGCGTCCGATGGGATTTCTGTCAAAGAACTTCAGGTCAAGTGTCATTATGTGATCGAAGATCTTTTTCCTCAGGTCATAAATTATTTTCTGTCCGATCCAGCTTGTAAGGTACGTCATTGCATATTGAATGATGCCCTGAACGACAAGCGTGCCAAGCATTATCAGCGCTATGAACTGAAGTCCCGGAAAATCCTTATTCATTATTTTATCATCGATGGCAATCGGTGTAAGACGCGGACGCAATGCCGCCAATGCTGAAATAGTAATTGTCAGTACTGTGGCAATGATGATATATTTTGTGTAAGGCTTAAAGAAAGAAAGCAGCCGCCGCATTATGTGCGGATCAACTTTCCTGCTTAATACATCATCTTCGGACTTATTTATTTTTTGATCTGACAATTAGAAAATAAATTTATGAATGTTGTTTAGTCTTTGCAAAGAAAAATTAAAAATCCTTTATCTCTTCTTCCAGAAGCTGCTTCACATAGATATCATAATAGATCCCTCTTTCGGAGATCAGCTCGTTGTGTGTACCTTGTTCTTTTATTTCACCGTCGCCAATGACTACAATGTTGTTTGCGTTCTTGATAGTTGAGATCCTGTGTGAAATAATTATGCTGGTTTTATTTAACATGACTTTCTTCAGTTCCTGCAGGATCTCCTCTTCGGTTTTGGTATCGACTGCCGAAAGCGAATCATCGAGCATTAAAATTTCAGGAGACTTATAGATCGCGCGCGCTATTGAAGTTCGCTGCTTCTGACCGCCGGACAATGTTATGCCTCTTTCTCCAAGTACAGTCTTGAATTGTTCCGGAAATTCAATAACATCTTTATAAAGCCCGGCTATCTTTGAATACTCCATCACTTTATCAACATCGACAACTTCACTTGAGTATCCTATGTTTTTTTCAATTGTATCGGAAAATAAAAATGACTCCTGCGGAACTATCCCGATCGACTTTCTTAAAACACTCAGCGGAATTTTCTTTATCTCGTGTCCGTCAATATAGATCTTTCCTTCGGTAACATCCCATATCCTCGGAATAAGATTTATCAGTGTACTTTTGCCGGAGCCGGTATGACCTATTATCCCCAAAGTTGTACCCTTATGGATCTTCAGATTAATGTTCTTCAAAGTAAAATCATTTGAAAGCGGATATTTGAACCAGACATTTTTAAATTCAATTTCGCCTTCAATGTCTTTCTCTATAATATCTTTGTCCGCTTCTTTATCATCTATGTCAGGATTAATATTTATAATGCTCATCAGTCTCTGCATAGAAGGAGCCGCTCTCTGAATGAGATTGATGATCCATCCGAAAGCGATCATGGGCCAGGTCAGCTGACCGAGATATATAAGGAATGACGAAATATTGCCTATGGTAAGCGTGCCTTCCATAACCTTGATGCCTCCGTAGTAAATAACAATTATCACCGAAAGACTTGTCAGCAGGAACATCATAGGAAAAGAGAATGACTGAACTTTTGCAAGCTTCAGATTCTTCCCCTGATAATCAAATGAAATTTTATCAAACTCCATTGATTCATTTTTCTCACGGACATAGGATTTGATAACTCTTATTCCCGACAGGCATTCCTGGGCTTTTGATGTTAGATCGGAAAAAATTTCATATACACGCTTTGACCTGCTGAATGTCAGCTTACCAACTTTGTAAACAAGAAATGTGATCAGAGGAAGCGGCGCAAGTGAAAGCAGTGTCAGTGAAGGGCTTACTGAAAAAAGAACAATTGAAACAAAAATGATTCTTGTGAATGTCTGTATCGAATACATAATTCCAGGTCCGACAAAGTTTCTCACGTTGCTGATATCATTTGTAGCATGAGCCATTATATCACCTGTTGATCGTGTATTATAAAATGTGCGCGAAAGCTTTTGCAGGTGTGCAAAGAAATCAAATCTCAAATCGTTCTCGATCTCTCTTGAAACCACGATCAGGTTTTGTCTGGTCATGAAAAGAAAAACTCCTCTGAATAACACTACACCTATTCCTGCCAGCGCATACGTGAGCAGATTATGCTGAAGAGTACCTTTAGTAAGATCATCAATTGCCGCACCGATTATCAGCGGATAGAGACTGTCGGAAGCGTTAGAAAATATTATAAAGATAAAGCCGACTGAAATTTTCTTTTTGTATCTTTTAAGGTAGGGAATTAATGCTGAGAGTGAATTCATTTAGATCAAATTATTAAAAATTAAAACTTGATTAAATGACAAAGTAATAATATAACTTTCACAAATTTGAAAACTTAACACGACACCGGTTGACTCTAAAAATCATTAAAAGTAACATTCTTAAAGCAATAATTGCTCATTGATCATTGATAACTGGAATGCATTCACTTTATTTATTTTACCATTTTAAGGGTAAGGTAAATGTCTTAAGTTTTGTAAAAACTTAAATAAGATGAAAACACTTATCAATATTATAATCGGGATTTTTCTAATGGCTTCGATTGCTGAAGGACAGGGACCTCAGTGGAGGGTTTATACGCCACATAATTCAGAACTGCCTGGTCTGCCAGTGTCAAGTTTGGCTTGGGATCAAAAAAATAATTGTATTTGGATGTGTGCAGAGGGTTCTATTGCAAAATTCAATTGGTCAAACTGGTCAATATATGATACCACAAATTCGCCCTTACCCTATACAACTTACAAAACAATTGCGCTAGATAAAAATAATAATAAATGGTTTGGATCTATTACGGCAGGGGTTTTTTATTACAATGACACAACTTGGAATCATTATGATACTAGTAACTCACCCTTACCTTCGCAATGGATATGGGAAATATATATTGATGAATATAATACAAAGTGGATAGGAACAGGATTTAGAGGGCTTGTTAAATTTAATGATTCTACATGGACAATTTATAATGAAGAGAATTCCGGCATTCCTGGAAGAAGAATTCGTGCATTGAATTCAGAAGGCTATACAAAATGGATTGGGACTGAGTTAAAGGGTTTAGGAAAATTCAATGATACTTCATGGGTAACTTTTAACACCACAAATTCAGGTTTGTCTTATAATGATGTAACAGACATTGATGTAGATTCAATGGGAAATAAATGGATATCAATGTTTGGTGGAGGTCTAAATAGGTTCAATACGGTTGACAGTATCTGGACTCCTTATTTAGGTCAGGGTTTTATTAATTGTTTAGTAATTGATGAAGCCCGAAATATAAAGTGGATTGGTTCGCCGGGCGGCGGTCTTTATAAATTCTACAATGATAGTATATTGACTAATTATCGCCCGGAAAACTCTCCTATGCCGAGTTATACTGTTAACGATCTTTCATTGGATTCCAGCGGCAACCTTTGGATAGCAACAAATGGTGGGTTAGCGGTATTTAATGAAACCGGAATAGTCGGAGTTAATGATCCAGCAATAATAAACGTGCCTATAAGTGCAAAGCTTTTTCAAAATTATCCGAACCCTTTTAATCCATCTACAAAAATAAAATACGAATTAATAAAAATTCAAATGTCAAATTAAGTATCATTGATTTAACAGGAAGAGTTATTCAGATTCTTGTAAACGAAAATCAGAAAATTGGTGAATATGAAATTTCATTTGAAGGGCGACAACTTCCAAGTGGTGCTTACCTTTACAAATTAGAAACCGATGATTTTAATGAATCGAGGGTTATGGTTTTAATAAAATAAATTTTTTCATAAAAATTAAAAAATCAAAATCATGAAAAAAATAATATTAATTTTTTTCTTAATTATTTCTTTTAATAAAGATGTTTTTGCAGCTTGGGATTTACTTTTTTATAGCACAACAAATGTTGATATAAGAATGGAAGCTGTGAGCATTCCTTTTGAAGGTCTTAATCGAGATAGGAGTAACTCATACTACATCAGAATGAATATAATACAAAATGGAAGTATGTATAGAGGATATTATGGTTCAACAAATTTTAAAGACTCTCAAATTGTTGTACATCAAAAATTAAATACAACTGGACCGTTCAACCTTGCATCCTGCTTTGCTGAGTCAAATAATTTTAATTATTCACGATGGGGCTTTGCCAAGTATCTAATAACAATAACAAATTTATCTGATACAAATAAAACGATAAGATTTTATTTAAATACTTTGGATAGCAAGTTGGGAATAGATACGGTTCCAGATAGTGGGTATCACGGAGACTTTGGAATTAATTATATAGCCTCTGGAACAATTCCGTATGTAAAATTTTGTGTCCATTGTGGACAATCCGATTCATTAGTTCGATATGTTTATCAAAGTGCTGAACCCGAAGAGGTAACAATGTGGGATTTATTTTACAATAGAAGTACACCCCTGGAAAAAAAATTCTTAGCAAGAAGTTCGCCCTTCCCTTTCAGTGTCTTTACTGCAACAACACAAATTAGAAATGTTATAGTTGGTACAAAAGTAACTTTTGATACCGTGCTTCAAAACTATGGAGATTCGGATAGATTTGGCTATAATACGCAAAATGATCCTTATTACTCAAATCAGAATCCAATAATCTTGCCTTTTGGCAGTACCGGGAATACTTATGTAACACCCGGGAAAACTTTTGATCCTGATCCAAATCAACCATCAATTGTAGGGATTAAAATTACTGCTGAATCCGGAGATAGTCTTATCCTTCGGAGAAATAAACGTCTTTGGATTTATGGTACCGGGATTGGACCGTTTGAAGGTGGAGATACACTTTTTCTAAGAAATGGTTCCTATCTGCAACTAGACACTAATGCAGAAATCTTTACCCATAATGGCGGAGTTCTTATTGATTCAGGGAGCAGCCGAAGCTGGAAAAATCTCTCGTGCCATAGGGCATTTGAAGGAACATCAATTAACTTCTTCGGTTCAACACACACAGTTTCCAACGGCGGCTTCATTGTCATTGACGGTGACGCCGATCTCAAACTTGGCAACAACACAACACTTTCTTTTGACGGACCGGGTTCTTTTCTCAAGCTCCAGCCAAACTCGGATGTAATCCTCGGACAGAATGCAAAACTTGTATTCAAAAACGGAGCACGCATCATTGCCGACAGCGCAGACTTTATTTCTTACAACGGCACTGCAAGCTGGAAAGGAATAGTCCTCGAGAACTCAGGTGAAGACTCGATCACTTACTGCAATTTCAGTGATGCCGATACGGCTATTTATATTAAGAATGCGGATATCTGCGATGCAAAGATTAAAAAAGTTATTGTTGGGAATACTTTTGAAAATGAATACATTGTGATGAAAAATATTTTCCGATGTAACTTCAGTAATAATACTCTCTCCGGAAATTCATATAATACAAGACTACTGACTGTTACTAACAACATTCATCCAAGCGAAATCAATACCTGCGAAGAATCAGAAGATCCGGAAATAGGTCTGTTCGGAATTAATATAGTAAATAATTCTTTCACTGGAGGCATTATCCAGATGGACCTCAACTGTCTTGCTTCAAGCTTAACTCAGTTTTATGTAGCGGGAAATTTTTTCAATGGAACAAGTGGATCACCCGGAATAGGAATCGTTACCAATAAAGTTTCAGGCGACATCAAAAATAATATTTTTACTTCTGATGTTTATGACTATGCTGTTCGTTTTTATCAGTCAGACCTGAATGTTTTGGGAAATGAAGTAGATTCGGAAAGCGGTTTACTTGAGATTATAACTTCATCCACTGCGAATTTAGCTCCCGTTAATAATAGTGGAAATCTGTATTGGTACGGAGGTAAAAATACTTTGAATGCGGGATATACGGGTATAATTTTCGATGCAGGAAGTGAGCTGTATTTAGATTATGGAAGTAACTGCATTTCTGTTCCTGAAGGCGAAGCTCACGTATTCGGAACAGTAACCGGAAGTTGCGTAACGGGAAGATCTTTTGCTGCGAGAAAGAATAACTGGACACCGCATCCTCCGGTATCAGATATAAATTGTTCATCAAACAATGTCCCGCTTCTCTATACACCTAATAACAGTACATGCGATGTTGATGAACCAGAAGCCATTGATTATGAAATCATTGACAAAGGTGATGGCTATATAGATTCAGTTATCATTACGTCAAGCGGCGGCTCGGGAGG
Organism: bacterium; assembly: GCA_034439935.1. Lineage (GTDB taxonomy): Bacteria > Bacteroidota > Ignavibacteria > Tepidaquicellales > Tepidaquicellaceae > JAGPCH01. The sequence continues at coordinate 8,859 of JAWXBH010000070.1, forward strand.
GGTTTCTAATACAAACAACTTCAATAAGGACATTCAAACTAATGATGAAGGTCTTTATGCCCAGGCATTAATTAATAGAAATGATAAAGATTACAATGAAGCGATATCTTTACTGAAAGAATTGCTCGATGATTATGATACGAGCAAGTATGTAAATTCAGCCGTGAGTGAATTATTTCTGAATTATACTTTGAAAGATTCTGGCGTATCACAAACAAATACAACTTCAATGTTCAATGAACTTGAAGATTATCTTGAAGATAAGATGGAACAATATCAATCCAACAGTTCATTCATCGAGAAGGCATATTCTATATATCTGATGTGTCTGACAAAAACTCTTGATTATAATGAAGCTATATCAGGATATGAAAATATAATTTCAAGCCATCCCGATACAACAAGACGCTTGCTTGTAAGCTGGGACAGATCAGCAGTTACATTGCCTCAGCAGGGATCGAGGAGGAGATAATAATCTTTCACTTGAACAAAAGTTAAAAAAGCTTTTCAGGGATAAACCGGTGCATAAGCTTGCAAATAAAGTTTTTAAAAGAATGATGACTAAAGCTCTGGATATCAATGTAAACAGTAAAAATTTCAGTAAGAATGTGGATAGAAAAGTTATGAAAGGAATTGAAAGCAGAATTATAAGATTTAATCCTGAGACGAGAGAAGAATTAGATTCCAAGATCAGTAAAGACTTTGAAATGCTCCTTGCACTTGATGCCAGTACAAATTCAAAAGAACACAGTTCAATTCCGACAGAATATAAGCTTTATCAGAACTATCCAAATCCATTCAATCCAATTACAATTATCAATTACGAATTAGGAATTACGAATTTTGTCTCATTGAAAGTTTACGATCTGCTTGGAAAAGAAGTATTAACTTTAGTAAGCGAAAATAAGCAGCCCGGGAATCACTCCGCTACCTTTGACGGCAGCAACTTGCCGAGCGGGATGTATTTTTACAGATTGTCTGTAGACGGGAATGTTGTGGATACGAAGAGAATGGCGCTTGTAAAATAAACCTTACTACTTTTTAAAATTTATCCCTGTTCTTAAACCTGAGAGCAGGGATTTTGAATTTAGTTAATATTCGAAAAAATAAAACAGAACTAATCTGCTGATTAACTTCAGATTACTCTTCCATCAGAACATTCAGCATCTGCTGATGAATGAGTCCGTTGGTTGCGAGAATTTCCTTCCCATATATAGAATACTTTTCACCTTTGAACTTTGTGACCTTACCGCCTGACTCGAGAAGAATCAGATATCCCGCCGCGACATCCCACGCGTTGAGATTATATTCCCAGAAGCCCTCGAATCTGCCGCACGCTGTCCAGCAAAGATCAAGCGCTGCCGATCCCAGACGTCTTATCGGAACATTCTTCATTATGAATTTTTTGAAAACTGAAACAGGGTCGGGTGTGTATGTACTTGAGTCGTAAGGAAATCCTGTTACCAGAAGTGATCTGTCAAGCTCCGAAGTTTTTGAAACGGAAATTTTTTTATCATTGAGAAAAGCTCCGGCATTCTTTTCAGCAAAGAAAAATTCTCCGGATAACGGATTATAAACCACACCCATTATTACTTCTTCGTTTTTTTCAACAGCGATCGAAACACAGGTGAGCGGGATTGAGTGGGCGTAATTCACGGTTCCGTCGATCGGATCAATGATCCATTTGTACTCGGAATCCTGTGCAAGAGCTCCGGCTTCTTCAGACAGAATGTAGTGTCCCGGAAAATCTTTTTTTATTATTTCAAAAATTTTTTCTTCCGACTGCTTGTCGATTTCAGTTACAAGATTTGAGACAACATCTTTGCTTGAAATTTTGAAGCTGCCTCCGAAATTTTCCTTCAGGATCTTTCCTGCTTCGTTTGCCGCTTTTAAAAGTGTGTTCTTAATTATCATCTGATTATCAACTAATTATCAACTACAGATTAAGTTCGAGTCCGTCATAGCCAAGCTCAATTCCTTTAGGAAGACTTGCGTTTATTTTGTCGTGAAGTATGTCATGAGTAATATGAGTAAAGTAAGTTTTTTTCGGCTTTAGCTTTTTCGCTATCTCAATTGCCTGCTGAAGATTGAAATGGGTCGGGTGAGGTCTTATGCGCAATGCATTGATGACAAGAACCTTCAGGTCTTCAAGCTTCTTCAACTCTTCGTCTGAAATCGAACTGCAATCTGTCAGATATGCAAAATTATTAATCCTGTATCCGAAGATCGAAAGCCGTCCGTGCATGCACTCTACCGGGGTGATCTCAACATCCCTGATTTTGAACTTCTCATTTTGGATCTCATGAAATGTAACCCGCGGAACTGCGTGATGAGCTATGAGCTCTTCATCGAAAACATAACGGAAAGTAACTTTCAATTCGTCCATTGTTTTTTTGTTACCGTAAAGATCAATCACCTTATCGTGCCTTTGTGTGATCTGTCTAAGGTCATCCATCCCGTTAATATGGTCAACATGGTGATGAGTGAACAGCACTGCATCAATGTCATCAATTTTATTCTTCAGCATCTGCTGTCTGAAGTCGATCGAAGTATCAATCAGCAGCTTCACTCCGTCAACATTAATATAAGCTGAGGTTCTTAATCTTTTATCTTTTGAATTTGATGAGAGGCAGGTTTCGCATTTGCATCCTATTACAGGTACCCCCTGTGATGTTCCGGTTCCAAGTATTATAACCTTCATTAAAAAAATTTTGTTAACAGGTTCTTACAGTAACTTTTTTTCATCTTCTTTTTCTATCAGATCGCGGATGTTCGGCTTTATGTAAATTCCTTCAACACCGATCTCTGCAATACATTTTGCCAGAACATTTATTTTTTTATCCTGCTCAAGATTTTTATTCAGTAAAAATAATTTCTGTTCGCGCAGAAGACAAAAGCCGCCTTTGAACATTCCCTTTTCCGTACGCACGTTCAATCCAAGGTTGTTAATTATTTCAATCAGCTCATTGATGATGTCATCTTTCTTTTCATCAATGATGGGCTTGGGAGCTTTTTTTATTACTCTTGACAAAAAAATACTAAGTTGAAAGTTGAAAGTAAAAAGTGGCAGAAGATAAATGTTTTGAAGCGTTATTTATGATTCTTTTATAATCAGATCGTCCTCTTCATGGAAAATATATTTATAACCGTGAGTTTCATCCACTTTCTTTTCTTCATCAGCGAGCTGTTCCGAAGATTTTTTTAGCGGCTTGAATATTGCAAGCCAGATAATGGTATAATAGCTCATTACTGCGATCCACGGTACTCCTCTTAAGAATCCGATCCTTTCCCCGAACAGTTCAAGAAGACGGTCATGATTTGCAGGTCTCTTGTCAAACAATAGCATGAATTTAATATCAATATATGAAGTGTAAAGTTCAACAGGTACAAACGCAAAAAATAAGATCGCGCTCATCAGGAACCAGGGATTCTCACGGAGATTAATTTTGTAGCTGCGAATAAATATTATTGCTGACACAAGTACAAAGATATACGAAACCATTACCATAAGAGAAGCATCTGAGATCATTTTGAAGATCTGATTTTCTTCATCAGGAGGGATGCTTGTGCGGAAATTAAATTCATCATAATTGAGAAGCTGATTGCCGATGAAAAACCTGACGTTAATAGCGCCGAGCCAGAAGACCGCCGAAACAATAAGGATGAATAAAGATATTTTTGTTTTTCTGTTCAGTATAGCTTCAAATTTTTATTGGTTACAATTTAATCAATTTAAAATTTGATGTTAATGAAAAAAATTAATTTTAATTACATTTATCCATACGGGATTTATCGCTAATTTTACCAACACATTATGACAGAAGAAAAAATTATAGAGGTTCTTAAGAATATAAAGGAACCCATGCTCAATATCGATTTTGTAAAATTAGATTTTGTAAAAAGCATTACACTTAACGGAAATAAACTCTCACTTACACTTGGCATTACAGATACGGATGATGAAAATTTGAAACTGCTGATCGATAATATCCGGCAGGAGTTTAAAAAAGATCTTCCGGAAATAAATAATGTCAACGTTAATTTCGTACAGGGTATAACCGATCACAACAACTCAAAGAAAGCAGCAATATTACCCGGAATTAAAAATACAATCGCTATCGCTTCCGGTAAAGGCGGAGTCGGCAAGTCAACTGTTGCTGTCAACCTTGCAGTCGCATTAGCCAAAAGCGGAGCAAAGGTCGGGCTGATAGACGCAGATATCTACGGACCGTCGATACCTCTTATGTTCGGCATTAAAGGTAAACCCGGGATCACTAAGATCGGAGAAAAAAATAAACTTGTACCGTTTGAAAAATACGGAGTAAAGGTAATGTCAATTGGTTTTCTGATGGAAGAAGGAACAGCAGTTGTATGGAGAGGTCCGATGGCATCAAGCGCACTGAAGCAGTTCATGAGCGATGTTGTCTGGGATGAACTTGATTTTTTACTTTTTGATATGCCGCCCGGAACAGGAGACATTCAGCTTACTTTGAGCCAAACCATACCTCTGACAGGAGCGCTTATTGTTACAACGCCGCAGGAAATTTCACTTGCTGATGCAAGGAAAGGTTATGTGATGTTTCAGCGCGTGAATGTTCCGACCATTGGTATCATTGAGAATATGAGTTATTATCAGAATACCGACGGCAGCAGAGAATTTATTTTCGGAAAGGATGGAGGAAAAAAAATGAGTGAAGAGATCGGAGTGAGGCTTCTCGGCGAGATACCGATCAATACTGAGATCCGTGAAGGAGGAGATACCGGCGAACCGATCGTAATTAAAAATGAAAATTCAGCCGAATCAAAAATTTTCACCGGCATTTCTAAAATGCTCTTAAAAGAAATTAATCTGATCAATACGAAAACATCAAATGCTGAAGATATGGTTATTGAAGTATGATGTTTGTCGTAAACTTTAAAAGTTTAAGTTAAGTTAAAGAGAAAACCTTACAAAAATTTATCAGTTATAAAATGAAATCTTTCTTAATTGTTATATTATTCATTTCTGCATTCTACGGATGCGGCTCAACGGGCGGCTCCGATTCACCATCAAACTCAGTGAAAGACTTTGTCGCAGCATTGAAAGAGCAGAATGCAGGACGGGCATGGAATTATCTCTCCTCAAATTCGCAGAAGATGTATAATGACATTGCCAAGAACAGAAATCTCAGCGGCAAGGAATACTTTGAAAAGAGTGCTTCCGATATCGGATCGCAGGGAATGCTCGGAATGGATTTTGAGGTCATTGATGAGAAGAAGGACGGTGATCTGGCAACTGTTACCATTAAGCTTAAGGATCAGGAAACTTCAGAGCTGTATTCGGTGAAAGAAGAAGGAGTATGGAAATTGGATTATGCAAGGACCATTGAAGAAAACATGAAAAAGGTAGAATGAAGAATTTGAAAAGTATCAGACTCAACAGAGGAAAATGCAGGAGCTGAATTTAGAGAACGTTGAAAATGTATTGAAGGAAGTGAGACCGTATCTAAAGATGGATGGCGGTGACGTTGAGGTGCTGCGGATACTTGAAGGAGGAATTGTTGAGTTAAGACTCATGGGCTCATGCAAAAGCTGTCCGTTTAACTTTGTAACGCTTCGTGCAGGAATAGAGAGAGCATTAATGAAAGAGATACCCGCAGTAAAAAGAATTGAATCCGTAAAGTAATTTTCAGGAAAGCAGATTCTCCTTTTTTCCAAGATCTTTAAATGAACATTCACCCGCGTTATATCCTGACACAAATTCTTTCTTATCCTTTATAACCTCTAAGTAAATTGAGATGATATCTTCAAATTCAATTTCAAAACCTTTTTTAAAGATCCTGTTTGATATAATGTGAATCCCATTGAAAGCATAGAGATTTTTAATTTCTGAATTTTCATTTCCCCTGCCCTTAAGTTTCATTTCATTATCAAATTCCAAGAAGCGTTTGGTTTTCCTTTTCTGCACAGCTATTGTTGCAAAAGGATCCAGTGAACGGTGATGAAGGATCATTCTTTCAAGATCCATATCTGTTTCAACATCGACATTAACAACAATAAAAAAATCTTCATCCGCAAATTGATCCGCAGCGTTTAAAATGCCTCCGCCGGTACCAAGTATCTTTTCTTCAATGATTATGCTGCCGTCAACGTCAAACGAATTCTGTGAAAAGTAATCAACGATCTTTTCTGAGAAATGATGTGCGTTGACTACGATCTCATTCACACCGATCTTTTTTAACCTTTCGATCTGATAACTGATCATCGGGATATTCTTATACGGCACCAATGCTTTTGGGAGTGTATCCGTATATGGAGCCAGACGTGTTCCGAAACCGGCGGATAGTATCATTGCTTTCATTAAATTTATAATATTCAAAATATTTGAAAAAAAAAATTTACTTACATCCGCAATTAGATTTATATTTAAGAATTAAATAAATATTATTGAGACCAATTATCAGTAAACAGATGAGCTTTGTAACAAGGATCCAGGAATACGGCAGGCAGCGTAATACATTAAAATATAAATTATATAAATTTCTTCAGAAGCATTCAAAGGTAAATGACAGCTCACCTGTTGTTATAATCTGGGAATTCGGCGGCTTCGGAGATATCATGAAAAAGAATGCAATGATATCGTCCGCACTGAATGTCCGGGGTTACAAAACTCATTTTCTGATTTGTGACGGTACGCCTGAGGCATGCATTCAGCGCGGGCTTGAGAAGCAGGAAAATATTGAAGACTGGCTTTTGAAGTGTCCGAAATGCATCAAGCCATTGAAGTTCATTGCGAATCAATACGGCGTGGAATATTCGACTGCAGGAGAATACATAAATGAAGATAAGAAAAATGAGTTCAGGGAATTATCTGAATCGATAACGATCAAAGATATTTTTGATTATGAATATATGGATCAGCGTGTCGGCTCACTGGCATGGAGCTCTTTGATAAGGTATATGAAAGGTTTTATTATAGAAAAAAAAGATCTGAAGAAGGACTACGAAATTCTGCTGAGAAAATATTTTTATGCAGGTCTTGTGAATACATTTATCAGTGATGCAGTTATAAAAAAATTTAATCCTGTGAGCATCTATGGTTCTCACGGAGTCTATGTTGACTACTCTCCTGTCATCCTTATGGCATTCATGAAAAAAATACCCGCTCTTGTCTGGTCGAGCGGCTTCAAGGATTTTCTTCATTACTTTACTATTCCCAAGAAGGCACACAAGCTTGAGTTCAGAGGTATTACCCAGCCGGAGTGGGAAAAACGTCTTAACAAACCCCTGACTGCAAATGAGAATAAAACTTTGGATGATTATATTCATCACAGATTTAACAAAGGCAACAAGCGGGATTTTCTTAATGTGACATTGCCGGAAACCGAAGAGAGCTTGAAAAAAAAGATCGGGATCAATGATGATAAAAGGATTATCGGACTTTTCACTCATGTCAACTGGGATACTTCATTCGATGTTTCGACAATGATATTTGATAATGCCAATGACTGGATGAGGGAAACATTAAAACTTGTTTTTGAAAACACGGACGTGAACTGGGTAATCAGAATTCATCCCGGTGAAAAATTATCCGGAAGCTTATCGACAACTGATGACTTCATTAAAGAGAATTACAAAAAAATCCCTGATCATGTAAAAATACTCTGGTCTGATTCCGAGATCAATTCGATGGGACTATATAAGCTCATTGATGCAGGGATCACTTTATTCGGTACGATCGGATCCGAGCTTCCTTTGATGGGAAAGCCCGTGATTACAGGAGGCGAGGCGCATTTTTCAAACAAGGGATTCACTCATGATGCAAAATCAAAGGAAGAATATGCTACCATGCTTAGAAATATCAAAGACATAAAATCTTTAACAGAAGATCAGACTACAATTGCCAGACAATATGCATATTCATTTTTTATTCAGAGACAGATCCCGATCACAGTAATAAATAAATCTGAAGGACATTGGGGAAATATTGATGTAGACAAGCTGGAGAAGCTGCTTCCGGGTAATGACCCCATAATGGAAACAATCTGCGACAGCATACTCAAAGGAAAAGATGTGATACTTGATGAGAAGATGGTGGCTGAAGTTCAGACTGCCTCAGACTAATTTTGGCTGATATAGTGTATTCTTACTGATTTTAAATACTAGTTTATTTTTGTTAAATTTGCAAAACACAATTGTATAAAATTATTAGCGAATGAACAACGATTTAAGATCAGTATCTATAATCATACCAACATATAACAGGGCAAAGATGCTCGGTCTGACAATTGAAAGCTGTATCAATCAGACATACCCAAAAGACCTCTTCGAAATAATAATAGCTGATAATAATTCCAATGATAACACCCGCGCTTTGGTCGAAGAGTTTCAGTCAAAATCTCCGGTTAAAATAAATTATATTTTTGAGCCGCGTCAGGGAGCTCATATCGCCCGGAACACGGCAGCGAAAAGTTCGGATAGTGATGTTTTATATTTTACGGACGACGATATGTTGCCTGAGAAGGATGCACTTATAAATATTGTAAAGGTTTTTGATATGAATTTCAATGTGGGAGTTGCAGGCGGAAAGGTTCTGCCGAAATGGGAGTTTGATCCGCCGGAGTGGCTGTTAAAATATTTTAAGAATGGATCATTAAGCCTTATCGAGAAGTCGGAGAAACTGATCATTGCGGCATATGATCTCGGAATATTTAGTTGCCACCAGGCAATTCTGAAGGAAGTGCTTTTTAAATGCGGGGGCTTTAATCCTGACATTGTTAAGGAAAAGCTTATCGGCAACGGAGAGACGGGCTTGAACATTAAAATTCTTGAAGCGGGCTATAACTTTGCTTATGTTGGTGATTCTGTTTCCTATCATCTGATCCCTCGTTCGCGAATGACTCAGAAGTATTTCAATTACAGGTTTGGCAATCAGGGTAATTGTGACAGCTTCACAATCTTCCGCAGAAATGAGAACACGAAAAAAGTTTTGATGAAGCTGATAATGTTCACACACATTCCTGCTATGTTTAGATATTATTTTGGTTCGGTGACAAAACGTATTGCCAGTAATGACCTGTGGCGGCTTCACAGGGCTTATTATCATTATTTTTTTCACAGGCTGCGTTCGGATCTGAAGCTCATTACCGATGATGACTGGAGAAAGTTTGTTTTGAAGTATGATTATCTTAACGATTAGCTGCTTTAGATAAATTTACAGCTCTCACTCTTACCGTAAGACTCCGAGTTGGTTCTTCAGTAATATTTTGTACAAACAAGAATAATTTCAAATATGATAACAGAAAAAGAGATACTTTTAAGCAGAGAACTGAAAATTCCGGGAGTTCAGAAGATCGATCTTTCACTTGATCTTGAAAGTGAGATCAGAAAGCTCAAGAAGGAAATGAATGCTGTCATACTTGCTCATTATTACCAGGAATCCGAAATACAGGACCTTGCGGATTTTGTCGGCGACAGTCTGCAGCTTTCACAGCAAGCGGCAAATACCGACGCTGACATAATTGTCTTCGCGGGAGTTCATTTCATGGCTGAGACAGCGAAGATCCTAAATCCTCATAAGCTCGTACTTCTTCCTGATCTTAACGCCGGCTGCTCGCTTGCAGAAGGATGTCCCGCGCCACTTCTGGAAAAATTCAAACAGAAATATCCGGATCACATTCTTATCAGCTACATAAATTGTTCAGCGGATGTAAAAGCATTGTCCGACATAATCTGCACATCATCCAATGCAGTAAAAATTGTCAATCAGATCCCTCCAGAACAAAAAATAATTTTTGCTCCCGACAGAAATCTGGGAAGATATGTAATAAATAAATCGGGACGTGATATGGTTTTATGGCAGGGGGCGTGCATCGTTCATGAAACGTTCAGCGATAAAAAGATAACCCGTCTTAAATTTGAAAATCCTAAAGCGCTGCTTATCGCGCATCCCGAATGCGAACAAAGCGTACTTGATCAGGCTGACTTTATCGGCTCTACTAGTGCACTGCTTAAGTTTGTCTCCGATTCACCGGCAGATGAATTCATAATTGCTACCGAACCCGGCATCATTCATCAGATGCTTTTAAAAAATCCTCTTAAAAAATTCATACCGGCACCTCCTGAGAACAGCTGCAATTGCAATGACTGTCCTTACATGAAACTCAATACACTGGAAAAATTATATTTATGCATGCGTGACCGCAAACCGGAAATTAAGTTAGAAGAAGATGTTGTGAGAAGAGCTTTGAAACCTTTGCAGAGAATGCTTGAGATGAGTTAAAAAAAAATCTCTATTCTATTAAATAAGCCGGATTCTGTTTCCATTCGACCTAAGCCAAACAGATGCAATCATTTATCTTATCCTGACATTACTGTAAGGATTTTTGCGACCTACCCTGAGAATAAAGAAGCGGGCAGATACTTCATTCTCTTTACATGGTCTTGCTCCGGATGAGGTTTGTCAATCCCGGAAATTACTTTCCGGATGGTAGGCTCTTACCCTGCCTTTTCACCCTTACTTCACCGGAGGTGAAGCGGTATTTTTTCTGTGACACTTTCTGTTTTATGAACTTGCGTTCACAAACCCGGGAATTTCTCCCGGCATCCCTGCCCTTTTAAGGAGTCCGGACTTTCCTCACATCCCTTACGGGACAGCGCGATTGCTTATAATAGAATAGAGATGATTACATTTTGTACATAATACTAATTAACTGCACGATTAAAAAGAAATTTTTATTACCTGAGGTTGGGAAGAAAACAAAGCTTTCCTAAACATTTATCAACACTTAAATAGTCTTAAACTAATCAAAAATTAATGTAATCATTATCATTCTTAAAAGAACCCCTGTGAGAAATTGCCCATAAGAAATTCAGAGCAATGGCGACCGTAATGGTCAGAGCAAGAAAACCTCAAAGGTTCAAGACTCAAAGAAAAGCTAAATATTAACAGACATATAGAGATTTCAGTTATAATTATAAAAATCTTTTCTTAGAGTCTTGGTGCCTTAGTGGTAAAAGTTTAAAAAAAAAAAGAAGGCGGAATAAATTGGACTAAAAATTTTACTTTCTAAATCCCATTGTTTTGGACGAGTGCCGGAGGTTAGGAAGAAATGTTTATTTGGACCGGTGATTGAGTTGGGTTACAAAGAAGTTGCCATATATTCATCCAAAGCTTCATTTGCAAGTTTATCCGCAGCTTTGTTTTTTTCGCGGGGAATGTGGGTAATCGTAAATTTTTTGTTTAATGCCTTTATTTGTTTCCGGAATTCAAGTGAAAGGTTTATCAGATCCTTGTGCCTGATCTTATACTCACGATTAATTTGCTTTACAATTAGTTCGCTGTCGCAAAAAAAATTTATTTCATCATAAGGAGATTCAATATCTTTTAGCACACGAACACTTTCGATCAAAGCGGAATACTCCGCGACATTATTTGTAAACTCACCGAGGAATTTTTTGTGAGTTTTAATTTCATTTCCATCTGCGTCATTTATAACGACACCTACCGAAGCAAGTCCCGGATTACCTCTGGAAGCACCATCAGTAAAAACTTTCAGAATTCTCAATCAGTTGTTGATTTGTACTTCTTCAGGAATAAGTATCCTTCCGCAGGACTGGCAGGTGAATATCTTTTCGGCAATACGAATCTCAATTACTCTTTGAGGCGGAATTGAGTTAAAACATCCCGAGCAATTCCCTTTCCTTACAATGGCAGTTGCTTCTCCTCTGAATGAATTATTTATTCTTTCGTAAAGTGAGCTGCTGTAATAATCAAGTCCGGAGATAAGTGTATGTCTTTTTTCTTTCAAAACCACTTCATCCTGTTTATACTGTTCATTCAATTCATCAAGCAGGGTTTGCTTTTCGCCGAGCTCCGACTTTTGCTCTGTGATTTTTCCTTCAAGCCCTTCTACTTCACCGCGCAGGGTCTCGGAAACTTCTTTGATCTCTTTCACTCTTGTTTCATTTTTTTTAACTTCTTCAAAAAGTGAATCTATTGTTTTTACAATTTCATCATACTCTTTGTTAGACCGCACATTAAATTTTTGCTCATCATACTTATTTATTTTTTCCTCGAATGTTGAATCAGCTTTTTCGAGAAGATTCTGTTCTTCTTCAAGCTTTACAAGTATTTCACGTTTACCGTTTAGCTCACCTTCATAAGCTTCTTGCTTTGCGATCATTGTTTCTATTGATTCGGGAAGGTCACCTTTCTCCTCGTCAATTTCGGCTAGCTCTTCATCAATTTCCCTTAAGGCAAGAAACTTCAGGAGGGTATCAGTCATTTTCGGTTTCTGATCTTCAACCTTATCAGTAAAAAATTCCTGAAACCTATTCGCTGAATCCTCTTCCGGAAGCTGTTCTTCGCCGGTATCATGAGAATCCTTATGCTCCGGGTTTTTCAACTTTTCTTCATTTGAATCTTCGGTAAAATTATTCTCGCTCATTATATTTTAATTATTTTAATTTTATTTTTTGCTCTTGAAATTATGCAGTCGCATTCTGTAAATCCGGCAGACTCAATAATTTTGTTATCCGGTTCTTTATTAATTATTGCAATTTTTTTGACCGTATAGTCAGAATATGTTTCATCAAGCTTCATGGTTTTATTCAGCTTACACATCAATTCGGACAAGCTCCTTCCTTTTTTCAAATCATAAACATGACCAATACTTTCTTTTTCTCTTTTCCTGAAATCATAGATCTCATAAACTTTCTCCTCATACGGATGATGAATCAGCAGAGCATCAATGACAAGATTCAGTTTAACGGGTTCAACTTCCATTTCAAGCTTCACCTCTTCTTCGTAAGACAGTTCATCTTTCTTTCCCGCGTATGGACGTGTATTCTTAATGGGTTTGAAAGTGCCTACACCTTTGGTTCTGAAAGAACACATTTCGTAATTTCCGATTACACCCGCACCTGCCTGTGACATTACTTCAGAGAGCTTTTGTACAAAGTTCAGTGGTACAAAGACTGTAATTTTTTTTACGTCACTAAATCCATAGAATTTTTCTATGCATTTTATCTCACTTCTTTTAAAATATTTTAAGTCATCAGTATCCATTGTAATATAGTATGCATAAAAAAAAAGTGTATCTTAATTCAGATACACTTTAGACTTTGAACTCTGTCTTTAATCCCGATCCGGTCTTAGTTACTTCCGGAAGAAATTTCTTCTTTTGAATATGCCTGCAAAATATCAAATAACCTCTCAAATTCATTGGTTCAAAATATACAGGATAGTCTACAAAAACAATAATCAAATCCTCCACAATTCAAACTTATAAAAGTGCTGCAAATTAAATGGTAATAGTAAATGATATTAATTATTTTAATAAAAATTTTAAATTACACACACTAAAATATAAACACATGAAGACAAAAAATTTCTTACTGATTTTTATTTTAACAGCTTATTTTTATTCATGCGGACAGAATGATAATAAAACACAGAGTTCCGGAACAACCGGGAAAGACTCTAATACAACAGCAACTACAAAGACTGAAACGAAAAAGCCGGTAGAAACTAATACTGAGAAATCTGATCCACGCCGCAGTCCGCAGGGAATAAGAATTAATTTTCCGGTGGGCTCCACAGAAGTTACCCTTAACGGTCAAATAGACGGATTTGCACAAAGCATTACTTATGTTTTTGAAGCAAGCAAAGGACAAAAACTGAATGCATCCGTAAAACCCAAGTCAGGTGAGGGTAATATAAGGATATCACAAATCTTTTTACCATCAGGAAGAGCAGATGGACCATTCTCAAATCAAATGACTTACGCACTTCCTGAAAACGGTGACTATAAGATAATCCTCGGTGAAGACCAAATGGCAGGAGATCCGTGGAAAGGTGAGTATCTTCTGACTATTTCAATAAAATGAGAAAATGGTTTGAATAAAAAGTTAGTATTTTGTAAATTAGACATTCGGAGCGTAGCGTAGCCCGGTATCGCGCCAGTTTTGGGAACTGGAGGCCGCAGGTTCGAATCCTGCCGTTCCGACAAAATTGATTAAGATTGTCAGATTATCAGTTACCTCAGATTAAGTCCTTGAAATTTTTCAAGGACTTTTTTATTTAAACTTACATCCGTCCCAAAAAATGAAAAAGGTTTGCCACGAATTTCACTAATGATCACGAATTAAAAATATTATCACTAATTTTTAAAACAGAATTAACATAAATTTATTTGGACAGCATAAGTAAATCTTACAAGGGTTATTTAAAGATTGATTTTAAAGATTCGATATTGGAACAAAAAATAT
>JAWXBH010000071.1:0-14986 GCA_034439935.1 bacterium
CATTTATTTTGATTAACGTTGATTAATACACAATATCCCCCCTTCGGGGTTATAAAAGACTTTATTGCAATGTATCTATAACAATTTCATCCCTTCGGGATTATATTATTCATAATTCTTTTAAAATTTTTAAATATTTGGTAACCCTATTATTTAATATAGATTTTATACATCAAACGTTTTGGACGGATTTGAAGTCTCAAAGGTACAAAGACTCAAAGAAAAGCAAAACTTTAACTGAAGCGTAAAAAGATTTCAGTTATAAATATAAAAATCTTTTCTTAGAGTCTCGTATGTTAAGTTTGATATTTTTTTTGTAAAAAAATGTAGGTAAAAGTTTGTTTTGGACGAATGTGAAGCCGAAATAATTTATTCATAACCTCTTTTCCTGAAACTGCAGAATAAGAAGTTTTGAGTAGTACTAAATGGAGTAATATGATCTTCATGAATGCATCGTATTTTTTTGAATCCGTTTTCTAACTGATCCTGTAATTCTTTTTCTGAATATTTTTTGATATCAAGTCCGCTGCATTTATCCGGACCAGTCTCGGAAAACGTTCCAATGGTCATATAGCCGTTTCCTTTAATAGCTTCAAGTGCAGCAGATAAATATTTTCTTATCTGGTCTTCAGTAAGTAAAAAATGAAATGCTGCCCTGTCATGCCAGAGATCATAATCTATTGTTAGTTCGAACTCGGTAATATCGGCAACAATCCAGTTTACTTTTTTTGCTTTATCACCCAATCGGTGCTTTGCTCTGTTCAGGGAGTGTTCTGAAATGTCCAGCACTGTAATATTTTCAAAACCCTCATCAAGTAAGTAATCCACAAGTTTACTGTCACCTCCTCCGATGTCAATTATTTTCGCCGACTTCGGGAGATGAAAACTATGAATAAACTCAAGTGATGTTTTCGGATTCTCCTGCCACCAACTGACTTCAGAGGATTGCTTAGTTGAATAGATCCTTTCCCAATGATCTTTATTAGTTTCCATTTTTATTACTCCGACTTAATTGTGAGCTTAACTATATTTGTTCCTTCTGCATAAATTGTATTTAAGGAGATCAAAGATGTAGTAAAAGTACTGCTAAAATACAGAGAAGAAATGTAATGTATAATTTAAATTTTTTTCATTTTTAAGGAATTAATAAATTGTGGGAATGAATCTAAATTCGTAATTGTGTTACTTTAATGAAATATCAAATTTAATATCGACCGCCTTTTTACGTACCTGTTAATAATTATCCCGCGTTCATAGGGTTTGGATGAGATACCCATCCACGGTGATATGAATCTGCAAAATTAGAATTCGATTCATCGTGTAAAGACGCCATGCATGGCGTCTCTACGGGATCACGTCCCTACGAATAACGTATTACAAATCTGAATAATTTGTATTATTTTGATTGAAGAAATTTGTGCGAATACAATACAGCTAACAACAATACAAATTATAAGAATAAATCTGTCGTCACCACGTATGCACGAAAGAAATATTTTGAATTCAACTGGCAACCTCGTTTTCACGATCACATAATTCGATCTGCAAACGAAATCGAAAAAATTTCCAATTATATCATTAACAATCCCATCAAATGGCAGGAAGATAAATTTTTTAATTCTAAATAATATGTCCTGATCATTAGCTCTTAATCCTAAAATCTTTTAATCATATAAATCTTAGTCCTTCTGATGAAAATTAGTACTTTTATTGAAAAAATAAACCGTTTAAAGTTTCGTAGCGTGATTTTCAGGTCCAGACATATTTCATAATGTGAAAATTAAACTCAGACAAAATTCCGGTTTCCGGCAGATTCTTAACATAAAATTTTCAGGATGGATAAAACACGGGCTGAATTATTTCATAAGGATTTTATATTTTATGAATAAAATTTTTTCATTTTAAATAATCCAATCATGAAATCTCAGGATCTGCAATTTGTAAAGAGAATCAAACCTGAAATGAAGAAGGAGATAGAAAAGAATTATCAAAAACTCCTGAATCAAAGGAAGCTTCAACGGGCAAAGAAGGAATTGAAGATCACGAACGCTCTGAACGAACTCAACAAGTTGTCAAAACCGATCATAGGAAAAAATGAACTGAAACTTTACGAGCATTTATATTCAAAGCATAAAATCGAGTGCGAGAATGAAAGAATTAAATACCTGGGCAACGGTTCTGATAATTCTAAGATCGTAAGTAAGCACAAATCAGCATTCAGCAGAGAACTTGAGAAGAACATTCCGGGTCTGAAGAAGCTGTTGCAAAAAAGAAAACAACTGGTTTCTAAATATCTGAATGAAGAAAAAAAACCCGGTCCATCTCCTTCAGGCGGGATCGTAAAAGGTATTTTGGCAGGCAGATTCGAAATCTTTGAAAAAGCAATCTTCCTTGACCCGACAGCAATCAACAACAAGCCGCCATATACATTCATTGAAAACAGGATCGATATTGTCTTTGACGAGTTTAATACGCTGGACTATGATTCAATTGCGGACGTTGATTCAGGTTTGATAATTCATAACATTAAAACTTATCACGTGGACAATGCGTGGTTTACTCACAAAGCAGCGAAGTACGAAGCGTATGCAGGATTTGGTGTTAATTATACTATGCCGAAAACCGGCACTGTATCAGTCGATGTTTTCATTCAAAACCTTTATAATAAAAATCTTGTAAGTATTACGGATAATTTCGGTGCTTCAGAAGGTTGGGCTGATCTGGAAAATAAACTATACATGAACATCCTTCATCCCAGCAACATTGCGCCATTTGAGATCGAGTTAAATAAAATGGATCTGCATTCAGACGGCGATGAAGTTATCAGAAATGATATAAACAAGATCGATACTGAATTTGCAAAATGGATCAACTTCAGAAGCACTGGTTCATTTGTTGAGGGAACAAATTTGCAGATTATCGTGGGTAACAAAGAAATGTTCTACAACATACTCGATGACATGCAGTGCAGCTCGGAGACTTTGTACTCCTGGTTTGTAAGAAATATAATTGTAAGAACTGTTTAAAATTTTTCTATAAAAAAAACAGTCTTAATTTTTAAGTGGCTTCAGAACTTTGGGTGCTGACGCTTTTTTCTTTGAACTCAACGACGGGTACTTACAATTTTTTACATTTAAAAGATTGATAATACGTGATTGGATGACCCAGAGGGTGCCCCTTCGCTGCGCTCAGAATGACAAAGTATTGAGGACTTAAAAACCGGCTGTGTTACCTTAACAAATACTGTCTGATCTTCCCCATTAAAACTTCAATCTTAGCGATCGTCATATCCAGTTCGACAATAGAATTTTTTCCTTTGATGAGACTGTTGACAAGGTGGGATACAATGTTGCGGAGTTTATTAATAAGCTTTATGATGAGTCAAAATCTTTCGCAGCGAGCCCGATCTTCCTGTGAAGATTCTTCTGCCTGATGATCCAAGCCATGTTGCCTATGTATGCGAACTCAACGAATTTATGATCCAGTCCTTTTTTAATTTCCCTTCTGAATCTTGTATTAGGCTTCACGGATTTGTTATTCTCTTCGAAGATCTTGTACAGTTCGTGATCATCAATTCCTGATCTGTTGATCAGCTTACCCAATTCAAATTCCAACTGTGAGATCAGATTATACAAGTAAACATACACCTACTTGCTGTTCAGATTCCCTGCAGTTAATAACCCTGTAACTTCCCTTTCATTTTTTAGAAAATAGAAGTTACGGTTTCCCTTAGCAAACATCTTTACCGCATCTTTAATATTGGTAAGATGATCGATGCAATCCTTCGGTTTTATTTCATGCACCTTAATGTCATTAACTTCAAAATCTCCCCATACTTTTGTACTGAAATATTTTTTAAAAGTACCATCAGCTTCCCGGATAGGCAAGACATCAAATTTGTTTCTTTGCATCGTGTCAAAAGCCTGCTCTTTTGTTTTAGTATGGGTTGCGTATGTCCAGTCAGATTTGTTTATAGAGATGTTGGAGATCGTGATCTCGGTGGTGGAGTGATGTGTAAGTTGAGAAGTTGGTTTCATTGTTTTTAATCGGTATAAAAAGATACAATTGATATAGATTTGTGACCTTTAAAATTTTTGGAACGGAAATGGGGACGACGTTTATTCGAATATTATCACTGTTTCAATCACCGTTATTGATGTTCCAGAAGTTTGCAGATAACAAGACATGGGTTGGCAACTATTAAAGCATAATTCCTGTCGTCAACGACATAATAATGTTCTAATGTCAAGGATTCTGTGTTTTAATTTTTTTAAAATGGAATAATTTTCATATATAAATTCGGAGGGCATTCAAGTAAAGTAACATCAAATTTGAGTGAGACTTCCACAAGTGTACTTGCATTATGGATCCTAAACGATAATTTCCATCCATTATCAAATTCTATTATTATTGTAGTCATTGAATTCTTTACAAAGTAAGTTCTTAAATTTATACTTGAAAAACTTATTTGTGGTACACTAATCATTGAAATCACATTTCCGATAGAAAGGTTTAATGTACCATCCTAATTAAAACCGATAATTGTAACGTTCCTACTTTCCTTGATCACTTTATAATAATCTTTAATTCCCAACAAATATTTCAATAATAAAGTGGGAACTTTCCCAGGGTTATTAGTATGTTGGAGTAATACTTCATCCTTAAAAGCGATTAGAAGTGGTAGATATATTGCTTGATTTTTATTTTGCAAACTATTCCAAGATACCGAGTTATTTTGATGTATTTTCAATTGACCAAATATTGGTTTTACTGCGGACCAATATTTGTTTGAACAATTTAAACCAAACCATTTTTTTGCAAAATCAATTGTAGGTGATAATCGGGAATGCTTAATCGCTTTATGATTATTTTTCGCAGAAATACCTATTTCCCAAGATTGAGAGGACTTTATAAATAAAACATCTCTAACATCTCTAACATCTCCTTTTATTCCTAAATTATCTGACTGTAGTTGCAGAGTTAATGTATCAGCTTTATCAATAGGATTGGTCAATCGAGGCTCTAATATTATAATGTGATTTATTGCTTTATCCGCAGCACACAAATAATTATTTTTTTCTGTTGGTGAACAAGAATTAAAATAATTTTGAGCCACCATATATGAGCTATTTTGAATTATTGATGCGGAATGGTGATTAGATAAAATTTGATAAGATGTGTAGAGAAGCGCATATTCAAAAGCTTTACCAGCTTTTGCTTGTCCTGCCATTATTAAAAATAGATTTATAAATCTTTACTAAATACCAATATTTCTTTTGAAATCTTATTGGTTGACATTCCATATTTCCAATTAAGATTTATTATCTTAAAATCCTTGTATAATTCCCTTATCTCAGTGCATTCGTTATAAGATAATACCCATTGATTCCTATTTTTAAGCACCTCAGCTAACTTATGGTGGTTAAAGGTTTTATGAGCATCGCCTTTGTTTCCATACAAATTACTTTTGATTAAATATGGTGGATCAAGATAAGCAAAAACACTTTCATATTTTTTTAGTGATTCACAAAAGTCTGCTAATTTAATATCGATATTTGAATTTCTAAAATTCTTTACCCTTTCTATTGACGATTCTGTAAATCTAGGGTGTTGGGGGGACATTCCTCCAGATAAAGTTGAACCAGAAAAAGAGGCCCTATTTAAAACGTAATATACAGCCGCACGAAGAATTTTATTATCAAAATCATTTTGAGATTTTTGTAATTTATAAAAATCAATTTTAGAAAGAGGATAAAACTCCTTAACTCTTTCAGCTAGCTCTCCGGGACACTGGATTAAACATTGCCAAAATTCTACTAGTGGTTCAAAAATATCAAATCCTAAAACGAATGTTCCCTTTGCACTTACCTCTAACTCAATTGAACCCCCACCAATAAATGGAGATAACAGAGTTTCTAATTTTTTGGGAAAATAAGAAGTTATGATCTGAACAGCCCTAGTCTTCCCCCCGGGATATCTCAAGGGAGATTTGTTGGTCATACAATAAAAAAGTCTTTCTTGGGTTTCAGATACTCGATTCATACAATAAACTAATTTTTTTTTAACATTTAAACTATAGCAAATAACATTACACTGAACCCATAATTCCTATGGCTGGCTATTGACAAGTATTTAGAGTTGGTCGTTGTGTCAGGCGATAATATTATTTCACTAAAGCCTTTTTTTGGTTACCGACGGTTAGTGAAATATTATCCTTTACTTGCGACTCAAATGTTTCCGTCCTTCATCTTCCGGACTGCTCTTTCACCTTCTTCGGTAATGCCCATTATTTCCCTGAAGACACCGATCTCTTTTCGTGTATCAAAAAACACAATCTTTGCTATTGGCGTATCGAAGCTGCTTGTAACAGAAAAGCCCTACAATTTATCAAGTTTCAGAAGTGTACAGAAGAGCTTACAACAGCTTACTTATTTTGAAGACGTTCACGTTGCCTGCCCCGACCGAAGGCACCGCGGGCACACGAATAAACTCCGACGGGGATTTATATCCGGGAAGTGTATCTCAATAATTATTTTACTAAAGGTGTCAGTTTATTCGCCGGAAGTCCCAAAATTTCCCTTACAGCATAACCTGAGTTATTCAAAGTATACAAACCATTTAATAGTCCCGGCATATCGTGATTGTAGTCAACTGCATTTGTCATCATAATGACAGATACATCAGTGAGGGGATCATAAAACATTTGTGAAAGATATCCTTTGATGTTACCATTGTGTCCGTACCCGAGATTCTCCACATAGAAGCATCCGAGTCCGTAGGTCTTATTTTGTTCGGAGACAGTATTCTTCATCAGCTCAACGCTTGCCGATGTGAGAACATTCTCTCCTTTCATAAGAGAGCGGATATGCTTATTAAGCATTGCCATTGTTCCAATTCCATTTCCATCTGCCACATTCGCTGACATATTCTGCTTTTCAAGTACTAGAAAAGTCCCGCCTGGCATAAATATATTTCCTTTTACAAAAGGTTCAGGAATAGAAGTTTGTGATGATATATAAGGAAAAGAGATTTCCATAGGTCCCGCCGGAGTTAAGCTTCCTGTAATATAATCATTCAAATAATCTGCATAGTATTTCCCCTTGCCACTTCTGAATGTATAAACTCTTTCAATAATTTCTCCAAGCATTGTATAGCCTGTGTTGCTGTAATGAAAGCCCTGTCCGGGCGCGAAGTATGAAAGCTGATTTAATGCATTCTGATTAACCAACTCACTAAGCTCAAATTGAAAACTCGAATCCTTCATAGTCATGTATTCGACATAGCTTAATCCATTAAGACCCGGCACGCTGTCATTGTCAACATCATAAACACCGGCTGAATGATTAAGCAATTGTTCAATTGTAATCTGATCTTTATAATTAATATTGAATACAGGACTATCGGGAATATAAGGTAAAGTGCTTCCGGGAATGAGATCCGTGATCTTTGATTTTATATCAAGCCAACCGTCTTCCTGCATATTCAGTATTGAGGTCGCAGTAAAGTTCTTTGTATTACTTGCGAAGCGAAAGTAAGTATTTTCAGTAACAGGGGTTTCTCCCGGCGCAGTTGAAGAAACAAAGATATAATCTTCAGGTGTATGAATCAGAACATTCAGCGAAGGTATTATATTTTTTGCAGCATTTTCATATTCAATTCTGATGCTGTCAAGCACATGCTGTATCTTTTGAACTTTTGTCTGCTGGGCATTTACTGGAATTTCAGTGGAGCATAGTATTAAAAGAATAAAAATACAGGAATAACAAATTTTCATTTAGTATGAGTGTTTTAATTGAAATAAAAGTAGTGCATCCGTAAATAATTTTCAATATCGGTATATTTCCAACTGGTGCAGGGACCAGATTTTGGAGAGATTAGTTTAAGACTATTAAAGTGTTTATAAGAATGTTTTGGACAGCACTGTTACCGGATATTCAAAATGAATTTTATAAATATGTTAATTAAGAGAATTATATATTATTTTTGGTTTTTAACATTCGTTTAAAAATTACTTCAATATCTTTCTATGATCATTCATCTCATCGACGGGACATACGAACTTTTCCGTCACTTTTATGGTCTGCGAAGCTTCAACAAGGGAAAGGACAAACCATACGGTGCGACCGCGGGCGTGCTTAACGGCATTTTACAAATGATCGATGAAGGCGCGACACATCTTGGTGTTGCGACCGATCACATTGTCGAATCATTCCGCAATGAACTATGGGCGGATTATAAATCAAGTGCAGGCATAGAGCGGGTATTGCTTGCGCAATTTCATCCATTGGAAGAAGCACTGGAATCAATGGGAGTGGTTGTATGGGCGATGACCGAACTCGAAGCTGATGACGCGCTTGCTTCTGCCGCTAAGATCGCTTCAAGAAATCCGAAAGTTTTAAAAGTCAGCATCTGGACTCCGGATAAAGATCTCGCACAATGTGTGAGCGGTGAC
The DNA here is from genome assembly GCA_034439935.1 of bacterium. Classification (GTDB taxonomy): domain Bacteria; phylum Bacteroidota; class Ignavibacteria; order Tepidaquicellales; family Tepidaquicellaceae; genus JAGPCH01. The sequence goes on from JAWXBH010000071.1 coordinate 8,453, forward strand.
CGGATAGTTCAGATAGACCGAAGAGCCAAGATCATCAGGGATGCAGACGGTGTCCGCAAAAAGTTTGGTGTGGATCCCGTGCTTATTCCTGACCTGCTTGCACTGATCGGAGACAGTGCTGATGGCTATCCGGGTATCAAAGGAATCGGAAAAGTCAGCGCGGTGCGTTTGCTGAATGAGTATGGATCAATAGAAAATTTTCCGGAAAAGGTCTTGGGCGAAAAAATGGAAGAAGCTTTATTGTTCAAGAACCTGGCTACATTAAGAACGGATGCAAAGCTTTTTAAGAATGTGAAAGAGCTTCGATGGAAAGGACCTACCTCAACGTTCGCCGCATTCACCGAAAAAATGAAAGTGCCGAATTTGCTTAAACGTGCAAATGAGCTGGCGGGCAGGATGAAGTGATTAGTATCAATTATATTAAATCTATCGATTTCAAATCATCAGTGATCGTAGGAACACACTATCGTGTGACACTTTGAAATCCAATCAGGATGCTAATCAAAGTGTTATAAATAATTCAAGAGATGTGGTCCTCGAACAACTTACTCCGCACGAGAAAATTATTTATGCTGAATTTTAATTAATCAGAATTTAAAATTCATAATGAAGGATCCTATATATGAAATTTCACAAAACTTTATACCACTTCCACTTTAGGATTCGGTGAAAAGGATTACAAAATTAAAAATAGAACTTAATATGAAAAAACTTTTATTACTGATTTTTACAATCCTACTTTTAGCTTGCAGTGAAATGTCTTTTTCTCAATCAGGTTGGTACTGGTTAAATCCAATTCCTCAGGGAAATGATTTGATGGCATTGTTTGCATTTGATTCAAACACCGTAATAGCTACAGGCAATGAATCCATTCTTAAAACATCAAATGGCGGTCAAACATGGAATAATGTGAATAATGATTACCGAACTCAGATTTCATCGTTATGTTTTACCAATGAGCAAACTGGCTATGCAATTAATTCCGGACACTTAAGTAAAACTTGTCCGGCTAAGTGTATAAAAATGTTGAGGACGATTTAAAAATTTTAAATCCTGACTAACACTAATATAGCAAAAGCATTAATGTTCAGATCTGCTTATCTGCCTTCATTTTATTCACACCACCACCAACACTCTCTTTTTTTTTTCAAGCTCGCCTGCCTTCTCCTCAAGCCATGCCTTACCTGTAGTAAAGCTCCTGTTCTTTTCAAGATCAAATCTGTACCTGCTGATCATGTTTTTATTCAAAGACTCCAAAAACTTTTTATATCTCAGAAGAGGATTTAATTTTCCTCGAAAACTGGATCGTCAGAAGTTCTTTTGTTGGAAGGCACTAACAAGCCAGCTTTATTTTTTGAAATGACTTATGGTAATGCGCTTATTCTGTTGCTGAGATATTTAAGGATCCATAAACGAAACTTATCATCATATTTTGTAAAGTCTAAAAAATCATTTTTCTTTACAGAGATCGTATCTGTTTTCTCCAGTGCATATACGGATTTGTTATAGCTCTCACCGGTCAAAGCATCTTCTATTCCGATAAAATCACCGGGTCCCATACATCCAAAGGTTTCATTCCTGCCGTTATAAAATTTCTTCATCTCAACTTTTCCGGATAAAATTAAGAAAATGCAGCCGATCTTAGAATTTTCCTCGCAAATCAAATCAGGATATTCAAACGGAACGAACTCCTTTACAGCTACTCCTGACAAGATCTTATTGATATCAAAATCCTTTAAAAAAGAATTGGAATACTTACTGAACATTTTTATTGGGTTTTATAAAATTCCGGCAGCTGTCCGGTTTATAAAATCCGGCGCTGTTATTATTATTGTTACAGTAAAATACAGTTGAAAAAGATAATTCAGTATGACCTTAATCAAAAAAAAACATGACATTTATCATGTTAGTAAAGACTGTCCGGATAGAAGGGTTAAAGTTTTGGTGTGCAGAATAATTATGAATTTATAAGGGGGGTAATCGACTAACTTTAATTATCAGTCATAGAGATTAGCAAGCTTGATCAAAGCATCGCTCTTTAGAATTTTTATTTTTTTTCCGTCAAGATCGATGATGCCCTGTTTTTTCATATCTGACAGTAGCCGTATTGCAGTCTCAGTTGCTGTTCCTACAATGTTGGCAATCTCTTCGCGTGAAACAGTAATGTTCAGGGAAGTATCTTCCTTATTATAGCCATAATATTCCTTAAGCATTAACAACGTTTCAGCGAGTCTTTCAATTACAGGTTTTTGCGCGAGATCTGTAATTTTATTTTCTGCATCTCTTAGTTCCGTAGCAAGCAGCTTCATTACTTTAGTTGTAATATCTGAGTTACTTGTTAAGAGATGATAAAAAACCTCTTTCGGTATTAGACAGACCTTCGAATCTTCAATTACACTTGCCGATGCTGAATAAGTCTCTCCGCTTATTAAAGCGCGGTAACCAAGTATGTCGCCCTCTTTTGCAAGACGTAATATCTGCTCTTTTCCGTCTGAACCGTTCTGGTAAATTTTTACCCTGCCATTGTTTATGCAATATAATCCGCTGGGAAAATTTCCTTCATTGAAAATTGTTTCACCCTTCACGAAAAAATTGCAATGCTTTTGAATTGAGAGATCAGTTAATTCCTGTTCTGTCAATTTACAAAAAACGGAATCTAACCTCGCCTTGCAGGATTCACAGGATGGTGCTTGAAACTTTCTCATTTAATTATTGAATTTATACAATACTAGAATATTTATAGTAAAGTATAAATTCAAATCTGTAGAAGATAGAGAATACCGCTTATATTCCTGTGTAACCTATCACCTCCGTCCAAAATAAAGAAAAAACTTGCCACGAATTTCACGAATGATCACGAATTAAAACATTATCAATGGTAACCTATGTAAACACCAATGTCATTTCTTCAGTTGACCATAATTTTTTTTTCTACAAAGTATGACTTCCCTGTTTCAGCAATATCGAGCCGCACTTTCCACAATCCTTTATTGAGTCGTTTCTTTGAAATTGTCTGACTTCTGTTGTCCCGGATATTCAGCTTAATGTTAAAATCTTTTCCGGCATTTGAAGGACGGTAAAAATTAATATCTCCGGTCATGTTTTTGAAATCCCCGGTCCCGGAGTATTTTATTATTATGCTGTCCGCACTTTCTTCCACAACTATATTGTCATTCATAGCAGATGAATATTTCAGTTTGTCAATATGATCCTGATATTTTAACTCCTTCTCGTAATAATTTTCACTAACAAGATCAGTATTCTTATAAATAGAAACTGTAACAAGGGCGATGATACCCAATGCAAATATTACAAATGACAGAATTATTTTTATTCCCCAACTGATTTTCATTTTCGTTTAATTTTGTGGACCCAGAAAAGAAGTCTTAACTTCATCCATTAATTCATTCCCGGAATAAATTCTGATCTTTAAGGGTGTATTGGTTAAACTGATATTTTTTTTATCCAGCATAACAAGAAAGCTCCCTTCGTAAATATCCAACGGCTTTAAAATTATTTCTTTCCCGGTTAATTTAATGTCACCGCTGCTGTTTTCGATTTTTAATTCCAGGGGCATTTCTTTAAAAGTCTTGTTTGAAATTACCAGGTTATAAACGTTGCTCACTCTGTTTTCGGGAAGATCCTGATAGAGCATACCGGGCGCCCTTAAAATATTTACATCGATATCTTTTCTGTTGATAAAAAGTATCGTCATCACGGAAATAAGAACTACGAGTATTATGCTGTATCCGATAATTCTGGGTGTAAATCTGAAACGGGTTTTATTAATAATGCTTTCCATCGAAGAAAATTTTATCAGTCCTCTGGGTCTGCTGACCTTATCCATGACTTCATCACAAGCATCAATGCATGCAGTGCAGTTTACGCATTCGAGCTGAGTACCGTTTCTTATATCAATGCCCGTCGGACAAACGTTTACACATAGTTTGCAATCGATACAGTCGCCAAGACTATCGGCTTCCTTTTTCTTTAACTTTCCTCTTGGTTCTCCCCTTATAAAATCGTACGCGATAACAGTTGAATTTTTGTCGAGCAATACACTCTGCAGTCTTCCATAAGGGCAGACTAAAATACATGCCTGTTCTCTGAACCAGGAAAATATCCAGTAAAAAATAACTGTAAAAATAATTATAGAAAAAAAGCCTGTATAGTGCAGTGATACCGGTTCATTAATTATATTCCATAATTGATCAACGCCAATTATATAAGAAAGAAATATATTAGCGATCAGGAATGAGATGATAAAAAATATCAGATACTTGTTTCCTTTTTTCAGGAGCTTTTCCGTATTCCAGGCGGATTTATTTAATGCTGACTGCTTAAGGTAATCACCTTCAATGATATATTCAATTTTCCTGAAAACCATTTCAAGAAAGATAGTTTGAGGACACATCCACCCGCAAAAAATTCTGCCGAAGGCAGCTGTTATCAGAAACAGTGCGACGAAAAGCGTTATCATAACCAATCCAAAAAGATAAAAATCCTGCGGGACGAAAAGAGTACCGAATAGTATAAACTTCATCTCGAGAATATTCAGAAGCATGAAAGGATGTCCCTCAATTTTTATGAATGGCAGTCCGAATAGTATCGCAAGAAGTATAATACTTGTTATTGTCCTGGCATTATAAAATCTTCCCGACGGTTTTTTTGGATATATCCATTTTCTTCCGCCTCTTCCGTCCACAATTGATATAGTATCACGATAAGTCTCTTCATTATTAATTTTGCTGCTCATCCCAAATCATTTTTTTAATTTCACTTCATCGGTCTTTGCTGAATCTTTTTTATTAATGCCTGTCTTAGTTGAGTCGTTGATCAACCCTGTTGAATCCGGAGGTTCAGCATATTTTTCGCCTTCCGGTATTTTTCCATATAGCGGTTCTGTTCCCTGCAGTGAAATAATATAACTTGCCACCTGCTGGATCATCTTCGGATTGAATTGATTCTGCCATGTTATCATCCCTTTGGCAGGCACTCCGTATTTTATTGTTGCGAATACTTTTTTGATCCCGCCTCCGTGTATCCAAAATGGATCAGTAAGATTCGGGCCGACGGTTCCCTGCGCATTCTCACCATGGCATGTCACACAATTGGTTGAAAAGATCTGTTTCCCGTTTTTTAAAGATTCATTGTCTTTCAATACGACCACAGTATTTTCATTGATGTAAGCTCCTGTTCTTATGAGCTCTTCTTTTTGCTGCTCGGCTATGTAAACCTCCTCCATATATTCCTGCAAAGGCAGCTTTCCGATTTTGAATACATGATAATTAAGCATATAAATTATAGCAATAACGATCGTTCCGTAAAAGAGTACATTAAACCACGGCGGCACATTATTATCCAGCTCCCTGATACCGTCGTGATCATCTTCAAGCAAAAGACTTTTTTCTGTTTCCAAAGGCTGCAGCCCTGATAATTTATCTTTTATTCTTTTTAATAAAGTGGCTTTCTTTTCTGAAGATGGTTCGAGGGCTAATTCATCTTCGGATTTTGGCGGGAACAAAAGCACAAGAAACACAACATTAATTAAAATGAAAAATAAAATCAGAATCACATTCGAATAGGTATTCATATCCATTTCGCCTGTATCCTTTACCTGCTGTGCCATGGAGCCCGGTGCATTCGCCAATAGTATTGTTAAGCTTAATACAATGAAATTTATTTTTTGTCTTAACTTCATATTATAATTTATTGTATAAATTCATCTTTTGAATTATCGCTGCCGCAGGGATCAAGAGGTATCATTTCCATTTCCTTCAAATGTCCTTTGTTTGCTTTAAAGAACCAGATTATTACAAACAGGAAGAAAACAAAAAATATGATAAGTGAGATCAGCGGATAAATATCGATCCCTTCTATTACTTCAAAATATTGTTTGAACATTATTGTTTTGATTTAGTATTACTTTTTAACCGGCTGATCGAACTTAATATCAGTGCCTAATCTTTGCAGATATGCTATCATTGCAATTATTTCTTTTTTACTTTCGACTTTAACACCATTCTTTTCAAGATCTTTTGAGATCTCATCTGCCTGTTTTGTTAATTCAAAATTTGAAAGTTTTCCAAAGCCATCTGCATATGGAACGCCTAATGTTTTCATTCCGTCAATCTTTGATTCAGTAGAAGTAGTGTCAAGATCTTGTGTGAGGAGCCATTCGTATGAAGGCATGATGGAGCCCGGCGACATGAGCCTGGGATCAGACATATGATAATAATGCCACAGGTTTGGATATTTCATTCCTACACGCTGAAGGTCCGGTCCCGTACGTTTGGATCCCCATAAGAACGGATGATCATAAACGAACTCTCCGGCTTTGGAATACTCTCCGTATCTTTCGGTTTCAGAACGAAACGGTCTTATCATTTGTGAATGACATGTATTGCAGCCTTCCCTTATATACAGATCTCTGCCCTGAAGCTCAAGCGGAGTATATGGTTTTACATTTGATATTGTTGGTATGTTTGATTTGATCAGAAAAGTCGGCACCATTTGCACAATTCCTCCGATAAG
>JAWXBH010000072.1:0-71238 GCA_034439935.1 bacterium
ATCATTCAACATCTAAAGATCACAGCTCTTTTTGTATTAATGTTTTTCATTTTACAAAGAACTGAACTGCAGTCGCAGACCAAAATCGTTTCCGACGGAAAATATTCTTATGAAACAGTAGATAATGACCCTCTTAACGCAAGGATATACACGCTTGATAACGGATTGAAAGTTTACATGTCGGTAACGAAGGACGCGCCAAGGATACAGACCTACATTGCTGTCGCGACCGGAAGCAAAAACGATCCTCACGACGCGCAGGGACTTTCGCATTATCTTGAGCACATGGTATTTAAGGGAACGGATAAGTTCGGAACAAAGGATTACTCAAAAGAGAAACCATTGCTTGATGAGATCACCGCGCTGTATGAACAAAGGCGGATCACCACCGATCCTGCAGAGAGAAAAGCGATCTACCAAAAGATCGACAGTGTTTCCTTTCTTGCATCTGAATACGCGATAGCTAATGAATATGATAAAATGTTATCCTCCATCGGAGGATCGGGAAGCAATGCTTATACATCTGTCGAACAGACTGTTTACCTGGCGGATATTCCTTCAAACCAGCTTTCGAAATGGCTGACCATTGAAGCGGAAAGATTCAGGCATCCTGTAATGAGATTGTTCCATACGGAGCTTGAAGCTGTCTATGAAGAGAAGAATCACGGGCTTGATAATGATAACAACAAGGTGTGGGAAGCTCTGAACAGCGAGCTTTTTAAAAAGCATACTTACGGAACGCAGACTACGATCGGAAGTGTGGATCAGCTTCAGAATCCTTCCATTCAAAAAATAACCGATTACTACGATGAACGATATGTTCCTAACAACATGGCGATCTGCCTTTCCGGTGACCTTGATCCGGATGAAGCAATAAGACTCATTGATGAAAAATTCGGGAGTATGGAAAAAAAAGATGTTCCTGTCTTTGTTCCGCCTGTCGAAGATCCCATCACCTCGCCGATTGTAAAGGATGTTTACGGACCATCGCCGGAATCGGTTCTTTTCGGATACAGGACTGGCGGCATTTCCACAAGAGATGCGGACATACTTACGATTCTTGAATACGTGCTTAGCAACGGAACCGCAGGTATTATCGATCTGAATCTTAATCAGGATCAGAAGGTCATTGAAGCATTCGCTTCGAGCGATATCAATAAAGATTACTCAGTGTTTTATCTCGGCGGAAAGCCGCGTGAAGGACAGACGCTCGATCAGGTAAAAGATCTCTTAATGCAGCAGCTAGAGCTTCTGAAGAAAGGTCAGTTTCCGGACTGGCTCATTTCGGCTATTATAAATAATTTTAAGCTTAGAGAGATCAGAGCTTTTGAGAGCAATGAGAACAGGGCGGACGCTTTTGTAAGCTCATTCGTTTTAGATGTTCCGTGGGAAAAATATATTTCCAATCTTGACAGACTTTCAAAAATAACAAAAGATGATGTTGTCAGCTTTGCAAATCAGAATTTCAATAATAATTACGTGATCGTTTACAAAAGAACCGGAGAAGATAAGAACATTAAGAAGATTGACAAGCCCGAGATAAGCCCTGTGAAAGTTAACCGTGATGATAAGTCAGAATTCGTCGAAGCCATACTTACGGCACCATCTTCCAATTTAGTGCCTGTCTTTACTGATTTCCAAAAAGACATTCAGGAGACAAAATTGAAAAACGACATACCGGTCTTTTATTTACGGAATAAGGAGAATGAGCTGTTCGAGCTTTATTATGTTGTAAACATTGGCGCTAACAATAATAAGAAACTCAAGTTCGCTTTTGACTATCTGGATTATCTCGGAACATCCGGCTATTCCCCCACACAGCTTAAGGAAGAATTTTACAAGATGGCGTGCTCTTTCGGAGTTGGTGTCACAGAGGATGAAGCAACAGTAAGCTTAACAGGTTTGAATGAAAATTTTGATAAATCGCTGAACCTTCTTGAACAGCTTATTTCTGATCCGAAGGCAAATGATGAAGCTTTGAAAAATATGGTTGAGGATATTCTTAAGCAAAGAGAGGACGCGAAGCTTTCAAAGAACGCGATACTCTGGAGCGGAATGTTCAATTACGCAAAGTATGGTAAAGAGAATCCTTTTACTTACAGACTGTCGGAATCAGAATTAAGAAATACAAGATCGGAAGAGCTGATAGAGATTATCAAAAACATATTTGATTACAGGCAAAGAGTTTTGTACTACGGTCCGCAGTCTCCTGATAATATCACTGCATCTTTAAACAGATCGCACCTAAATCCGCAGGAATTAATTTCAGCTCCGGTGGTGAACAAGTTCAATGAAAGAGATATCGATGAAAATCTTGTGTATGTTGTGAACTATGACATGCAGCAGGCTGAGATAGTGATAATTTCAAAAGGGCTTCCTTATGATAAGAGCAATACGCCGATAATTTCACTCTATAATGAATACTTCGGCGGCGGCATGGGCTCGATAGTGTTTCAGGAGCTGAGAGAATCAAAGGCGCTTGCGTACTCGACATTTTCATCTTATCGGTCGCCGTCTCAAAAGGACAGATCGAACTATATAATTTCATATATCGGCTCACAGGCAGATAAACTTTCCGAAGCAATGGAAGGAATGAGCGAGCTGCTGAATAACATTCCCGAAGCAGAGATTATTTTTAATAATTCCAAGAACTCACTAATGAAGCAGATTGAATCCGAAAGAGTGTCGAAGTCCGGTATCCTGTTTCAATACGAGCGTCTGAAAAAGCTCGGGTTGGATTATGATATCAGAAAAGATATTTATGATAAGATTCCCGGATATACACTTAATGATATCAAGGATTTTCAGGTGCAGAATATAAAAAACAAAAAACATATTGTGCTAGTACTGGGAGATGTTAAGAAACTTGACATGAATACACTAGAGAAATACGGGAAGGTGAAAGAGCTTACACTCGAGGAGGTGTTTGGGTATTAGGTTTAGTAAAGTTGAAAGTTTTAAAAGTTAAAAGTTTGTAAAGTTAAAAGTTAAAAGTTAAAAGTTAAAAGTTTGTAAAGTTAAAAGTTAAAAGTTTAAAGATACCTTCATCAGGTTATTTTTTCCTATCACGCCAATCTTAATTTTATCACTTACGTCGAAGTCATAAAGCTGCGCATCGACGTAGGCATCGATCAGATTGACAACATACAAGATAACGTAGTAAATTATAAAGTTATCACGTTGATCGCGGTAAAATTCGCGCAGGGCAAGAAATTGCTGATTACCGGAAGGGTTTTGTGAAGTCTGAGAGTTTATGTAATCTTCTTTATAGTCAATGTAACGGTTATTATTTCTGATAAACTCATACCCGAAATACCCACCCAGTACTGCGATAACCGGTATCTTCCAGTAAGAGTGATTATAGAATTGTCCTGCACCGGGAAGAATCGCTGAGTATGTGACTGCTTTCCAGGGACTTTTCTTCATTTCAAACTTTACATTCTGCTGTGACTTGTCATTTATTGTATCATAGAACTGTTCTGAAAGAAAATTCTTTGAACCAAACCCTTCTTCTTTATAAAGTGATTGCAGCTTCGGGGAAAATTGAGAAAATAAAACTCCCGGCAGAAACAAAAATACAGAAATAAAAAAAGCACTATGAAACTTAATCATAGTGCTTAAAATATACTTTTTCAGTCTTAAAAAAAACTTCAGATTTGTTATTTAGCTGGTGGAGCATCAATCCCGTCCGGTTTTGTAGCATCAGGACTAATTTTCTCATCGGTATTTTTCGGATCCTGATTCGGATCCTGATTGTTGTTTTCAGTTGGCGGAGGATTATTTTCAGCCGGCGGAAGATTGCTTTCAGTCGGCGGCGGCATTTGCTGCTGCTGTCCTGCATTTTTCTGAATGATGCTTTCGTCAACAGTTCCTTTATTACCGATCATAAGATTTACTACTATACAGCCGACCATAAGGATCGCAGCTAATACTGTTGAAGACTTTGTTAGCAGATCAGAAGTTCGTCTGACGCCGAAAGCCATTGTTACGCTGGAACCACCAATAGTTCCTGCAAGTCCGTTTCCTTTTGAAGACTGCATCAAAACAACTACAATCAGTAAAATTGAAACAAGAATAAGTGAAATTATTAATAAAGTAATCATAATGAACAAAATACTCCTACAAGGTCTAATTTACAAGTCAAAGTTAAGTTGAAATTTATGTTACTGATCATTACTGATTTAGAAAATGAAAATTTTAGTTTCGATTAAGTACGCTTTCTTTTGAAAAACCAAAAGAAAGCTTTGCAAAGAAAAGTTTCCCGCTGGTGATAAATTGCCGGAAATTCAGATCAATGGCGGCAGGAATTCCAACACGAAACGAGGTGATGACTTTGCAGGCGGTGCTTGACTCGGGAATTCCTGCTTGTCGCCATTGCTCTGAATTTCTTATCGGCAATTTCTCACAGGCGGGTTCTTTTTAAAAACAATAATGATTATCCTGTTTGCTGGTTAATTTAAAACCTTTAAGTGTTGATGAAAATTATTTTGGACGCACTGATTATGCTGTCAACTTCCTTTCCCTGCATATCAATTTTCAAACTTACATACGAATATTCTTTAATAGAAAATTTAACATTATTCGTGGGATTAAACGGGTTTGGATAATTCTGACTTAATTTAAATTCTTGCGGAATATAATATTGCTTAGAATATCGTTCAAAGGAAATCGGAACTCTACACACTCTACACACTCTACTCACTCTACTCACTCTACTCACTCTACTCACTCTACACACTCTACACACTCTACTCACTCTACACACTCTACACACTCTACTCACTCTACACACTCTACTCACTCTACACACTCTACTCACTCTACTCACTCTACTCACTCTACACACTCTACACACTCTACACACTCTACACACTCTACACACTCTACACACTCTACTCACTCTACTCACTCTACACACCCTACAAACCCTACACACTCGGAATTTATTTCGTTTTATCAGCGGTCCGACTCAATGTAATTTCATAAACATTCTCTTCGATATGATTATCACTTTGAAAGACAAGCTTGAAATCCGCGTTTTGAATATTAAGATCTTTTTGTTTCAACCGGTCAATCAGACTCTCAACCGCATTAATTACATTTGATTGAAAAATAATTTTTTCAGCGGATAACAAAACAGTGTCCGGAATTGGATTACGATTCAGATCATAAAATTCCTCTGAGAGATCAGTATATAAAATTTCTTTAGGATAATGTTTTGCCAGAAGAGATTTGTAATTTAAATTTTGGCTTCCGGCAAACGGCGTTGCATGGAACAATGCAACATTTTTGTTATAACTCATATAGCCGGTAATTTTTAAAGGGTCATTATAATTCTTATCAATGTATTCGGCAACGGCGTTTGATTTATTTTTATAAAGGACCAAAGAGTTGTACATCTTACTGAATTGCCAGATGTTAAATGCCATTATTGAAACTGCTGAGAAGATAAAAACATATTTAAATCTGAATTTTTCAAAATTAAAACCATAAAGAAAATTCAGTATATAAATTATAAGAAATATTGCAGTAACTGTGAGCATAACAACAGGAAGCATATATCTCATTACAAAATGTTTTCCCACCATAATCATTTCAAAAGTCATCGAAAGGAATATCCCGCTTAAAAGCCTGAATACATTATCAAGCTTGTTAATATTTTTAAATTTATCTGACCTCCCTTTTTTCCAATAAAACATTCTTAAGATCAAGCAACATAAAATCATCAGGAAGGTAATTGTAAAAATTTTTTCCGTATAAAAAATAGTGCTGAGATTTTCCGTGAAAACCCAAGTGTTGATAACAGAGTCTTCGCCGCTTCCATATAAGCCGGTATGTAAAGTTAACTTTTTTACCCATCCGAAAAAATATTTATAATTCTGTATCGCGGGAATGACAAAGATAACTGCCGACACACCTGTCAGGAAAATGAAAAGCAGTTTTTTGCTGATCGTTTTGAAAAGAATAAGTGGAATTGCAAGAAGCGGGATAAAATTAATTTTTGTGGCAATTCCAAAACCCATTATGAGTGAAAATCCTATTACGTAAAATAAATTTTTTTTCTGATCCGGATTTTCATCATTAATAAATTTCAGAGAGAGTATTATTATAATCAGTATCACTACGATTAAAAAATTTTCCGGAGTAACTTCCCACAGTTTAAAATAAATATTCGGTGAAACGAAGGGAGTGAACTGTAATAGTAATGCATAAAATATATTTGAATAAATCCTGTAAACGATCAGACCGAGTAAAAATAATAAAACAGAGTTAATAATAATTATTACAAAGTTTACCATTCTCAAATAATCTTCAGCTCTTTCAAATACATCTAAAACTATATCCTTATTATCTGAAGTGATAGAATAGTAAACTTTAACAACCACGGCTCCCAATACCTGCAGTGTAGTTCCGGGATGATCTATGTGTCCTACACCGAAATTTTTCAGTTGTGCAAGATTAAGTGAATTTAATAAATAAACGTAATTCGGATCATAATGATCATTTAAGAAATACGGAGTTGCAGAATTTACTAAAAGGTTCGCGAGAAAAAATAATAACAGCGGAAGGATAAGCAGGTAAAGTAATGGTAACTTTTTTGTCATTAATTAATTTAATGTCGTATTACGATTAAATAAAGTAATTTGAGATTCAGAACGTATTTACTTAATTAATTTATTATAAGTATGCATTTAAAACACGAGTGAAGTTAATACCACATAAAGTATGAATATGCCGAACACCATTGCAGCCGATTTGATCATATCAATTTTAGCTACTTTACTTAAGCCAATTGAGATGACAACATAAAACCAGATCGAGAACGCATCAAGCTTGGAAAGAAGGGAATGCATCTTCTCGCCTACAGAAGCTTCACTTAATAACAGAGCGGGATTTATCCCGGACATCTCACCTTTTAAAACAGAGATCACTGTAGATACAATGCTGCCTATTGCAGTGATAAGCAAAGCCAGTCCGACGACATTGAGAACATTCGCAAACTCGACAGGACTCTTCATTATCTTCAGAATTACAAAATAAATCAGACTCAGTATGAACAAAATTATAAAAGGTCCGATCGCGGCGCCTCCGAATCCGATCACTTTAAAGAACGTGCCTTTAGGATTCATTGACTCCATTGTCTTGTCCGCATCTTCCTGGGACATTTTACCTTCCTTCACACTTTTTTGGAACTGTTCCTGCATTTTTTGTTTTTGCTTTTCCATAGTCTTAGCCACTAGCTCAGCATCCTGCATGAACAGGACAGTCGCTATCAATCCGACAGCTACGCAAATAAGAACCGGGATCAACCAGTAGTTTTTCTTCGGAGTATTGGTGATCGTCTCAAATGTTTCACCCGGAGCTGTAAAGATGCCTGCCATTGCATCACCCTTGGAAAGTTCTTCATGGTCTTCAGGTTCAATACCGGTTGGGCTTTCTTGATTCATATTTTTGAAGTTAAGTTTTAAAATGCTCAACAAAATTACGAAATATTGTTTTTAAAAGTTATCTAATTGAAACCTGGTTTGGACTTATTGATTCTTGCTGATAATCTTCGTGGAATCTATTTATTGAAAATAATTAAAAGCTCACTACACTTAATTCCGGTCAGTTTTCTTTTTAGAAAGCCATGATATAATTTAAAAAAATTCACAGAAGTATTGTCCAATAATTTTCTGATGAAAACTATTTTGATCGTAAAATGGATAATTAAAATCAAACTTATCGGCACAGTAATTGATATTTTTAATGTAAATTTTCGGACCACAATCATTCTATTATGCATTATGAATAAGAGCAAAAAGGAAACCGGTAATACCGAAACCAAGGATTATGAAGCTAAAGCAGAAGGTAAATTTCCTGATGACAGCTTATATCCTGACTCGGAGCAGTCAAAGCCGGTTACAAAGAAAGACGAAGTTGGTGCCGCTTCAAGCGGTAATGATGAGAAAAAAACAAAAAATAAAAAAGTTGAAAAAAATATTATCCCGAAGGTAAAAGGGAACAAGCTTAATAAGACTGATCATGTTCCAGACTATGAACCCGTTAAACATAAGCTTAGATAATTAGACTCAATATAATTTTGATTGATGTTTTTTGAGCTTATGGCTTTTTTATTGCTTCTTCGATAGAATGACTTTCTTCTACGTCTGTTTCAATTTTAACTAATTTTGAAAGTTCATCATAATGTTTTTTCAGAATTGCAAGTTCCTTTTCAGAAAGATCTTCCGCATCGATAAGAAGGTTGCTGGCTCCTTTAACTGAGGCAATTATTTCATTTAATTTTAATTGGATTGCCATCGAATCTTTATTCTGAGCCCGCTGAATCAGGAACACCATGAGGAAAGTAATGATTGTTGTTCCGGTGTTTATTACAAGCTGCCATGTTTCAGAAAAATTAAAGAATGGACCCGTGCATGCCCAGAGAATGATGACGGTAAATGCAATAACAAATGAACTTGTACCACCGCTGAACCTTGTCAGAGTCATCGCGATCCTTTCAAAGAAAGTATTATTCTTTGGCTGATTATTTGTCCTCTTAACCATTTATTATTTCACCCCCGGGCAGTTTGGACTGTGCTTGAGCTTTACGAAGCTTCATATTTGAATAGATTAGTTTAAAATAATTTCGCAATAGCTGTGCCAAATTTTAAGAAATTTAATGAGAGAGGGTATGGAAATTGAAGCATTAAAAATCAAAGTCTAATTATTATAGTTTTATATCACGAACATTACATCAGTATAAAATGACAGGGCTGCAACATTGAAAAAGTATTTAAAAGTGATCATAAATGTTAACCGAAATAAAAATGAGCATTTCAAAAAAGGATCTTGCACTTTCAACAAGCTCCATCTGGATGGAGACAAAACTTCCAACTTACAATACTCTTGATAAAGACATAGATGTTGATGTATGTATTGTTGGATCAGGAATAGCTGGACTTACCTGTGCATACTTGTTATCGGCACACAAGACGGTGGCACTCATCGATATGGGTGAGATCGGCATGGGAGAAACTTCACGTACTACAGCTCACATCACTAATGTGATCGATGACCGCTATTCGGAGATTGAAAGGCTGCATGGTGAAAATGCTGCAGGGCTTGCTGCAGATAGTCAGACTGAAGCAATAAATTCAATCGAGAGATTTATAAAGAAGGATAACATTGAATGTGACTTCCGAAGACTGAACGGTTACTTATTTTTTAAACCGGATGAACAAAAGCTATACGATTCTGAATATGAAGCCGCCAAGAGAGCAGGGATAAAAGTGGTTAAAGAGAATGTCAGCCCCCTGGGTTGTTTTAAGAATGATCTTGTGTTGAAATTTCCGGATCAGGGAGAATTTAATATATTTAAATATCTGAATGGATTATTAAGAAGCGCTGAGAAAAACGGATGCGCGGTTTATACAGGCACGAAAGTAATTGAAATTGCTGACGGAGATGTTGTGAAGATCATGACTGAGCAGGGTCACACAATTACAGCAAAGGATGTAATCGTAGCAACAAATACACCCATCAGTGATTACTTGTCAGTAAATTTTAAACAGGCTGCGTACAGAACGTATGTAGTCTGTTATGAACTTCCCAAAGATAATGATATTCCGGAAGCCCTATTCTGGGACACAGAAAGCCCTTACCATTATATCAGAAAATATGTCAGTAACGGTAAAGAGTATCTCATTGTGGGAGGGGAAGATCATAAGACCGGGCAGGAAGATGAAGCTGAGGACAGATTTGAAAATCTTGACAAATGGTCAAAGGAAAAATTTAACGATCTTAGTAATGCAGCTTACAAATGGTCAGGACAGGTTTTTGAGCCTGCCGATGGTCTGAGCCTTACAGGAAAGGATCCTGAAAACCCTGAACACGTTTATATTATAACCGGAGATTCCGGAATGGGCATTACACACGGTACATATTCTGCTTTGATCCTCAATGATCTGATCTCCGGTAGAAAGAATCCATGGTCGGAAATTTATGATCCCAAAAGGATTACTCTGAAAGCTGCACCTGAGTATATAAAGGAAGGCGTGAACGCAGCCATACAGTTCACAGATTATATAACTCCAGGTGATGTAAGCGATGTAAGCGAGATAAAGAATTCAGACGGCAGGATCATAAGGCATGGGCTTGATAAAGTTGCGGTCTACAAAGATGAGAAAGGAACAGTTTATAAAATGTCAGCGCTTTGCACACACTTAAAATGCATTGTATCCTGGAATGAAACAGAGAAGACATGGGACTGTCCGTGTCACGGGTCAAGATTTTCCGCAACAGGTAAAGTTATCACCGGACCTGCCATCGCCGACCTTCCGGAGTATGAAGGGGAAGTTTAATTTGCATCAAAAAACAAAAGCAGTATCAACTTTCAATACTGCTTTTACTTTTTACTTTTTACTTTTAACTATGTCAGCGCGCCCGCTTCCGCGCATCCTCATAGATTGATTGGTGCGAACGGTCAAAACCAATCAGCTTATCATAAACACTTCTGTTACCGTAATCAATAAACAATTCTGCTATCTCATTTGCTTTTGAATCAAAAAAGATATCAATGTTGTATGCTTTAACTTCTTTCTTTTTTACATCACTGATGGTTTTTAAAGCATCGAGAATATTTTTGTATGCATTAATTTTATTGATTGCCATCGAATCCAGTCCAGTCCACATATATTCAAAGAACGCCTTTCTGAATCCATCGTAACGCGTATTCAGGATTTCCTGCACAAGCTGAAGTCGGGAAGGCTTTGAGCCGCCGCCGGTTTCAGTCCATCCGTTTGTGCTTCCTGTAACTTTATTGCAGATATCAAGAGCTTTCTGGAAAAATTTATTGGCTCGCCTGTCAGGCCAGTAAGAATCCTCATCGTAACCTACTATCATGTAAGCATAGTAATCCAGAAGACTTAAAAAGGAATCAAACCTGTAATCATTTTTTATGAAGGGCATATTGTCATTATAATAAAATTCGCACCGTTCATCGAGAAATCTGAAAGTAACAGATGACTTGTCGGGAGTCGGCTTAAAGGGATTGTAAACATCCCGCTGGCTGGCAACGAAAAGTTTTGCGTTATAAATAGAAGTTGTAATGTCGGCACCGGAAAAGCTGAACTGCATCTGAACTCTTATTGGAGTTATTTTTTCATCGTGATATTTATTTCTATTAAGGTAATCCTGAACTTTCTGCTTGAAGTTAGCCAGCTTTTCTTTTGCGGCTTGAGGGAGCTGATCCATTTCAACAATTACTTCAACATTGAGGTCTTGCTGTGTTTGTGAGTAAATGTTTTTTAAACTGGCAATAAAAAATATTGCAAAAATTAAAAACCATTTAATTTGACTTTGCATTTTCTGTCTCTTTCGGTTAAATTATTTCGATAAATTTTGGATTCTTACAAAAAGAATCAATACATTAAATTTGATGACGATGAATATGAGAAAACTTAAATTAGTACTTGTAATATGTATTTTCACTGCAAAAAGTTCCTCTGCACAATTTGAAAATACAGACATTGGAGCAAGAGCAATCGGTTTGAACGGCGCCTTTACTTCCCATGCAAATAATTCACTGGCAATTTTTTATAATCCTTCGGGACTTGGTCAGTTAAAATACAGGGAAGTTTCCGCTTTCTACAGCCCCTCGCAATTCGGAATAAGCGAAATCTCGACCGTGGCACTGACATACGCTGAACCTCTGGGTACAGGGACTTTCGGGTTTGGTATTAAAGCTTACGGTTTTGATCTATACAGGGAAACAAATGCGGTTTTATCCTATGGAAATAATTTCAAAGACAAAATATTTTTCGGTCTTAATTTAGATTTTTATAATCTAAGCATAAAAAATTATAATTCAGCTTCAGCATTCGGAGCTGACATTGGCTCTCTTGCATATATTACCGATTTTTTGAAATGGGGCTTTTATGCAAAAAACATTTCAGGTGCAAAGATCGGTGAATCAAAACATCGTATCGCGCAAGTTTATAGAACTGGTTTTACGATTCAGCCGCGTAATGATGTCGCGCTTATACTTGAGGTTGAGAAGGATACAAAGTTTCCCTTATCATTCAGAAGCGGACTTGAATATTCAGTGAATGATTTCATTGACTTGCGGGGAGGAGTCGCAACCCAGCCGGCTTCATTTTCAGGTGGTGTAAGTATAAATTACAATTTGTTTCAGATAGAATACGCGGTGAATAATTACCGCGAGCTTGGGTTCAGCAATTACGCCTCGCTGACAATTAATTTCGGAGGCGGCAAAGCAAGAAAGTTTGCAAGAGAGCAATTGAAAAATGCTTTCAGGTGATGTTTGAAATCAAATCTTAGATTATAAAACATGAAGTACAGAAATCTCGGAAATTGCGGAGCGAAGGTCAGCGTAATAGGATTCGGTAGCTGGCTCACTATCGGCGGAACGGTGGAGAATGATACGGGTGAGAAATTAATTACAGCCGCGTATGACAATGGCATAAATTTTTTTGATACCGCTGATGTATACACAAACGGAGAAGCTGAGAAATTTCTCGGAAAAGCTTTGCACGGGATCAAACGTCAAAATCTTTTCATTGCATCAAAATGCTATTGGCCGATGACAGATGACCCAAACGACAGGGGATTATCACGCAAGCATATTTTTGAGTCAGTTCACAATTCATTGAAGAATCTGAATACGGATTATATTGATCTTTATCAGTGTCACCGCTACGATGCTGAAACTCCTGTTGAGGAAACCTGCAGGGCGTATAATACTATGATTGAACAGGGAAAAATTTTATACTGGGGAGTAAGTGAATGGACAGCCGGACAAATTAAAGAAGCTGTTACCATTTGTGAAAAAAATAATTTGCATAAACCTGTAAGCGACCAGCCGCAATACAGTCTTCTTTCAAGAGAAATTGAGACTAACGGTGTAATGGATTACTGCACTGAAGAAGGGATCGGACTTGTCGTCTGGTCACCTCTTGCACAGGGAGTTCTGACCGGAAAATATAATAAGAAGATGATCGATAAAGATTCAAGATTAATGGATGAGAAACATAACAGCTTCGTAAAAAAATTGGCTGCAGAAGAGAATTTAAAAAAGGTAGAGAAGCTGATGAAGATATCAGATGAGCTTGGTACAAGTGTTTCGGTATTGTCTCTTGCCTGGTGTCTCAGAAAGAAAATTGTTTCAAGCGTGATCACTTCAGCTACCAAACTGTCTCAGTTAGATGAAAATATTAAAGCGGCGGAGCTTCAAATTCCGGAAGATTACATTTCAAAAATTGATAAAATATTTCAGGCATAAAAAATGAATTATCTAATAATCGGAGAGCCGTGTGTCGATGTGATACATAATGCCGGCGGAAAGGTGATCAACAGCTACGGGGGTATTTTGTATTCAGTAATAAGCATGGCTGTATTGTGCCGCCCGGAAGATACAGTCATTCCCATCATGAATCTTGGTGAAGATGAATATGAAAACATTATAAATCTTTTCAAAAAATATCCGCAGATAAAGACTGCCGGTATTAATAAGGTAAAGCATCCGACAAGAAAGGTAATATTATATTACAATCTTTATAATACTGACAAGAAAGCGCGAACTGAAAAATCATCGGAAGCAACTTACACGCTTGATTATATTCAGTGCGAGAATTTTCTGAAAATGGCTGACGCGATACTTGTGAATATGATCTCAGGGATCGACATTACAATTGAGACACTAAAGAACATAAGAAAAAATTTCAAGGGATTTATTCACATTGATACACATAATATTGTAATGAAAACACGGGAGGACGGCAGCCGTGTTCATCAGAATGTAGATAACTGGTATGAATGGTGCACCAATTCGGACACAGTGCAGATGAATGAATTTGAGGTCGCGTCATTAAGTCATGTGAAGATGAGCGAGTACAAAACAGCCGAACAGATTCTTTTCAACAAAAATAATGAGGTAAAAGGAGTGTTCGTTACTAAAGGGAAAGACGGAGTAACGGGGTATACCAAAAAGGAAAAAGTTTTCGGCGGGGAAAAATTCTGGGATCTGGACAGGCATGAGATTCCTGCCGTAGAGAACCCTCATTTTGTCGACTCTACTGGTTGCGGTGATGTTTTCGCATCTTCATTTACACTTGATTACAGTACCACAGGTGATTTTGAAAAGAGCCTCCATTATGCTACACGAATGGCTTCTCTGAAAGCTTCGCTTGAAGGAATAGATGAACTGCATAAATTAAAGTAAAGAGTTATAGAAGTGAAAAAAAAATATAATAAATGAAAATATTATTAACGGGTGCCAACGGATTGCTCGGGCAGGCGATAACTTCTATCTTTACGCGTGAAACAGAGGACACATTAATATTAACATCAGTCGAAGAGAAAGTATTTCTTGATTACGGTCATAAGTACTCAACACTTGACATTACAAAAAAAGATGAAGTAAAGGATCTCATTGACTTTCACTCGCCGGATGTAATAATTAACTGCGCGGCGTACACAAATGTAGATAAATGTGAAACCGAGCGGGAGTTTACCTGGAAAATAAATGTTGACGGGGTGAAAAATCTCATCATTGCAGCAAGAAGGAACAATTCAAAGATCGTACATTTTTCAAGTGATTATGTTTTTGACGGAAAGAACGGACCCTACACGGAGGATGCCCTACCTAATCCAATATCATTTTACGGAAGGCAAAAATTAGCCAGCGAGAACGCGCTTGTGACAAGTGACTTATCTTACGCAATAATCCGGACGCTGGTACTTTACGGCATCGGAAATAATATTAAGCCGAATTTTGCGTTATGGATGATCGATATGCTGAAAAAAAACTCACCTATTCAGGTAGTCACAGATCAGATCAGCAACGTTACAATAATTGATGACCTTGCATACGGAACATTAAAGATCATAGAAAGAAATTGTACCGGGATATATAACATTGCCGGATCGGATATTCTGTCAAGATATGATTTTGCAATGAAAGCCTGCGAGGTATTTAAACTGAACAAAGAGCTTGTTATGCCGATAACAACTCAGATGCTTAACCAACCCGCTCCCAGACCGCTTAAGTCGGGATTGACAACATTCAAAATGGAATCGGAGCTTGGATTCAAGCCGATGGATTCGCTTGAAGGATTAAGGCTGCTCAAGGTTCAGCTTGGATATTAAAAATTATAAAATACATTAATGCTTGACATAAAATTAATAAGGGATAATCCGGAATTTGTAAAAGAGAAGCTTGAATTAAGAAACGAAGATCTTAAGGTAATTGATAAGATCCTTCAGCTTGATAAAAGCCGTCTCGCACTGATTCATAAAACCGAAGGACTTAAAGAGATCAGAAACAAGGTCTCTGATGAGATCGCGGTAATGAAAAAAAATAAGGAAGACGCCGGCGATAAGATCTCAGAAATGAAAAAGGTTTCCGAAGAAATTAAAATGCTTGATGATGAGCTTAGAAAGTATGATGAGGATCTGGACATACTTATGAAATACATTCCAAATCTTCCGGAAGATTCAGTCCCTCACGGCAAATCAGAGAAGGATAATGTTGAAATAAAAAAGTGGGGCGATAAGAAGGATTTTACATTTAAAGTAAAAGACCATATACAGATCGGCAAAGAGCACGATATTCTTGATTTTGAAAGAGGAACAAAAATTTCAGGAAGCGGCTTTCCTTTATATAAAGGAAAGGGAGCGCAGCTCGAAAGAGCTCTTATAAATTTCATGCTCGATGAGCAGGGTCTGAACGGATATCGTGAAGTCATTACTCCGGTTTTAGTCAGCCGCGCATCTATGGAAGCAGCGGAGAAAATCCCGAAATTTGAGGAAGATATGTATCACATGGAGAAGGATGATCTTTATGCAATTCCAACTGCGGAAGTTTCCATTCTTAATATTCACCGCGATGAGATATTAAAGCAGGATGAGCTGCCGATGAAGTATTGCGGTTTTACTAATTGTTTCAGAAGGGAAGCCGGAAGCTACGGAAAGGATACGAAAGGATTTCTGAGAGTTCATCAGTTCAATAAAGTTGAGCTGATAAATTTTTGCCGCCCGGAAGATTCCTATGATGAGCTTGAAAAAATGCTAACGCACGCCTGCGGAATACTTGAAAAACTGAATCTTCATTATCGTGTGCTTGAGCTTTGCACGGCTGATCTTGGCTTTGCGGCAAGCAAGTGTTATGATATTGAAGTCTGGTCTTATGCGGAGGATAAGTGGCTTGAGACTTCGTCCGTCAGCAACTGTACAGATTTTCAGTCACGAAGAGCAATGGTGCGCTACAAAAAAGTTCTGGAAAATAATAAAACCAAGACAGAGCTTGTCCATATACTGAATGGTTCGGGACTTGCGACATCGAGACTGATGGTCGGACTTCTTGAAGCGAATCAGAAAGAAAACGGAAAGATAAATATTCCTGAGGTGTTGAGGAGCTATACTAAGTTTGATGAAATATAATTAATCGAATTTTTTCTTTGCAAGAACGACCGCGCCAACAATGGCGGCAAGCAGCAGGAATGATGCAAGCTCAAACGGAAAAGAAAAGTTAGTGAAAAGTTCACTGCCGAGATATTCCGCTGTACCAAACATTTCCGCTTTATCGGAAATAGTTTTTAGCTTCCCCGCAAACCCGAAATAAACCGTAAACCCAAGCAATCCAAAAAGCATTATTGAAAGAAGAACCGCTGTGATCTTTTTGTACGAATATTTTTCGGTAAGCTTCTTTTCGTCCTGAAGATTCAGGAGCATGATAACAAACAGGAAGAGGACCATTATTGCGCCCATATAAACAAGCACCTGAATGATGGCAATGAACTGCGCCCGAAGCAGAAGATACAGACCTGAAACACTGAAAAAATTAAGTATCAGATATAATGCGCAGGTTATGGGATTCCTTCTTGAGATCATCATTATCGCCGAAAAAACGGATAATGCAGACAGGGAAATGAAAAGTACAGATTCTAAATTTAATACCATAAATTGATTTATTCGTAGGTATGCAATATAGTTTTTATAAATTTATTTTGTAATTCTAAATTACTTTATCAGCATAAGCTTTTTTGTAATTGAAAGATCTCCGGAAATAAGCTTATAAAAATATACTCCGCTTGGGAGATCCCCCGCGTTCCAAGTAGCTTCATAGCTTCCGCCACTTAGTTTTTTGTCAAAAAGGAGTTCAACTTCTTTGCCCAACTGATCATAGATGATCAATCTGACATCGGCAGTGTTTCCGGGAACATCAAATTTAATTTTTGTTATTGGATTGAAAGGATTCGGATAATTCTGATGAAGGGTAATTGAATTTGGTATCTCATTTCCTGTTCTGACTATGTTTCCTGTTATGATCAGATTCGATCTTCCGTATAATCCTGAGTATCCGGCACTGTCTTTATTGAAAACAGCCCATAAAAAAACATCACCCTGATTTATTTTCAACCCATTGTTTAAAGTAACATTAAAATTTATACCGGTATCACCAAGCACTGTGCTGTCGGTAATAAGGTTGTAATTACCAAAAATTATTTTCTGTGTATCACTATCTTTTTTAATAAAGCATGATGCATAAGAAAAGTAATCCTGACCGTTTCGGTTAAAGACGAATGGAAAATTATAAGAATTGAAATCATACAGATCGGAAGCATTGTAGCTTATGAATAAGTTCTGATGAAATGGTGAGGTACCGATTTCTGTAGAATAAAAATTATAATTGCCCGATCTGTTTGATCCGAAGATCATAAATTCAACACCCCATTGTACGGAGAATCCGTAATTGATATTATTCCCTTCATAAGCAACAGTATCCCGGTAGTTCAGGACAGGCAAACCTCCCGATGTAATTAAATCAATCGCATAGTCACCGGTATTTTTTTTCCTTTCATAGCTAATGTATATGAAATAAGCTTTTGATATTCGGGGATTTTTGCAATCATTATTCTGATATGTAGTAAGGTTCGTATCTATGGTTATGATCTCATTCAGCGCATTTATTTTTTTTAAAATTATATCACTGTTTTTTTGGTAAACTAAAATAAATTTTGAAGAATCGGTATGAACCGAATTTGCAGATGCATTATTAACTGATGAATCTATAATAAACGGATCACCCCATGAATCAATATGATAATAACGTCCCATCACTTTCCAGTTATCATCTACCTCTTCTTCCCACAAAGCCAGCGAATTAGTTATCGGTATCCCTCCGAAATTATATCCGTTATTATAGGATATGGAAGCATTTCTTTTTTTGTTCAGATTCGAAGTCAGATAAAATACCGAATCCATAACACCTTTCAATCCGATTTTCAAAACGCAGATCTGACTAACGGAATCATTCACCATTCTTTCGAATATTAGAAATTCCCAGTGATAAGCATAACCGACGGGTTCGACCTTATTGCCAAAGGAAGGATTTCTGTCATTAAATCCGGATGTAAATGTTTTTACCGGATTCCATGGAGTGACCTGTGATAGACACACTGAGACTTGTAGCAACAAAATCACGAATAAAATATGTGCTATGTATTTTGGATTATTATTTTTCATATTTCATTTTTAAAAAACTTAAAATATTTTTAGCTGTAATTCAATACTGTTTCAAAAAAATCTGAGCTTAATTAAAAATTTAACTAATGAAAGATTCTCTTCTTACCACAGGAAATAAAAAAGAAATTCTGAAAGCAATTGACGCAAAAAAGTATCCGCAGCTTATACCGATTTTGGAAAAAGTAAAGACTTCTCACGCGGGCACAGCAAAGACCAAAGATAAGAGGTTTGTTATTTTTGAGATTGTAAAAAATATCACTGAAGTATCCGGTAACAGGGAAAAAGATTTTTTCAAAGCGGGGGAGTTGTTTTGCAAAAGAAAAGAAGCTGTTTCCAAAGAGATCGGCATAAGCCTTCTCTGGCGCGGCTATGCGCATGACCCCGGTAGAGTGAAAGATTATCTTCTGAAAATAGCTGATGATACTAACTGGGAAGTTCGCGAATATGCCGGCGGAGCATTCTCTAACACACTTTTACATAATCCCGGTTTTTACAAAACGGTTATGGAATGGACAAGACATCCTTCTGAAAATGTCAGAAGAGCAGTCGTGTTCGCTGCACTCGGCTTAAGACAGAAAGAAAATCTTGTGAAAGCGTTTTCACTATTGGAGCCGATGTTGTTTGATAATTCAAAGTATGTTAAAAAAAATCTGGGACCTTTCATTTTGGGATCTTATTTTGGGAATAAATTTCCTAAGGAAACATTCAGGCAGCTTGTTAAGTGGGGTAAGATACGTGATGAAAATGTGCGGTGGAATATTATTATGTCATTCAATAACAGCTTTGGCAACAAGTATCCGGATGAAGCTCTCGAAGTCTTAAAGATGTTTGCAGGTGATGCCGATCTTGTCGTTAAGCGGGCTTTGCTTTCTACACTTAGATCTTTAAGCAAGAGACACTCACTGCTTGTGGAAAAATTTATTGGAAAGCATAAAATTATTGAGACGATCTGATCAGGAAGAATTACTGTTTTTTATTTTAATGATTTCCGCGGCGATGCTGACAGCTATTTCTTCAGGGGTGTCACTGTTGATATCTATACCGATCGGTGCTCTGACTTTCTTAAGCAACTCTTTTTTAACACCGTCCTTAACTGCTTCATTAAAAATCTTTTTTATCTTAACCTTTGTTCCCATCAGTCCGATGTATTTTGTTTTTTTAGTAATGACCTGTTCAAGAGCTTCTTTGTCGGATTCAAATCCCGTTGTTACAATCACGACAAAAGAATTTTCCTTTATGATCTTTCCTAATTTTTCATAAGGCGAAATGATTTTTTTATCTGCATAAATATTTTCATTCATTGTCTGAAGATTATCCCTGCTGTCATAAACGATTACATAAAAATCGAGTAAAGACATAATTTTGCTCACTGCCAGTCCGACGTGACCGCCTCCGATGACATAAAGTATGTTCTCCGTTCCGGTGCTTTGTTCATATCTCCAGTTGCTTTCATCTTTAAAATCAAATACAAACTGCGTTTTATTTGATCCGGCATTACTGAAAGAAATACCTTTGCTGCTAAAAATTATTTTACCCTGCTGATTATGTCTCAGCGAATTCAGGATCTTGTCAACAACACTTATGTCTTTCTTATTTAGTCTTAAAGTAAAATTAGTCTGCGAGCCGGCGCAGATAAGTCCTGACCTGGTTGACGTAGACTTTCTGTTATGAAAAAGAGTTTCGATCGTATTGACAGGAAAGTTCTCCTTGAAAAGTTTTGTACAATTTTTAAGAATGTTGTATTCCATTACACCGCCGCCTATGGAGCCGACTGATTCGCCTGACTTTGTAACCGCCATTTTAAAACCCTCCTTGCCGGGCGACCCTTTATCGTGATGAACAACCGCGAGCAAAATTACAGGATGGTTTTGTGAAAGGTGATGCCGGATAAAATTCCAGAGATGAATTTCTTTCATATTTATTTTACTGTTTCAAATACTTTCTTCCTGTTTACATCCGATTCATTCATTGAATTTTCTTTCTGATAAAGATTCATCAGAACTTTTTCGGGGGTGATAGGGGCGGAAAATTTAAATTCCTTATTCGGATTGAATGCTTTTACCGCATTCATGATAGCGAAGTAAACACCTATCCCGTACATTAATGGCGGCTCACCGATCGCTTTCGAATTAAAGATACCCACAGGATTCGGTTCTTCAAGAAAAATTATTTCCATATTCTTCGGAGCGAAATGCATATCAGGTACTTTGTAAGTTGAAAGCAGATCCGAAAGCAGCTTACCTTCTTTGTTATAGATTAATTCTTCAATTGTCATCCAGCCAAGTCCCTGTAGTATTGCACCTTCTGCCTGTCCGAGATCAACGACCGGATTGAGTGAATTTCCAAAATCATGAACTGCCTGCACTGAATCGATTGTATAAATTCCGCGAAGACAATCCACAGTCGCTTCAATGATCGATGTTCCGTAGACATGATATTTGAACGGATGACCTTTGTTGGTCTTTGTATCAAAATATATTCCGGGTGTCGCATAATGCGCATATTCACAAAGACTGATTCGCTTTGGATATGTCTTCTCAATCAATTCATTCCAGCCCAGACCTGTATTTACTTTATCATAAAACACAAATTCATCTTTAATCTCAACTTTATTCAAATCCTCTCCATCAATTTCTTCTAATGCGGACTTTTTCAATCTGTCAAGGATCGCTATGCACGCGTTGTAAGCTGCGTTACAATTAAGGTCAGCACCCGAGCTTGCGGCAGTGGGTGATGTGTTTGCAGAACGCGAAGTGTTTGTCATCTCGGTTTTGATCCTGTCGTGAGATATTGAAAAAACCCGTGATACGACTTCACGGATCTTGGCATTGACTCCCTGACCCATTTCAACTGCGGCAGTGCTGTATGTTACGCTTCCGTCTGTGTAAATATTAACAAGAGCATTTGCCTGATTCATCCGTGTATTTGTAAAAGCTATTCCGAAACAGATCGGCATAAAAGCAAAACCTTTTTTGAAATTCTGATTCTCCGAGTTAAACTTTTCTATCCTTTGGCTTATCTTATTTGGTTCAAATTTTTTTACAGCCAATTCCCATGAAATTTGTGCTCTCGAATGTTCCACCTTTTGTCCAAAATGAAACTCATCACCGTCCTTAAATAAATTTTTTCTCTGGATGAATGACGGCTCTACTCCGAGCGTTTCTGCAGCTTTGGTGATAGCACATTCGATGACAAACATTCCCTGCGGACCGCCGAAGCCGCGGAATGCTGTATTTGACGGAAGGTTTGTTTTACAACAATAACCTGTCGCTTTTACATTTGGAACATAGTAGCTGTTAGTGCAATGAAAAAGAGTCCGGTCCAAAACTGCCGGAGACAAGTCAGCTGAAGCTCCCGCATTCTGAAAAAATGTTGCTTCGTAAGCAAGGATCTTACCTTCATTATTAAGTCCGATCTTATAATCCGATGAATACGGGTTTCGTTTTCCTGTCATGATCATGTCTTCGTGACGCGGAAGAATTAATTTCACAGGTCTCTTCATCTTAAATGCCGCAAGAGCCGCCATTGCAGCCCACGGTGATGCCTGATCTTCTTTTCCTCCGAAACCCCCGCCAAGACGCAGAACTTCAACCTCGATCTTGTTCATCGGTATGCCCAAAACTTTTGACGCGACTCTCTGAACCGCCGTTGGTCCCTGCGTTGAAGAAACGATCTTTATATTCCCGCCTTCAACAGGAAATGCAAAAGCTCCCTGCGTTTCGAGATACAAATGTTCCTGTCCTCCGGTTTCACATTGCCCTTCAACAATTACATCACAATCTTTCCATGCAGCTTCTACATTTCCACATGAAAAATATTTCGGAGGTATGATGAGCTTACCATTTTTGAAAGCTTCCCTTGGATCGGTGATCACGGGTAAAGGTTCAATTTCAATTTTAATATTCTTCGAAGCTTCCTTAGCAATGAATTTAGATTCGGCGATTACTATTGCGATTGGCATTCCAATGAAATGAACTTCATTTTCGGCGAGTAAAGGTTCATCAGGAATGATCCCTCCGATCTGATTCTGTCCCGGAATATCTTTAAAAGTCAAAATTCTTTTTACGCCCTTCATGGAAGCTGCATACTCAAGATCCAGTGACAGAATTTTCCCATGTGCTGCTGGTGAATAAAAAACATAAGCATAAAGGGTCCCGTGTGGTACATTGATATCATCAATAAACTGAGATTCACCGCGAACATGCTGTATGATATCATAATTTTTCATAAAGTGTCTTTCAAATTTATGATCTCCGGAAATAAAGTAATAAAATGCAGATAGAGAAGTCTTGACAGAAGCAGACGTTTATATTCAGAGCTTCCTCTTGCGTCAGAAATCGGAGTAATTTCGGAATCGGCAATGGTAATAGCTTCTTTGATATTCTTAAAATTCAATTCTTTGGAATTCAGAAAATTACAAGTATTGAAAAGATAAAGTGGAGTAGGACCCACTCCTCCTGCAGAAATATTCACATTTGTTATACTTCCATTTTCAACATTAATTAAAATGGCGGTATTAACAGTTGCGATATCCAGGTAAGTGCGTTTTGAGACCTTTTCGAAATTGAAAAAATAATTTACGGATGGTATAGTGAAATTGATCGCTTCCATCATTTCATCAGGGTTTCGGTCAGTGACTTTGTATCCTTTATAAAACTTATTCAGCGGTATTTCTCTTTTACTATTTCCATTTTTTAGAATTACACTAGAATTTAAACCCATAAAAAAAGCGGTCATATCGCCGATAGGAGAAGCATTATTCAGATTGCCTCCGACAGTAGCTGAATTTCGTATCGGAGTTGAACCGAAAAGTTCGGCGAACCTGTCTATTCCCGGAATGATCCTTTTAATAATGGATGACTCAAGCAGTTCAGTCACAGTAGTAGAGCTTCCAACAATACATTTGCCATCCTTTTCGATAATTCCGGTCAGATTTATATTCCCGGATAAAAAAGATATATCGGAAGACAACATTTCATCAGGTCTTTGAACAAATAAGTCAGTTCCTCCTCCTATGAAATACTTTGTACCGGAGAATGGCATATTGGAGGAATTTTCACTTTTAAGTTTTTCCAGGCGGTTCTTTACAGAAAGAAAGTATTCAGGTATGATCTTGTTATCGGTAAGATATTTTAACTTTGTTCCGTTTGTATTTAATATAAATTTAAATTTTTCAGAGATAGTTTCAGCGGCGCGAATTATGGAATTGTGACCCGTGCATCTGCAGATATTGCCATCCAATGCGTCCAGGACAGAAAAATTATCCTCCGCTGTGTTATTCAGAAAAAAACCTGTAAGCGAAATAATAAAGCCCGGAGTACAAAATCCGCATTGTGAAGCACCTTCGTCTACAAATGCCTGCTGAAGTGGGTTTAAAAGATCATCATTTTGATTAATACCTTCGATTGTGACTATGTGTTTTCCGGTAACATTCTGAAGTGGAATGAGGCAGGAATTAACCGATCTGTATTTGATGTCTCCGTTATAAAGTTCTCCTGTAAGAACAGTGCAGGCACCGCAATCACCCTCCTTGCAGCCCTCCTTTGTTCCGGTAAGTCTTTGATTACGAACAAAGTCGAGCAATACTGTAGCGGGATTAATTTCCGTCTCAATCAGCTCATCATTAAGGATAAAATTTATTTTGCTTGTCATAAAGTGTGGTTGCAATAAATTAGAAAAGATAAGTAGAAGTTACAACGGAATTAAACTGTTTTCATAAGTCGCAATAAGTCTGAATGTGTTTGAAATTATTGCAATTGAAAATAAATTTGATTGTATACAAGGTTAAAAGTATAATACATTTAAAAACATCGATTCAGAGCTCTGATCAAATAAAATTTTTTCAAAAAGTTATGCATATGATTGTAGCTTTTATCAATCAAAACTGTTAAATTACATACACAAAATTTTTAACAAACCCAATTTATTAACCAAACAACAAGAAAAATGAAAAAATTATTTTCAGTTTTATCCATTGCTTTGCTTTTTTTAGTAATGGGAAATCAGGCATTTTCAGTTCCTGTGAATGTTGCCCCGGGTCTTCCAGCTACCTACCCAGATTTACAATCTGCATTTACAGCAATTAGCGCTGCCACGAATCCACATGGACTTACTCCAACAATTACCTTTGCTACCACCGGCTTAGAAGTCGCATCTACATTAACAGGTAGTGCATTCTTTAATTCTGTAACCATCACATCAAGTCTTTTGGGATGCGTTATAACATGTGCTTCGGCAAACCCTGTGATTACTTTTAATAATGTTGATAACTCAACAATTGATGGAAATTTAGGTGGAGGAACATTAACTTTTAATTTAACACTTACCACAAGTGGATTAATCGGCGGTGTAAATTTATCCAATGGTTCTTCCGGTAATGTAATAAGAGATCTTGCAGTTACCACTACATCTTTAAACGGAAGATTAATTAACTTCGCTCAATCAAACGTAAATGGTGCAGGAAATAACAATAACACAGTAGAAAACTGTGATCTTACCGGAGGATCAAGAAGTCTTCAATCATTCGGCACTGCATTAGCAAGTGGTATTGGTTCGAGAAACCTTAATTCAAGATTTATAAATAACAGATGTACAAATGCAGCAACTTTGCCAATATTTCTTGGTAGTGAAGTTGAAGGTGCAACCTGCGATAATAACACTATTGATTATACAGGTATTATACCACACGCCGCTTTAGTAAACTGGAGAGGAATTCTTTGCCAGTCTTTAGGAACAGTAAATATTAGAAAAAATATAATTAAAAATTTCAAAAGTGCATTCGCAACAAGTACTGCTATCGGAATCATCTCAATTCCAGCAACTTCTACCAATCCGTTACCACCTGCTAATGTTATAAATTTTATTAATAACTGTGTAACATTAACAGACATAAACATTACCGGAGCTGCTTTTGTATATGGAATCGCTCCTTTAAGTAATGCTACAACTGTTGCTTATACATCAAATGTATTTAACAATACCTGCAGAATTGGTGGAACTTCAGCCGGGGTAGCTGCCTACACAGTAGGAATAGCGATTGATGTTCAGGTCGTAGGTTCGGTAATTAATTCAAGCAATAACATCTGCTCTAATGAAAGAACCGGTGGAGATGCAGGAACCTTCCATATCGGATATGATTTAACATCATTTCCTTTTGCAGGAGTAACTTTAAATTCAGATTATAATTTAGGAACATCAGATGATCTAGCTTTCGGATGGGATGCAGGATATAATGGATTTGTATACAAAGGTGGATTTTTATCTGTGTATAAAGATTCAACATGTGCTGCAGGAGTCGAACAACATACTTCTAATGATAATGTAACATTTACAGGAATAAACTCATGCGTATTAGCAGCGGGTACTGTAGGTGGTAATCTTTGCGGTTCACCAAAAGCAACTGTAACAGATGATATATTTAATACACCTAGAGCTCCATTGTATCCTTATAAAGGAGCTTATGAAGGACCAGCTTTCAAAATATTAACAGTTACTGCATGTCTTGAAGGAAAAGTCAATAGCGGTGAAATTCAGGTTTTCTTAGAAACTGGAGCAACATGTACCGCTGTAGCACAAGGTTTTGCTTTCTTAGATGTAAATACTAATCTTGCAAAAATCTGTTTCGGTGATGCAGTCAGCAACGGAACTCCATATCAGCTTCATGTATATTCAATAAATCATATACAAACTTTCAGTGCGGTTAACACAACTTTTATAGCGGGTGCTGCAGCATATAATTTCACGACACAAGGCGCATTCGGAGGTAATCTATCTACCGGAGGATGTTTCTTTGGTGGTGATGTAAACAAAGATTCTACAATTGACGTGAGCGATATAATTAGTATCGCTAATGATGCATCTAATTTTGTTGGTGGATGTAGACTTTCAACAGATATAAACAGTGATGAATTTGTTGACGTATCAGACTTAACAATCACATACAATAATTCACAAAACTTTGTAGGTATTGTAAGTCCATGTCCGGAGCCGAATTCATTGATCGAACCTGCTTTCCAAAACCAGGTTATTAGAAATACAGAGAAGATCGAAAGACGTATATTAACTAAAGAGGCTTTGAACTTCTAAAGTTCTTTGTAATTATTTTTAGAACCCCGGAAGGTTGATCTTTCCGGGGTTTTTTAATTCCCAATTATTTATCTTGACTTTAAAAACAGATATACAAACGTTTGAATAAATAAAATTTATATGATTAAAAAAATATTCTTTACAGCATTACCTGCATTATTATTTTTTCTATATTCTTTTCAATACAGACCTTCAGATGATAAAGACGGAATTGAAAAAATCCGGAACAAAGAAATTACCTCGGAAGAAATTTTCCAGCATATCAAATATCTTTCATCGGATGAAATGGAAGGACGCTTTCCCGGTACAAAAGGTGACGAGATGACTGACAGCTACATTTCAAATGAGTTTAAAAAATACAAGCTAAAGCCATTCGGTGAAAAAGGCTATCTTCAGCCGTTTGATATGTTCACCGAAGTAAAATTGTCCGGTATGAACAGTTTTCAAACCGAAACAGCCGGCATCGAAAATTCTTATACGATCGATAATGATTTTATTCCATACGGTTTTTCCGGAAACGGAGAAGCATCCGGAAAATTATTTTTTGCGGGATATGGCATAAGCGACGCGGATCAGAATTATGATGATTATAAAGATAAGAATGGAAACGCAATTGATGTCAGCGGAAAAATTCTACTGATGATGAAATATTCTCCCGGCGGTTCAAGCCCTCATGACAATCCATTTCAAAAGTATGAAGCGGCAAGAATTAAAGTTGCAAAAGCACGTGAACATAATGCTGCTGCTGTTATTTTTTTTAGCGGTCCGAATGATGGCGAAGATAAGCTTACCAAGCTTGGCTTTGACAATGTTGCGCAGAATGGAGGAATACCTGTGGTTAATTGCCGCAGAGAGATCATTGAAAAGCTGTTCACAGAGAATAGTCTGAACCTGCTGTCTGTTCAGAATGAGATCGATTCAGTGAAGTCTTCAAATTCTTTTGAATTAAAAAACTCGACTGCGAAAATCATAACAAATGTTGAACCTGTAAAAGCTCTGACGAATAATGTTATCGGGGTCATCGAAGGCAATGATCCTGTCCTGAAGAACGAATACATTGTCATTGGTGCTCACAAGGACCATTTAGGTTATGGACAATACGGATCAATGTATCAGGGTGCAGATAAGCAGATACACAACGGAGCAGATGATAATGCATCCGGCATAGCAGGAGTTTTAGAAATCGCTCAAAAAATTTCTTCATCCAAAACAAATCTTAAGCGAAGTGTGATGTTCATTTGTTTTGGCGCTGAAGAAGCAGGGCTTCTCGGCTCGGCATATTTTGTTAAATCGAAAATTTTTGAAAATATCAATATTGCGGCAATGCTTAATATGGACATGGTCGGACGTCTTACTGATGAGAAGATTGTTGTTTATGGAACAGGCACTTCACCTGTATGGGATCCGGTTCTTGATTCGCTTAACAGGACATTTATTTTCAGCATGACAAAGACTCCTGACGGATTCGGACCTTCGGATCATTCAAGCTTTTATCAGAAAAATATTCCGGTGCTCCATTTTTTTTCGGGTACGCATACCGATTACCACTCGCCTTCAGATGATTTAGAAAAAATAAATTCAGAAGGAGAAGCCAAGATCCTTAATCTTGTGTTTGACGTTGCAATGGTTCTTGATGAAATGCCGGCTAAGCCCGAATTCACAAAGACTGTCAGCAGCAGTAATGAAAACAAGTCGATGGGAAGTGTAAAGGTGTACGTTGGAACAATACCGGATTACTCAGCTAACGTAGAGGGAATGAAGCTCGCCGGTGTAAAGGAAGGAAGTCCTGCTGACAAAGGAGGTATGAAGGCAGAGGATATCATTGTTAAATTTGGTAATACAGAAGTAAAAAATATTTATGATTATATGTATGCGATGGCTGAATTTAAGCCGGGTGATGAAGCAGAGGTAATTGTAATCAGAAATAATGAGAAGGTTCAGCTCAAAGTCACGCTGGGTGCAAGATAGCTTAATGGGCTTAACAATTGTAACATTGATTGAATTAATTTGACATCTTTTGAAAAATAAAAGTAAGGTTTTATCAGAAGATAAGGAAATAATTGACCTTGGAATTTCTTCAAAGGTCATTGATGCAAAGCGGATCATCAACCGCGATGGAAGCTTCAATGTTTTCAGAAAGGGTCTGAAATTTTTTGAGTCATTCAGTACTTATCACTGGCTTATCTCAATGTCATGGACACGTTTCTGTTTGCTGATATTGGGTTCATACTTACTGGTGAATATATTCTTTGCTTCTCTTTACTATCTTGGCGGAGAAGAAAATTTTGAAGGAATTAAAGCATCGACAAATTTTGAAAGGTTCTTAAACGAGTTTTTTTTCAGCACACAAACTTTTACCACTGTAGGATACGGCAGAGTTAATCCTGTTGGTGTGTACGCAAATATAATTTCGTCAATTGAATCGCTTATGGGACTTCTGTCACTGGCAGTTGCTACAGGTCTTCTTTATGGAAGATTTGTCAGACCGTATGCTAAGATCTTATACAGCGATACCGCCGTCATTGCACCATTTAAAGATCATACTGCATTCCAATTCAGAATAGCGAACAAGCGTTCCAGCCATCAGATGGTGGATGTTGAAATAGAAGTTCTTCTTTCAATTGTAGACGTTGACAAGCGGCGTTTTAAAAGTCTCGATCTTGAATATAAAAAAATAAATTTTTTCAATTCGACCTGGACGGTGAATCATCCTATCAATGAAGAGAGCCCGCTTTACGGTCTGAGTGAGAGTGACCTCAATGATGCTAAAGCAGAATTTCTCATTCTCCTTAAGGGGTTTGACGACACTTTTGCTCAGGTAATTCATTGGCGGTCTTCATACAGGTACGATGAAATAGTCTGGAGTGCCAGGTTCAAAAGTATTTATACAATATCGGAAGAAGGCATGACGACAATAGAACTTGATAAGATCAGCGATTATGAGAAAGTCTGATTCATATTAGGTTTTTATGCAAATGCTGAAATAGTAAAATGGAAACCGGTGACTCTATTCAACAAAGGAAATGCATCTGCTTAAATAAAATTCTTCACATCCAGCTTGTCCTGTCAAGACTTCTGTACTGTATTGCTTCGCTGACATGCGCTGAAGAAATTTCTTTCTCTCCTGCAAGGTCAGCAATTGTTCTGCCTACTTTTAATATTCTGTCGTAAGCTCTCGCCGAAAGTCCGAGCTTAGTGATTGCCAGCTTCATAAGGTTTTCACAGTCCGAATCTATTTTACAATAATCCTTGATCTCCCTTGAAGTCATGTTTGAATTTGAATAGATGCCTTTATTTTTTTTAAAACGTTCAAGCTGAATATTCCTAGCGTTCACTACGCGCTTACGAACGGCTTCAGATTTTTCCTGTTCTGCTTTACTGGAAAGCTCCTGATACTTTACCGGATTTACATGAATGTGAATGTCTATGCGATCGAGGATCGGTCCTGAAATTTTAGAAAGAAATTTCTGTATATCATATTCGGAATACATTGATGCTTCCTTTTGTGAACCTGCGGGAGTCGGGTTCATGGCTGCAACGAGCATAAAGTTGCAGGGATACTGAACAGTGATCTTGGATCGCGAGATTGTGACAACACGGTCTTCCAGCGGCTGACGCATAACTTCGAGAACATTTTTTTTAAATTCCGTAAGTTCATCCAGAAATAAAACCCCATTATGCGAAAAAGAAATTTCACCCGGCTTTGCATTCGGACCGCCGCCAACAAGTGATACATCGCTTGCTGTGTGATGCGGTGAACGGAATGGTCTTGTTGAAATAATTGCCGAGCTGCTTTGCAGAATTCCTGCAATGGAATGTATCTTCGTTGTTTCAAGCGCCTCATCAAGTGTAAGAGGCGGAAGTATTGTCGGTAGTCGCTTTGCAAGCATTGTTTTTCCTGAACCCGGAAGTCCGATCATGATAATGTTATGTGAGCCAGCCGCAGCAATTTCCATGGCGCGCTTGACTTCCGCCTGTCCTTTTACATCTGCGAAATCCACAAGATAATTTCTGTCCTGTTCAAACAGAAGTTTAACATCAATTTTAAAAGGAGCCGGACAAATCTCATCATTCAGAAAATCAATTACTTCAGTGAGCGTTTCAAAAGGATGCACATCAATGTCTTCAACTATAGCCGCCTCCTTTGCATTTTCAACCGGGAGTATCACACCCTTGAAATTATTTTTCTTTGCTTCGAGAGCGATTGGAAGAACTCCGTTAACACTGCGCAGCTTGCCGTCAAGTGAGAGCTCCCCAATGAAGAGATAATCTTTTACTTTGACAGGTGATAATTGCGAAGTTTCTGAAAGGATTCCTATGGCAATCGGCAGATCAAAGCCGGAGCCCTCCTTCTTAACATCAGCGGGAGCCAGGTTTACGGTGTAGCGCTTGATGGGAAAATGGAACATTGAATTTTTTATTGCGGCGGCAACTCTTTCCTTTGATTCTTTGACTGCATTGTCAGGCAATCCGACTAAGGCAAACGAGAACAGCCCGTTATCTATGTGTGTTTCAGTTCTGACAATGTATGCATCAACCCCATAGGTTGAAGCGGTAAATACTTCAGTGATCATATTTATTATATTAATAAGTTATCAAAAAATAAAAAATCGTATCAAATAATCTTAGATCTAAAACACTTAATTTTTCTTTTTGAACACCAGCTCAATTGGTACGCCTTTGTACCCGAAGTGAGCGCGGATCTTCTTTTCAAGAAATCTTTTGTAATTATCAGCTACTCCGTCAGGATCGTTTGTGAAAAACCCAAAGATCGGCGGAGAGGTCCTGAGCTGAGTAATGTAGTTAATTTTAATTTCCTTACCTCGCGTGGACTGCGGAGGAGTGCTTTTAATTTCATTAAGCAACGCTTCATTAAGCTCGCTTGTTTTGACCTTCTTCGCGCGTTCATCGTATATCTCTTTTGCATCTTCTATGACCTTATGTATTCTCTGCTTTGTAAGGGCTGAAATAAATACAAATCTGAGATAACTGTAGCTTCTCAGATGTTCCTGAATTTTCTTTTCGACTATCTTCGCTGTATTCGAATCTTTCTCAATAAGATCCCATTTATTGACAACGATAAGCAGTCCTTTTCTCAGACGTATGACATCATCAATAATCCTTGCGTCCTGATTATCCAGTTTGAACTTAGCAAGCTTTATATCGGAAGTTTTATTCAGTTCTTCAAGAAGATCCTCAGCATCCACTACAAGAATGGCTACATTGCAGCGCTCGATGGCTTTGTAAGTTCTGACGGTGGAATAGAATTCGACCGACTCCTTGATCTTTGCCTGGCGTCTGAGACCGGCGGTATCGATCAGGATAATTTCATCACCGTGATATTTTATTTTTGAATCAATGGTATCGCGGGTCGTGCCGGGGATTTCTGTTACAATGTTTCTTTCTTCCTTTAGAATTGCATTGGCAATTGAAGACTTGCCTGCATTTGGTTTTCCTATTATGGCAAATTTTATGGTCGTATCTTCGGTATTTTCAGTGTATCGTTCAAAGTTTTGAGTAATATCATCAAGAAGATCCCCTGTATTAAATCCATTAATAGCAGAGACCGGAAAGGGTTCACCGAGTCCGAGTGAATAGAATTCGAGCGAGTTACTTTCTTTTTCCACTGTATCAGCTTTATTGGCTACAAGTATGATCTTTTTATCACCTGAATATTTGCGAAGCATGTTCGCGATCTCGGTATCAATAGGATGGATGCCGTTCTTTGAATCTACAACAAAAAGGATCTCATCGGCTTCTTCGATCGCCTGCTTTACATGAGTGCGAATTGCTTTTTCAAAACGTTCTTCAGAGTTTGGTACAAATCCTCCTGTATCGATCAGAAAAAATTTCTTGTGTGTCCATTCGACTTCGCCGTAATTGCGGTCGCGAGTAACTCCGCTTGTCGGGTGAACTATTGCTGTCTGCTTTCCAACGAGACGATTGAATAAAGTTGATTTACCGACATTCGGTCTTCCTACAATTGCAACGACATTTTCCATTATTGAAAGTTAAAGGTTAAAAAGTTATAGGTTAAAAGTCAGGATGTAAGATTTTAAACTTTAAACCGATTCAACTTAATTAAATTTTAGCAATATTCAAAAGGGTAAATTTTTGTGTTTGTGAAAAAGTTAAGTTTCACGTTTGACACGTTCATGTTTGACTTCTCGCGATTCACATATACAGAATTGAATTACAAAACAAATAGTAATATATTGAACAAGAATTTTTATATTATGAAAAACAAAAATCATACCGAAGAAGAAATATTAGAAAAGGTGGAAATTGAATCTTCACGCATTGACATAAATGATGTTGAGAAGATCGTTTCGAAAGAGAACAGAATAAACGAGAAGTCTTCAAAGTTTGATCTGAACAGGTTTAACAAGCTTATCAAGCAGATTAAGCTTGCGTTAAGTCTTATGAAGGATTTCAAGAATAAACAATATACACAAGTACCGTGGCGAACTATCGCGCTTATCTCTGCGGCTATTTTATATTTTATTAATCCTTTTGACGTGGTTCCTGACATGCTTCCGTTTTTTGGAATAACAGATGACGCGTTTTTATTCTTATCCGTTTTTAAATCAATCCAGACCGATCTTGAAAAGTACGGGGAATGGAAAGGCATTGACACCAAAGAGTATTTTTAAAAATAAAATCAGAAAGAAGAATTAATATTGTCAGACAAAATCAAACTGCTGTTCATTGGCGATATAATAGGCGACCCGGGTTTCAATCTTACCAAGACACTGCTGCCTACTTACGTTACAAAATATAAGCTCGACTTCGTGATCGCAAACGGAGAGAACATTACAGAAGGTAAAGGGATCGTTGAGAAGGACGGAAAAAAGCTGCTGGACCTCAACATTAATGTGCTGACCGGAGGCAATCATACGATGGATAAGATCCAGGCGCACAAATATCTTAATGAAACTCCCAATGTTCTTCGTCCGCAGAATTATCCGCGCGGCGCATACGGTCATGGCTTTGGAGTTTTTCCAATTCCCGGCACTACTTTTAAAATTGGAGTCTTGAATCTTCAGGGAAGAGTCTTTATGAAAAGTATTGACTGTCCTTTCCGTGCATTCGACTGGGTATATGATAAGATCAAATATGACACTAATATAGTGTTCGTTGATTTTCATGCTGAGGCAACCGCAGAGAAAATCGCTTTCGGCTGGTATGTCAACGGGAGAGCATCGGTTGTCGTCGGTACGCATACTCACATTCCGACTGCAGATTACAGGATACTTAACGGCGGTACAGCTTATGTCACTGACGTTGGAATGACCGGATCTTATGACTCGGTGATAGGCATGAAGAAGGAAGGATCGATAAAAAGATTTATTTATTCCACACCGCAAAAGTATGAGGTAGGTGAAGAAGACCTTAGGTTTTCAGCTGTGCTTATAGAGATCGATCCGCTGACAGGCAAAGCGCATTCGATTAAGAAAGTTTTTTATCCGGAATTTTAAATAATTAAAAAATTATGAAGTCTGTTCCGGTTTCAGAAGAATTATATAATTATATCGTAGGTTATTCAGGCGGTGAAGATAAGCTGATGACAGAGCTGATAAAGGAAACTGAAGCTCTTGAAATTCCTCTTATTCAGATTTCTTATGATCAGGGAAGGTTTTTATATCTGCTATGTAAAATGCTTAAGGCGAAGGATGCACTTGAAATAGGAACTCTGACCGGCTTCAGCGGAATTCACATTGCCAAAGGTCTTTCCGAAGACGGCAAACTTACAACCGTTGAGCTTGAAAGCAAACATGCCGGAGTTGCTGCTAAGTATTTTGAAAAAGCAGGACTTGAAGATAAAACGGAAATTTTTATTTCGCCCGCAATTGAGCAGATGAAAAAACTTGTCACTGAAAAAAGAAAGTTTGATTTTATTTTCATAGATGCTGATAAGGTTTCCTATCCTGATTACTTTGAGCAGGCGGTAAAGCTGTCACATTCCGGAACTGTGCTTGCCTTTGATAACATGCTTAAAGGAGGAAAGGTAATTGAAGACGCAGCCGGTGACGCAGATATACTTGCCATTCAGCAGACTAATAAAATTATTTCAGAAGACAAAAGAGTAGAATCAATGATACTGACCGTAGGGGACGGGCTTTGTCTCGCCTTGGTCAGATAATAAGTAAGTACACAGATACCGATTAATTTTTCTGCCGTTGAGATTCGTTTTTTTTAAAATGTAAATATGAATATGCCATGAACAAATTGTTAAGCAACATCTCATTTACAAAGAATGAAAGTAAAGTAATAATCTTCATAATACTTGTCCTTATTACAGGTCTGACGATCAGGTATTACAGACATATCTTTGAGCCGGATTCAAACCTGCCTTACGACTTTACAAAGAAGGATTCTGAATTCAGAGAACTTTCCCAAAGGAATAACAAAAAAAGAATTTCATCTGCCACCGACTTTTCTTCTGCAGAAGATGAAATTTTACTTAAGCGCATCAAAGAAGATACTTCAAAAGCTGAGGTCATAACTGAAGAAGAAATTACTGAAAAGATAAATATTAATACCGCGACGAAGAGTGAGCTCGTTGATCTGCCGGGTGTTGGTGAAAGCACTGCCGATAAGATAATCGAGTATCGGGAAAAGAAGATAAGTTTCAGGAAACCCGAAGAGCTGATGAATGTAAAAGGAATAGGAAAGAAAAAGTTTGAAAAGTTAAAAAATTATATTAAAACAGAATAAAAGATTTGAACAGCTTAGCTTTGGAATTTTCACGGGATGTATTGAGAATTATTGAGCTGAATGATTCCGCTGAAGTTGTATTGAAGAAAGAGATCAATCTTGGTTTTAATATTAATGAAGTCAATTTACTGAAGAAGAACAGAAAGGAAATTTATTACTTGTTTGCCGAAGCGCTTTCAAATGTATTCCCGGAAGAAGATGAATCACCTTTAAATGCCGGCATATTAATAAATACCGATCAGACCTTTCTGAGCACGCTCCCTGTTGATTTCAATGAAGACCAGTCCAATATTGATTCTCACATCCTTTGGGAGCTTTCAAACTATTATCCTGAAACTTACAAAAATTTTAACATTAAGTATTACCGGCTGAACAATAATCTGACAGGAAAAAATATCGATGACATCCTGTTGATAGCGGTCGATAAAAACAGGATTGAACTGTTAAACAGTCTTTGCATTGAAGCCGGGATTAAGATCAGGAATATTGAGATCAGCCACTTCGCC
This sequence comes from bacterium, assembly GCA_034439935.1. Lineage (GTDB taxonomy): Bacteria > Bacteroidota > Ignavibacteria > Tepidaquicellales > Tepidaquicellaceae > JAGPCH01. The sequence continues at coordinate 35,835 of JAWXBH010000072.1, forward strand.
GCAGAGAAATGTCTTCCTGCAGATTATAAGGATGAAGCGCAGAATATTTTACTGATTGGATGCAGAAATCTAAGAATGGATTTCAGCCTGATCCGTAAAGGCAAATTGAAAAATTATGATTATAGAATTATTGAAGATAAAAATTTCCAAAGCTCAGTTCTAAGCCATATAAATTTTCTGAAGTCATCATTTGACAGCGTGAAGAAAGTTTACTTATACGGTGATGATTATACAAGAAGCATAAGTAAGTTTTTGAACGAAGACTTTGAATATATGCAGACGGCTTTAATTAACATTGACGGGACCGGTGACATCAGCTTTTGTCCGTTGTACGGGCTTGCGTTGAAAAACAGCCTGACGGTTTGAGAATAATTTCCGGAATTCACAGAAGCCGTATTTTAAAATCGCCAGTAGGTGAAAATATCCGTCCGACATCTGACAGAGCAAAAGAAACTTTGTTCAATATTTTAAGCAACCGATTTGAATTCGATGGTATGGAATGCATGGATCTTTTCTGCGGATCCGGGAGCCTTGGGCTGGAATGCATTTCCCGGGGTGCGGAATTATGCACCTTTGTTGATACGGATATAAAGCTCGTAACTATGAATGCGGAGATGCTCGGTGTCACAGACAAAGCCCGGATAGTCAGATCAGAAGCACTGAATTTTTTGAGTAAGAGAAATGAGCAAAATATAAAAATCATTTTTTGTGACCCGCCTTATGATTATGAAAAATACGATCTGCTGCTGGAGAAAATTTCACAATCAGGATCTGTTTTAGCTTTAGAGCATTCTGATAAATTTATCCTCAACGATAAATTTGCCGGTTATGTTTTTCAAAAAAAGAAAATAGGAACTGTCAACTTTACTTTGCTTGAATTTACAAAATAATGTATGAAAAAAACCATTGCCATCTATCCCGGAACATTTGATCCTGTAACTAACGGGCATCTGGATATTATTGAGCGGGCTTCCGGTATATTTAACAAGGTCATTGTAGCTGTCGCCGTCAACCAGTCAAAGAAGCCAATATTTACTCAGGAAGAACGAAAGGAAATGATAACCAATGTAACATCAGATATTGAGAATGTCGAAGCGGATCTTTTTGAAGGATTGCTGGTCAGGTATGCAGAAAAAAAAAGGGCCACTGTTATTATACGCGGTCTGCGGGCAATTTCAGATTTTGAATATGAATTTCAGATGTCATTGACCAACAGGAAGCTGAGTCCTGCTATCAACACAATATTTCTTATGCCTAATGAAAAATATTCCTTTCTGAATTCCTCGATAGTAAGAGAACTCGCGTCTTATGACGCCGATGTGAAAGAGTTTGTGCCCGCTTATGTACTCGAAAAGCTCAAAAAAAAATTCCGTTCAAATTAACGAACGGAATTTTCAAACCCTTAATTATTCTAAAAATTAATTCTGAAAAACTGTAGACAGGTCGGAATCTTTATACTTTCCCTGTGCAAAATAATTCAGCATTTCTACAAAGTCATTTTCACCGATAAATCCCGATAAATTTGAAGCATCCTCCCCGTTATATTTAAACTTTATGATACTTCCGTCTGAATTCAACACGACAAACGTAGGATATCCGGTACCACCGAACAGCTTTGCAAGGTCAGCGGATGAATATTGTTTTCCATTGTATGTATTTTGTTCGGAACCGCCGGCGTTGAGTTTAATGAATATGAAATTAGCCAATGCGCTCTGAACTTTTGAAGATGATAAGATTTCCGAGTCCATTTTCTTGCTCCAGCTGTCGCCATCTGAATAGATATCTATAAAAATTTTCTTGCCGCCTGATTTAGCCGCATTTAATCCGTCATTAAAGCCGTAAGATGTCTGCGCGTATGAATATGTCAGACTTAATAGAACTATAAATACTGATGTTAAAAATATTCTCGTTTTCATTTCCTGTTTTTAAATTTGAATTAATTTAGTACTAAAACTAACAATTAAAAATACAAAATAATTATTTTTCTGAAGTTTGGGTCACATCCGTCTAAAATAAAGAAAAAATTTGCCACGAATTTCACGAATGATGACGAATTAAAAAGATTATCAATATTTTTAAAAACAGAATTAACATAAATTTATTTGGACAGCATAATTATAAAGATTCGATATTGGTGTAAAAATATTACCAAAACAGATTGAATTTAAAATTATTTAAATTTTTCAAAAACATTTTGGAGGGCAATGGGTTGCGGGATATCAGGTTTACTGCATATTCTGCAGTACACCGGTAAATAATAGTATAAGAATTATAACTCCGAGGATGATCCTGTAAATAATAAACACAAAATTCGTTTTGGTTTTTAAGTAGTTGATCAGGAATGAAATCGAAAGATAGCCGACGATCCCGGAAACGACTGTGGCTACGATCAGGCTTGCAAAGCTTTCATTGAGAAGGACGTCACGTTCTTTGTAAAGCTCATACAGTCCGCTCAGACCAATGGCAGGTATACTCAGCAGAAAGGAATATCTTGCGGCGACATCTCTTTTCAAATTGCGGAAAAGTCCCGCAGTAATAGTCACTCCGCTGCGTGAGCTGCCCGGAATGAGAGCCAGCGCCTGAGCCAGACCGATTATCAGCCCATCTTTGACTGTTAAATGGGAAAAATCCTTTTCCTTTTTTCCGAATTTTTCAGCAATGAAAAGAACGATCGCAAGTAAGATCAATGCGGCGCTGATAACATATAAACCTCTGGCACCGCCTTCAATGAATCTCTTGAACAATAATCCGCAGATACCGATGGGAATGGTACCCGCAATGATAAGAATAAAGAGTCTTGAATTATTGTTCGTAAGAAAATCCCTGTTCTTCAGAGCTTCAAGAAAACCTTTGATGAGCGAAGAAATGTCCTTCTTGAAATAGATCAGCGTTGCTATGAGGGTACCGATCTGGATCACCGCCGTATACGCGGCTCCGACATCATTCCAGCCAAGCAATGCGGGTATAACACGCAGATGAGCCGTGCTGCTTACCGGAATGAATTCAGTAAGTCCCTGAATTATTCCGTATACAACAGCTTTTAAAATTTCGTCCAATCAGTTTATCAATATTTATTAGCGGTGATTTGAATTGGAGTATGCATTATTAAACATCAAGTTTAGCATACTTTGCATTTTCTTCTATAAATTTTCTTCTGGGCTCAACATCCTCTCCCATTAATACCCTGAAAATTTTATCTGCGGCTGCGGCATTTTCATTCGTGACCTGAATTATTGTACGGGTTTCCGGGTTCATTGTCGTGGTCCACAACTGCTCCGGATTCATTTCACCCAGTCCTTTGAATCTTGAGATCGTAATCCCTTTAATATTTACCTGTGTAGTTTCAGCATTGGGCTCAACCGATTCTTCGGTATCAACAACAACGGGAGTCTTATCGGCTTTCATTGATTTTAGAATTTCTTCTCTTTCGGATTCATCGTAAGCATAAAGCTCTGTCTTTCCTTTTTTGATCTTGTAGAGCGGTGGCTGTGCAATATATAATCTCTGTGTTTCAACAATCTCTTTCATGTGGCGATAGAAAAATGTCAGAAGCAAAGTTCGGATATGTGAACCGTCAACGTCGGCGTCGCACATTAAGATTATTTTATCATAACGAATTTTTGATTCATCAAACTCATCCGAGTTTCCAAGACCTGCTCCAATGGCAGTTACTATGGAACGTATTTCTTCATTCTCGAGTATCCTGTTTATCCGAGCCTTCTCAACGTTAAGGATCTTACCTCTCAATGGAAGTATTGCCTGAAATCTTCTATCGCGTCCCTGCTTGGCAGATCCGCCTGCAGAGTCACCTTCCACCAGATACAATTCACACTGAGACGGATCTTTGATTGAACAGTCTGCAAGCTTGCCCGGCAATCCTGATATCTCCAGCGCATTCTTCCTTCTTGTAAGCTCGCGTGCTTTCCTTGCCGCTTCACGTGCTTCAGCCGCTCTTAAACATTTATCGATAATTTTTCTCGCGACGGAAGGATTCTCGTCAAGATAATTTCCAAGCTGTTCACCTGTTATAGACTGTACAATACCTTTGACTTCGCTGTTACCTAATTTAGTTTTTGTCTGTCCTTCAAACTGAGGTTCAGGAACCTTAGTGCTTAATACGCAGGTAATTCCTTCTCGGAAATCATCACCGGTAAGAGTGATCTTATCGGATTTAATTAAATTATTTTTCGTACCGTAATTATTAAGCGTTCGTGTCAATGCGGCTTTGAAACCCTCAAGATGCGTTCCGCCTTCATGCGTGTTAATGTTGTTGACGAATGTGTAAATGTTATCATTGTAGGATTCATTATATTGGAATGCAACTTCGACCTGAACATTTTCCCTGTCACCCGAAATATAGATCGGCTTTCCGGAAATGGATTTTTCAGATTCATCAAGATACTTTACAAAATCAACAAGACCTCCTTTGAAATGAAACTCCGCACTCTTACCTTCCTCGCGCTCATCTTTAATGGTTATTGTAAGATCTTTATTCAGATAGGCAAGCTCACGAAGTCTTTCTTCGAGCGTTTCATATTTGAAAACAATGTTCTTGAAAATTTCATTATCAGGAAAAAAAGTAATTTTCGTACCGGTTTTTTTTGCTGCGCCAATTGTCTTAACTTTTCCTTCCGGAGCTCCTCTTTTATATTTCTGATAATACACTTTACCGTCACGCACGACTTCAGCTTCAAGATATTCACTCAGCGCATTAACCACAGAAACACCAACTCCGTGAAGACCGCCGGATACTTTGTAACTGTCGCGGTTAAATTTTCCGCCGGCATTAAGCTGAGTCATCACAACTTCAAGGGCTGAGATCTTTTCGGTAGGATGAACTTCCGTAGGAATACCACGACCGTTATCTGTTACAGTTATGGATCCGTTTTTATTGATTGTCAAAGTTATCTTATCACAATAACCTGCAAGCGCTTCATCGATCGCATTATCAATCACTTCATATACAAGATGATGAAGTCCCCGGGAGGATATATCACCGATGTACATCGCAGGTCTTTTACGAACGTGTTCAAGACCTTTCAGAACTTGTATATCACCGGCATCATAAGTCGGTTCATTTTTTTCTTCGTTCTTCTTTGCCATTTGTATTTAAATTTGAAATTTCATTATACAAAAATTATATCTCTGATTATTTTCTTTTTTAAGTTAATATTTAGCTTCTCAATTATTTCATTTTTCTTAAGTGAAAGTTCATATCTCCATGCAGCATTCTCAACGCTTACAAATAATTTATTCCTGCGTATTTCAACCGGTGTGGAAAATTTTGCAATAGCTTCTCCGACACACTCACTCCAGACATTCAGGATCTCAAGCTCCTGCATCCTAAGATCCAGCCCGATATAATTCATAAAGCTGTCCATCTCACTTTTGAGGCAGACAGTTTTATTAAAACGAGTTTTTGTTTCTATGGATTTCAAGCTGTTTGTTGTTTTAAACTAAATTTCCTTTTTCAATTTGGAATGATGAGATCTCATCATCCCTGTAAAACTCTTTAAGATTGGTAATGTAACCTGCATCTGTGGTAGTCAAAAAGATCTGTCCGTAATCTTTAAGATGAGAGATTATTTTTGAAACCCTGCTTTCATCAAGTTCAGAGAGCACGTCATCCAGCAGCAGTATCGGACTAGTGGATTTTTTATCTTTAAGATAATCATACTCTGATAATTTCAACCCGATCAGAAAAGTTTTATGCTCACCCTGTGAGGCAAAGTTTTTCAGTTCGAACTCTTCTTCACCTTCCTTTCTGAGCCGGAAAATATAATCATCTCTCTGCGGTCCTGCCAGCGAAATTGATCTGCCTATCTCTTCTTCAGTTTTATCTGTTATGTATTTAAGTAAGATCTCGTTAATGGAATCAAATCCGTGAGCATCATTATCGTTAAGGTAATCAGAAAAATAGCTTATTGACGCGTGATGATTATTGTTTTGTAAAAAAGAAAAATTCTTTTCGAAATAATTTTTAAACTCCTTCAGAAAATTTAACCGTTTAAAAACAATGTGAGCTGAAACTTCAGCCAGCTTTTCATTATAAGAAGCCAGAAGATTTTTCATTTCAGCATAGGAATACTTCCTGAACATTGTATAATCCTTAAGCAGCACATTCTTCTGCCTGAGGATCTTTGCGAGCTCTTTAAGATGATCAAGATATAGCCTGCTGGCTTGTGAGATCAGTATGTCAAAGAACCTTCTCCTGTCCGACGGATTCCCGTATGTAATGACAAGACTTTTCGGGGAAAGAAAAACCATAGGAAACCGTCCGAATATTTCCGAAGAAAATGACATAACCTTTTCCTTATTTCTGTGAATGGATTTTGATTTAGTCTCCGAATTATAATTTATGACAATATGATCCTTATTGCCGAGATCATTCTCAAATTCAGAATCAATAAAAAATTCGTTTTCCAAAAACTTTATGCAGTCGGATTCCGAAGAGCCCAAAAAACTTTTTCCGAAGGTTGTATATGAAACAGCTTCAAGAATATTTGTCTTTCCGTGTCCGTTATTGCCATAGATAAAATTAAATTTATCATTAAATCGAAGCTCCTGCGCGGAATAATTCCGGAAATTTTTCAATGAAATTTTCTTTAATATCATAAAGTGAATACGTCACGAACGGAAACAGCAATCATTAATTTTAAGATTAGAAACTTTGAAAGGGATAACAGTACGGATGTATTGTAAATATTAAAAATTTTAACCGACTCTGACAGGCATTATCAGCTCGATGAAATCTTCATTCTTAAGTTGCTCTGACGGAGTGATGATAGCCGCTTTAGAAGGCGTACCGAAGCTAACGTTGATCTCCTCGGTTTCCATTTGCGATACAGCGTCAAGCAGATATCCGGCATTGAATGCGATCACAAAGGGCTTGCTGTCGAAGTCTTCCTCACCGCTATTGCTTACAAAAGTGCAGTCGATCGATTCTTCGCCTTCGGACCCGATTTCAGGATTGTCCGCCTTTATCATAATTGAAACATTTGTGATCTCAAGCTTCACGCGCTTTGTAATGACATCGGCAAATATAAGCGCCCGCTTCAGTGAATTAGAAAGCTCGCTCTTATTGATCTTAAGTATCTTATCATTATCTGAAGGAATTACATTTTCATAATTAGGGAATGTATCATCAATAAGCTTTGAGTATATCTCTACTTCGCCAAATGAAATCTTCAGATCATTCTCATCAAATTCAATAACGGAATCATTGTTATTATTAAGTCTTAAAATAAGATTGCTCGTCTTCAAAGGAATAATAATTTTTTCTTCGACACTCACCTTTGAATCAAAATCATTTTCAATGATCTTTCCAAGTCTGAAACCATCGGTCGCTACAAATTTTAATTCTTTCTTATTAACATCCAAAAGCACACCGGACATATTTCTTCTCAGCTCATCAGTATTCACAGCATGAATAACCTTTGACATACATCTTCTGATCGTTTGTCCGTCCAGCTCGATCTTGTGCATGCCTTCCTTTTCTTCAGGCACGGGGAAATCCTCTGCAGGTTCACCGCCGATAGTATATTTTCCGTTCTTGGTCTTTATGGTGATCCTGTTTTTTTCATTTACCTCAACGTCGAGCTTTGCTGCCGTAAGAGTCCTTGAGATCTCAAGTAATTTTTTGGCGGGAATAGCAACACGTCCGTCCTTCTTACCTTCAACTTCAAGAGTTGTACGAATAAAAATTTCCAGATCCGAAGCAAGAAGTCTGAGCTGGTTTCCGGTAAGTTCAAATAAAATATTATCTAAAATAGGTAGTGGGGAACGGGTAGGGATTACAGAATTCAGCTTGGAAAGGTAATCAACAAGCTTCTCGCCGGTTACGGAAAATTTCATTTTCGAATAAGATTTTAGTTTAAATTCAATCAAAAATACATATTATATAAAGGAGTTTCAATTCACTTAAGTGTTCAATTTCACATTAATAGCGAAAATATTGTCATACAATATCAGAACTTAATTTAAAAATTCAAATCCGTCCAAAATAAAGAAAAAGCTTGCCACGAATTTAACGAATGATCACGAATTAAAAATATTATCGCTAATTTTTTAAAAACAGAATTAGCATAAATTTATTTGGACAGCATAAGTAAATCTTCAAGGGGTTATTTAAAGATTGATTTAAAGATTCGATATTGGCTCAAAAATATTACCAAAACAGATTCTATATAAATTATATTATTTAAATTTTTAAAAAACATTTTGACGGCAATGGTAAAATTTTATCAGATACTGATTAAATTAATTTTAATAAACATTTCAAATTAGTATTTTGAGAAAATCTAATTTATCAGTAAAAAAAATAATTTAATGTCAGAAAAATTTAAAAATCTTATCAACGGTAACTGGAAGGATCCTAAAAACGGTGAAACATTTGAAAACAGAAATCCGGCTAACTGGAGCGATGATCTTATCGGAACATTTCCTTCATCATCTAAAGAGGATGTAGATGAAGCTGTAGCCGCAGCTAAAACAGCTTTTGAAAAATGGCGGCTCATACCTGCTCCAAAACGCGGTGACATTCTTAAAGTTGTGGGTGATATGATGCTCGAAAGGAAAGATGAGATCGCTTATGAAATGACACGTGAAATGGGAAAGGTGTTTACAGAAACCAAAGGCGATGTTCAGGAAGGCATAGACACGGCTTATTATGCGGCATCTGAAGGAAGACGGCTTTTCGGACTGAACGCACCAAGTGAGCTTCCGAATAAAATGAATCTGAGCTTCAGAGTACCGATCGGAGTCGGCGGGTTTATCACTCCCTGGAATTTCCCAATGGCTATTCCGACCTGGAAAATGTTTCCGGCTCTTGTTTGCGGAAACACATGTGTATTCAAGCCTGCTGAACTTACTCCGAAAACTGCTACAACTCTTGTTGAGATAATTGATTCAGCAATGAGAACAGTTCTTGGAAAAGATTATATACCGGGAGTCATAAATATCGTTCATGGTAAAGGAAGAATAGTGGGTGAAGCAATTATTTCACATCCTGATGTAGATCTGATTTCTTTTACCGGTTCAACTCAGGTCGGTAAGAGAATTAATGAAGTAGCCGGAGGGGATTTGAAACGGGTATCGCTTGAGCTCGGCGGGAAAAATGCGCAGATAGTAATGAATGATGCAGACCAGGATCTAGCTTTAGATGCTGTTCTATGGGGTGCATTTGGAACAACCGGTCAGCGCTGCACAGCAACTTCAAGATTAATTTTACATAAGGATATCTATGATGACTTTATAAAAAAATTAGCAGATCGTGTGAAGAAATTAAAACTTGGTTATGGTAACGATAAAGGAACTGATGTCGGACCTTGTGTAAGTGAAGCCCAGAGAGAAACTGTGAATGACTATGTCAATATTGGAAAGAATGAAGATAAGGCGCGGCTTGTAACCGGCGGAGAGTATGCCAAAGACGGCGATTTGAAGAAAGGTTGGTTTTATCATCCGACTATTTTTGCAGATGTAAGACCCGGGATGAGAATTGAGCAGGAAGAAATTTTCGGACCTGTATTGTCGGTGATAAAATGCAATGATCTTGAGGATGGAATTAATATTCTTAATGATACAAAGTATGGTCTGTCATCGAGTATCTTTACAAAAAATATTAACGACGCTTTCACTGCGATCAGGGACATTAAAGCGGGAATTACTTACGTGAACGGGGCTACGATCGGAGCTGAAGCACACATGCCTTTCGGCGGAGTAAAGCAGACCGGTAACGGACACCGTGAAGGCGGATGGACAGTATATGATTTTTATACAGAATGGAAGGCAGTATATATTGATTACTCAGGAAAACTGCAGAGAGCTCAGATAGATAATTATTAAAATTTGTAGATAGGATCCCGAAAAAAATTATTTCCGGGATCTTATCTTTCTTTTATTTAATTGAAAAACAAAAATGAAAAGAGTTTTCATGTGCATTGTAATTCTTTTGAATTTTTGGTGGGGTTAAATTTTGAAGTAATGGGATTATTATATTGATTTGTTGTACTGCAACATTTATGTTGCTGTAGAATGTGATGTAAAATTTATTTTACAAATTTGATGAATAGGTTATGATTTATTATGAAAGAAATTTGCCGCATTACCAACCGGAAAAATCAATTTTTTTTATAACTTTTCGATTAGCAGACTCAATACCTGTTGAGCTTTTGGGGATTCTTAGAAAAGAATTCTTAATAGAAAAGAACAAGATTATTCATGGGGTACTTTCTTTGGATGTTTACAGAAGAAAAATATATGATCTGCAAAAAAAATATTTTGGTAAATATGATGAACTGTTAGATTCTCTGAAGTATGGTCCATCGTGGCTTGCTAATACAGATGTTGCAAGATGTGTTACAAACAAGCTAATGGAATTTTGTGAATCAAAGTATGAATTAATCTCATATTCGCTTTTGCCAAACCATGTTCATCTGGTTTTTTTACCAAATGAAGATCAGATAATTTCTTCAGACAACTTGAAAGGTAAAACCAAAAATTATCCGGTAGCAGATACAATGCGTTTAATCAAGGGTGCAACAGCAAGAGAAGCAAATAGGATTTTAGGGAGGACCGGTCGCTTCTGGCATCACGAAAGTTTTGATCATGTCGTTAGAAATGATCAGGAATTAGACAGGATTATACACTATGTAATGTACAATCCTGTTAAAGCAGGACTTGTTTACAATCAGACGGATTGGAAATGGAGCTATTCAATTTACGAACCTACTGCTCGAGAAAAATTATCTTAACCAACTCTCAACATAAATGTTGAGCAACAACTAAAACTCAATCATGAAAATATTTCTCCCGATCTTCACATTTATCATCATAGCTCTTTCAGCAACCGCCTCCTCTCAGCAGGAACCTTCACAATATCTCGCCGAAGGCATTGCAGCCAACGAAGCACGCGATTATTCCGATGCCATAAATTATCTCACGGAATTTCTTAAATCAGATCCTCAAAATTCCGTCGGTAGCTACAACAGGGCAATTGCTTATTATTCTACTCAGGATTTTCAAAACGCTCTTGTTGATGCCAATACTGCAATTGAAAATAATTCTCAGTACAAAGAAGCTTTTAACATGAGAGGGTTGATCAAAACCGCTTTGAATATGTACAATGACGCGATCATGGATTTTACTTCAGCTATTATGATCGATCCTAATTATGGTGACGCTTATATGAACAGAGCGCTCGTTTACAAAGAGCAAAATGACTATCCGATGGCGATCACAGATCTTAACAGTGCGCTTAATGTAAATCCTTCACTGCTTGAAGCGTATTATTACAGAGGACAAATTTATGTTTCAATGGCGGACTACACTGATGCCATAAAAGATCTCAATGTATATATTTTCAATATTTCGGATAAGGCTGCTGCTTATTCGGCAAGAGGACTTGCGTATTATCAATCAGGTAAATATCAGTTGGCTGTAGCCGATATTGAAAAAGCAATAAGTCTGAATCCTGCAATGGGAAAAGACTTTGCGATTATTCTTAATGATGCAAAAAACAAATCAGGAAAGTAAAAATTGAAATTGAGAATGTGTCAATGAACTGTTGTGAGGTTATGATGAATGATTTTTTTGAAATTAATATAAATAATGATGAGACATTTATGCTTAGCGTTTTCGTTTTTTTGTTTTGTAATGTTTTTTTCCTGCGGTAAAAAGGAAAGTACTTCTGAAATAAACATTAAAAGGAATATTTCTGAAGCCGATGCACAGGAGAATTCACCGGTAATCCGTGATCCCGGCGAAAAAATTTCGGGATTATATAAGATCAGTGCAAAAGAAGTAAAAGACTATATCGGAGATTCGTTGCTTATAAGCGGTTATGTTGCAGATCTTTATCTTGGTGAAAAAGTTGCTTATTTGAATTTTGAAAATAAATTTCCAAAAAATACTTTTTCATGTGTTATCTTTTCGGGAAAATTTAATGAGTTCGGTGACCTTTCAAAATTCAAAGGAAAAAATGTTGAAGTTACAGGACGTATCTCTGTATTCAAAGGGAAACCCCAGACAATTCTTAATTCGCCCGACCAGATAAAAATTATTAATTAAAAAATAATGACAAAGAAAGCCGGATATGTTACTATCTTTGGAAAGCCCAATGCTGGCAAATCCACTCTGATTAATGCTTTGCTGAACTATAACCTTTCAATTGTTAACCGGAAAGTTCAGACAACAAGAAATAAGATTCTAGGTATATTAACTGAAGATAATTACCAGATCGTTTTTATCGATACCCCGGGAACACTTGAACCTGAGTATGAGCTTCAGAAATTTATGCTAAGTGAGATCAAAACTTCGCTTGATGAAGCTGATGTGATCATTCATATAGTAGACTCCGCAAAAATTAATTTTGAGGATCTAAAAAAAATTAATGATGACTATAGAAGTTCATTTACCGGCAAAAAGAAGATCATGGTGTTGAATAAAATTGATCTCATTGAGAAAGACAGACTGCTTCCGATTATGCAAAGATTATCAGTAGAGTTTGATTATGATGAGATCGTTCCTGTTTCGGCGCTGGAACGCGAAAATGTTTCAGAGCTTAAAGCGCTTGTCGTAAAGTATCTTCCTGAAGGGGAATTTTTTTATGATGAAGAAACACTTACCGATAAGCCCGAAAAATTCTTTATTGCCGAAATTATCAGGGAAAAGATCCTTTCGTTTTATCATGAAGAGATCCCTTATAGTGTAATAGTCGATATTACCGAGTTCAAGGAGAGAAGCGATAATCTTATTTATATCAATGCTGATATTATCCTTGAGCGTGAATCACAGAAAATCATTGTGATCGGAAAGAAAGGCATTGGCATGAAACGGCTTGGAGAGAAGGCGCGTAAGGATATTGAAAATTTTCTTAACAAGAAGGTTTACCTTGAACTTTTTGTGAAGGTAAGAAAAGACTGGAGAAATAATAAAGCTTTCATTAAGGATTCGATGTCTAGAAATATCCCGTCTTAAATGTGCGCTCGCTTGAATATAAAATTGCTTTATAGCTGACATCGTTTTTAAATTCCTTTGGCTTTACAAAATCATCAGTGGAAAAATAAGTTAAATATTTCTTAACACTCCATTTGAATTCAATACTACTCGCCCTCTTAAATTCTTCTCTTGAAAGATAACTCAGAAAAGATTTCTTTTCCGCAGTGACAATATAAAACTCCATTTCGGGATAAAAGCTGTGATAGTGGACTACGTATACGCCCGTGCCGGATCCCGACGTAAATGAGAATTCAGTGTTTCCGGTTGTTCCTAAAAATTTATCTGAAGGTGTCTTTAATTCCGGTGGATTTTCTGTTATAAGGTTTATAGTTGCACCGGGCTGAGTATAGGTGTAATTTACAAAACCGCTGCCGTCATTATAATCCGCAAAGCCGGAGACTTTTAATCGGTAAGAGATCGGAAGTATCGAGGGAATAATACTTTTTGTCTTTTGAATATTGCCTTCCTGTTTTGCAAGGAGAATATCAGAGTTTCTGTCGTATGAAAGAAAATCCGCATAAACCGAATAACCCTTGGTTTTGAAATCCTGAAATGGAAGGTATATCGTAATGTCAGATGAACGCGTATTATAATTCATGTTCCCTGAAAACGTGATTTTAAAAGGATTTGCAGATTGGAAAATAGTAATGGGCTTATCGGAATATTGTTCGAATTTTGTAGAGTTCTTTTGGAGAAATATAATGTTGCCTGTAATATTTTTTTTATTTAATGGCCATTCAACAAGAAGTGTTTTTGTCTTCTCTCCGGAAGATAATTCAATATCACGGCAATATGAAACGTCCGAACTTATGAATTTAATTATGGCGGAGCTGCCCTGGGATATTTCCGGAAAGTTTACATTTATCACAGCGCTGTTTGAATAACGTGAAGATTGTTTGCCGAAGAAAATAAGGTCCGGACTGTCTTCGTTCAGATTCTTGTAGATGACTGCTCTTGCAGTTGAACGGTCAACAATGACAACATCATAAGGAAATTTAACATCAGTTATTTTGAATTTACCATTGTTGTCTGTCTGGATCTCAGATGACCCTATTATCACTTTTACAAACGGCAACGGAAAATTCTTTTCATCGATTACTTTCCCGGATACATAATTTGAAATTTCTTTTTGTCTGTCGGCTGCATAAGAGCAGGAAGTTAATGCGAACAAAAGAAGAGAGAATATTATTAGGTTTTGAATGCACTTCATATTTGTATTTAAACTGGTTTCAATTAATCTATAAAAATATAAGCTCGGATGAAATGAAATGATTTGCGATATTGTCATTTCTTAATTATTCGTCATACTTGTTCATAATGATTTCAAAGTTCATTTAAACCGGGTTTTGAAATTCTTATTTTAGATATAAATAAAATTTATATAATGAAAACTATTCTTTGCTATGGGGATTCTCTTACGTATGCAATGGACCCGGCAACATGGGACAGATATGAATATGATGACAGGTGGACAAGTGTAATGGAGAGTCAGCTTGGAAGCGGGTACAAAGTTATAGTTGAGGGGTTAAGCGGGCGAACATCCAACTGGGATCTTCCTTATCTCCCGTTCCGCAACGGAAAGGAGCCGCTGATGATGCTGCTCGAAAGCCACTCTCCATTAGATCTCGTTATAATAATGCTTGGTACAAATGATCTTGTAAGCATGCTTAATAAAACCGCAGAGGAATCCGCCGCCGGTATGATGTCATTGATAAGGGTGATCTATCAGAGCTTGTCAGGTCCGGGTGGGGGAATTCCAAAGGTGATGATTGTTTGTCCTCCGGCTATCAGTAAGCTTTCGGATTTTATGGGTTTATATTATGACAAAAATGTTCAAGAGTCAAAAAAGCTTCCCGAAAATTATAAAAAATTTGCTGAACAGTTCGGATGCTCCTTCATTGACAGCAATCAATATATAAAGACATGTATACCAGACGGCATTCATATCAGCAGGGATTCACAAAAAATTTTGGGAATTAAGATCGCTGAATCCGTGAAAAAATTATTTTAACTGAAAATTTTACTTCCCATAAAACAGATATTAACAACAGCTCTCTGATTTAATTTTGGCGTTCCTATTGCAATCAAATTCGGTATTTTTACGTAAGTAATTATAAAAATTTTAATGAACGAAGACAAAGAATTAAAAAGATCTAAAGAACTTGAAAACAAAGAATGGCTTGAGTCCCTTCGCTATGTTCTGCAAACACAGGGTCCGCAAAGAGTAACCGAACTATTAAGAAAGCTTCAGATCTATGCACAGCAGCATGGAGTTGTAATTCCATTCACTGCGAATACACCTTATATAAATACTATACCCGCCGAAAAGCAGCCGGTCTTTCCGGGAAGCAGGGAAATTGAACGACGAATAAAAAGCATAATACGTTGGAATGCAATGGCAATGGTAGTCAGAGCTAACCGTGAACTCAGTGGTATCGGCGGTCATATTTCAACTTATGCTTCGGCGGCAACCTTATACGAGATCGGTTTTAATCATTTTTTCAAAGGGAAAGATGATCCCGGCGGCGGAGACATAATTTATTTCCAAGGACACGCTTCACCCGGAATTTACGCCCGTGCTATGCTTGAAGGCAGGATCACGGAAAACGATCTTAAAAATTTCAGAAGAGAATTATCATCCGAAAGAGGATTATCATCTTATCCGCATCCATGGCTTATGCCGCGGTTTTGGGAATATCCTACTGTTTCTATGGGACTGAGTCCGATTATGGGAATTTATCAGGCACGATTCAACAGATACCTGGAGGACAGGGGAATTAAAGATACTTCAAAACAAAAGGTCTGGGTTTTTCTTGGTGATGGTGAGACTGATGAGCCGGAATCACTTGGTGCGATCACTTTAGCTTCACGTGAAAAGCTGGACAATTTAATTTTTGTTATCAATTGTAATTTGCAGCGGCTTGACGGACCGGTCCGAGGTAATGGAAAGATAATTCAGGAGCTTGAAGCAATATTCAGAGGAGGCGGATGGAATGCAATAAAAGTAATATGGGGCGGAGACTGGGATGAACTTCTTGCAAAGGATAAAGACGGAGTGCTTGTGGAAAGAATGGATGAAGTTGTTGATGGTCAGTTTCAGAAATATACTGTTTCAGGCGGTGAAGTTATACGAAGAGATTTTTTTGGTAAGGATACCCGGTTGTATGACCTTGTGAAGAATTTATCAGATGAGCAATTGCAGAAATTAAAGAGAGGCGGACATGATCCGGAAAAAGTTTATGCTGCTTACAAAGCTGCGGTGGATCACAAAGGCTCTCCAACTGTAATTCTTGCACATACTATAAAAGGTTACGGACTGGGTGAAGCTGGAGAAGGAAGAAATATTACGCATTCACAAAAAAAATTAAATGAACAGGAATTACGAGAGTTCAGAAGCCGGTTCGGAATTCCTATATCAGATGAAGATGTCGCCGATGCGCCGTTTTACAGACCGGCAGAAGACAGCGAAGAGATCAAATATCTTATGCAGAGAAGAAAAGACCTTGGTGGATTTATTCCCAAACGTGAAGTAAAATCAGAGCCGGTTAAGCTTCCCGATGAAAATGTTTATAAAGAATTTTATGAAGGCAATGGTGAAAGGGAAGTAGCAACTACAATGGTGTTTGTTCATTTACTTTCAAAGCTATTGAAAGATAAGGAGATCGGAAGATATATCGTACCGATCGTTCCGGATGAAGCAAGGACTTTTGGAATGGAATCATTGTTCCGCCAGGTTGGGATCTATTCTCACGTAGGTCAGATATATGAACCGGTCGATAAGGACAGCCTGCTTTATTACAAGGAAGCAAAGAACGGGCAGATCCTTGAGGAAGGTATTACTGAAGCAGGTTCTATGTCGTCCTTTATAGCTGCCGGCACATCTTATGCTACTCATGGTATTAACATGATACCGTTCTTTATTTTTTATTCAATGTTCGGATTTCAGAGAATTGGAGATTTAGTTTGGGCAGCCGCTGACAGCAGAACAAGAGGCTTTCTGATCGGCGGAACGGCAGGACGCACAACGCTGAGCGGGGAAGGACTTCAGCATCAGGACGGTAACAGTCACATACTCGCATTGCCGGTGCCAAATTTAAAATGTTATGATCCGGCATTCGCTTACGAACTTGCTGTCATAATCAAAGACGGAATGCACAGGATGTATGAGAAGCAGGAAGATATATTTTATTATATAACTGTGATGAATGAGTTTTACAAAATGCCGCCGATGCCAAAAGGAGTTGAAGAAGGTATTTTGAAAGGTATATATAAATTTTCAGCCTCAGGAAATAAAAAGAGTAAGCTCAAGGCACATCTGTTTGGAAGCGGAACAATTCTTAATGAATCTATAAAAGCTGCGAAAATTCTGGAGGAGAAATATAATGTCTCGACTGACGTTTGGAGTGTGACAAGCTATAAAGAGTTATACATGGATGCGATCAGCGTAGAAAGGGTGAATCTTCTGAATCCGGAAAAAAAGCAGGAGCTACCTTATATTGCTCAGGTGCTCTCAAAAGAGTCAGGAGTATTTGTTGCAGCTTCAGATTATGTAAAAGCACTTCCGGCAATCATAAATAAATGGGTTCCTGAAGAATTTTATTTTCTTGGAACAGATGGGTTTGGCAGAAGTGACGGCAGAGAGCAGTTGCGGGACTTTTTTGAAGTAGATTACAGATATATTACAATTGCTGCTTTGAGTGCGCTGGTTAAGGAAAACAAGATGAAGCCATGTGAAGTGGAAAAGGCAATTCTGGATTTCGGATTAAATCCAAAAAAAGTAAATCCGGTAACGGTTTAAAAATAAAAATTAATTTAAGATGATAAAAGAAGTTAAGCTACCTGAAGTTTCTGATAATATTGAAAACGGTGATGTCGTGAAAGTTCTTGTAAAAGTCGGTGACACTATTGAGATGGATCAGCCGGTGATCGAGCTTGAGACAGACAAAGCAATGTTCGAAGTGCCATCAACTGAAAAAGGTATCGTTAAGGAAATTAATGTTAAAGCCGGTGATGTAATAAATATCGGAGCTGTGATCCTGAAAGTCGAGACCAACGGATCGGAATCAAAGGACGATGGCGACGATTCAAAAAAGGAAAATGATAAAGAAGGCGAGGACATAGAAGTTAAAGATAAAGTGAAGAAAGAGGATCCGGATAAAAAGAATAAAACTTCTGATAAAGATTCAGAAGATAAGGACATATCATACAACAAATCAGAAGACGATCCTGAAAATAAAAATGACAATAGTAAAAAGAATGAGTCAGCCGAAACCGAAGATAAAGGATCAGATACTGATGATGGAAATTCAAAGGAAGAAGAGACGGATGAGGACAAACAATCAAGCGGCAGCAAAGAAGTAATCAAAGCAGATAGTCAAAACGGCAGGAAAAAAATATCGGCTGAAGATTCCAATGAAGATGCTAAGGTAAAACTTAAGGAAAACGATAACCTGGATGACCGTAATCAAAGTGCAAAAGAGTCAGCTCCGGCATCACCATCTGTAAGAAGACTTGCAAGAGAACTGGGAGTGGAAATTGCGGAAGTTAACGGATCGGCAGACGCGGGAAGAATTACCGAAGAAGATGTAAAGAAATATGTTAAGAAGATCTTATCCGGTTCCGGTGAAGTACAAGTCCGTGCGGGTCAGAAAGCTCTTCCTGATTTTAAGAAATGGGGTGAGGTGGACATTCAGCCGATGAGCAAGATAAGGGCGATCACTGCTGATTCTTTGACATACGCCTGGTCAACAGTGCCAATGGTAACACAGTTTGATAAAGCTGACATTACATCATTTGAGGAATTCCGTAAGAAGAATTCGAATAAAGTAAAGGAAGCAGGCGGTCATCTGACTATTACATCTGTTCTTTTGAAAGTATGCACTGCCGCGCTTAAAGCGTATCCGCAATTTAATGCAAGCATAGATTACGGCAGCAAAGAAATTTATTACAAAAAATATTACAACGTCGGAGTGGCTGTAGATACAGACAGGGGATTGCTTGTCCCTGTGATAAAAAATTCCGATAAAAAAAATCTTACGGAAATTTCCGTTGAGCTTAATGATCTCGCTGAAAAGGCGAGAAATAAGAAGATTACTCCCGATGATATGGAAGGAGGGAATTTTACAATTTCGAATCTCGGTGGGATCGGTGGTACAAGCTTTACGCCTATCGTTTATTCTCCGCAAGTGGCAATACTTGGTGTTTCACGCGGAAGTAAGGAAGCAGTTTTAGTAAATGAAAATTTTGAGCCGAGACTTATGCTTCCTTTGTCTTTGACTTATGATCACAGGATAATCGATGGTGCAGATGCGGCAAGATTTTTAAGATGGATATGTGAAGTGCTTGAAAATCCAATGAGGATGTTTTTGTAATTTAATCGCGGAGATCTTTTGGATTTAATCTGCGAAGATTCTTTTTTTCGGAAATGGTTTTTTTGGCGGTCAATCTTTTTTCTTTATCGGATCTGGATAATTTAATTTTCTTCCGGATCTTTTCTACTTTAAATGCTTTTTCAAGCAATTCATAAAATTTTTTTATTGCTTTGAGCTTGTTCATATATTGCGAACGCTCAGTCTGTGCTGTGATTTTAAGCACATCATTCTTATCAATTCTGTTCTTAAACTTAGTGAGAATTTTTTCCTTCTGTATTTCACTAAGCAAGCCCGAACCGGTGACATCAAAATTCAGCTCAACCTTTGTTTCAACTTTATTGACATTCTGCCCGCCCTTGCCTCCGCTGCGTGAAGTCTTAAAATAAAACTCGCTTTCAAAAATAATATTCTTTGTATCCAAATTATTTATATCTGTTTAACATGTTGAAAATTTTAAAACCATAGTTATAAGCTTTCAACTTTCCACTTTACAAATTTTTACCTTTTAATTTCGGCTTATAGATATGTGTGCTTTGACCAAAAAATACTTCTGCTGATTCCATTATGGTTTCCGATAAAGTCGGGTGAGGATGAATGGTCAGTTTAATGTCGGTTGCATTTGCTCCCATTTCAATCGCAAGTACTCCTTCTGAAATAAGATCCCCGGCTCCCTGCCCGGCAATTCCCATTCCCAATATTCTTTGTGTTTTAGTATCAATAATTAATTTGGTGAGTCCGTTCGTATTGTTTAACGTCAAAGCTCTTCCTGATGCAGCCCATGGAAATTTAGCCACTGTAACATCAAGATTATTTTTTTTTGCTTCAGATTCAGTAAGCCCGCACCAAGCTATCTCAGGATCTGTGAAAACAACAGCAGGTATTGCCTTAGGTTCAAAAGTAACTTTATGACCTGCAATCACCTCCGCTGCAGTTCGACCTTCGTGTGATGCTTTATGCGCAAGCATTGGCTCTCCTGCAACGTCCCCGATCGCAAAAATATTCTTATCAGCAGTTCTCTGTTGGTTATCAACTTTAATAAAACCCTTTTCGTCAATTTCAACTTTTGTATTTTCCAGTCCTGTATTTTTTGAATTGGGTTTTCTTCCAATTGACATAAGGACTTTTTCAAAAATTTTCTCACTCTTTTCTCCGTCTTTGTTTTCAAATGAAACACTGATGCCATTCTTTAACTCGTTTAGTCCGGTAACTTTTGTATCTGTTATTATATCTTTAAAAACCAGCTTCACATTTTTCAGCAGAATATTCACAAGATCTGCGTCCGCGCCGCTCAAAAGTGAAGGCATCATTTCCACGACAGTGATCTCCGTACCTAAAGCTGCATAAACAGTCCCGAGCTCAAGTCCTATATAACCCCCTCCTATTACAAGCATAGTTTTGGGAATGTCAGGAATATTCAGTGCCGATGTAGAATCCAGAAGTCTGTCGGATTTTATAAATAGATTGGGAACTACTGTCGGAATAGAGCCGGTTGCTATGATCGCGTATTCAAAACTTAACTTTTTCTTTTCATTATTTTCTTTGATAATCTCCACTTCATTTGAATTAATAAAGGTAGCATTTCCTCTGATGTATTCAATTTTGCGCTGTTTACTCAATTGTCCTAATCCTGAAGTCAATTTATTTACGACATTTTCCTTCCACTTTTGTAGCTTCGACAGATTAATTACCGGTTTCTGAAATTCAATCCCAAGCTCTTTTGCGTGTTGAGATTCTGTTATGATTTTAGCTGAATGCAATAGCGCTTTGGAAGGAATGCATCCTCTATAAAGACAAACACCGCCCGGATTGGGCTCGTTGTCAATGAGAGTGGTATCAATACCGAGGTCTGCTGCAAGAAACGCCGCTGCATACCCTCCGGGTCCTGCACCTATTACGATTAATTTCCTTTTTTCCAATTTGTTTAATTTTTAAAACAAATTAGCATTGTATAATCAAAGACACAATGAAAATTTTTCATAAAACTTTTTATTTCTGCATTTTTTTTATTATCTTTCAATAAAACAAATTTTTTAAAATTACTTAAATTAATACATTAGATTTTTCTTAAAATATGTATATATTGCTGATATTTAAAAATTAATGAAAGGGTAACAAATGAAAAGTTTAAAATACATTTTTCTTTTCCTGTTTATTACATCTGTGGCTTATTCACAGAATGTAAGAATAACAGACTTTGAGGTACCGGTAAGTAAAGCAAGAAAACTTTTATTGAACGGTTTTCATAATTGGTCACAAACCGGTGATTCAGTAACAACAAACGAATTCAGAGCAGACGGAACGTACACACAATTTTATTCATCACTTCCTTTTGCGTGGTCTATCGGTGGTACAGCTTTTACAAGCCGTAAATTCGCTGATACCACAAGAGTTGGTTTTTCCGTTAATGGTGATGTTAGAAAATATTTCTCTAATACAAAAGGCTTTTTCGGTTATGGTGCCTTCACCTCGGATTATACCAAGAAAAAAGAATTTGGTGAAGAAAACAGACCTGAAGTTAATGTTGAAGCAGGTTTGGGTTATGGTAGATTTATCGATGCAACTGCGATGTTCAAAGCGATCAGAATCGATCAGGAACTTAGAAGAGCAGGTATCACAACTGCTTATATGCCAAAATCAACCATGCTTAAAATTGCTCAGATCATAGACAGGGAAAGTGAATACCAGGACAGATACAAGGATATCTATGAAGGAAGAATTATCAGTGACATCAGCAATGAAGTCATAAATTCCGGAGTTGCTAAAAACACAAACATGGATGCATTCGGATTTTTCAGGATCAGACAGGTTTTGGTTGGTGCAAACCAGTTCGTTACTCAAAGACTTTATGGCGGTGATGTGAGAGTTGGAATAGGTTATCAGTTTCTAACAAGAAATAAAGCACTTGAAACAAATGCTCCGACAGCAAATATAACAGCAAGATATTCCTATCCAATAGATATCAGACAACAAATTAACCTTTTTGCAACAGCAAGAACACCAATTGATTCATCTTTTGGAAAGATTGTGACAGGTTCAGGGAATGTTGATTATTCATTTACATTAACAAACAAAATTCAATTCATTGCAGGTTATACTGTTACATTTGTTCAGGATACACAGCTAAGAGATATTTCAGTAGCTGATCACAGAGGTTTTGGTGGATTCAGATATTATCTTGAAAACAATATTTCTCTTGCACTTACAGGTTCATACGAAAAGCTTCACAATGAAAAGAAAAGATTGGCAAGTAATGTTACCTTCATATACACCATTTGGTAATAGTTTAAGAAACGAATATTTATAAATTAGTACGGTACATTTTTATGTGCCGTACTTTTTTTATATCCTTACTGCGCTTCCGGTTAATATAACTCCTGTAGTTTTATCATCTACTTCTTTAAATTCAACAATAAGGTATTCGCCTGATTGAGTCATAACCCGAACAGGGTTGTTCTGATCTGAGATCATAGAGAAAATTGTTGCAGCCGATATAGCGCCTGTACCGCAAGCCAATGTCTCACCTTCAACGCCTCTTTCATAACTTCGGATATGAATTTCACCCGCTTCCTTATTTACAACTTTAACGAAATTGACATTCGCACCCTCGGGCATAAGATCCTTGTGCATCCTGATATCATAACCCCATTCATTTATTTTGACCTCAGATAGATCGCAGATCTTCGGATTTCTGATATCTTCAATGAAAATTACAATATGCGGTGAGCCGCAGTCAACATACGAGCAATTTAATTCTTCAGACCAATTTCCGAAATGCGTCTTAAGCTTTATTCCGGTTCTGATTATCTTCGGAGGTGGGAATGAAACCGAAATTCTTTCATCAACTAATTTAGTGCATTCATAAATTTGAGATACTGCTTCTATGCTTAGTTTACCTTTTGCCGAAAGTCCGTTATCTGCAATAAATCTGAATGTGCACCTTAGTCCGTTGCCACAAAGTGCGTCACCCGTTCCGTCCTTATTGAAATAGTTCATTCTGAAATCTGCTATATCTGATCCTTCAACAAAGATCACGCCATCAATGTCAGGATTTTCTTCTGACATTCGCCTTATGACATCACGGTTGTGCTCTATTGTTCCGTTCAGATTATCAATAATAATAAATTTGTTTCCTGCTCCTGAATATTTTTGCAGCAACAATTAATAAACTCCTCTTGTATTAGTTTGTTTGGTGACCTTTATGTCTCTAAGCTGCGGGGCTTTAATTCTGATCTCCAGCGAAAATCCTCTGTAAGCGCCTATAGGATACCAGTTGAAATTCATTTCCCATGAGTTAAGATCGCGGTACGCTGTCACATACGGAGCAACAATTTTTCTGTTTACTATATCAAAGCTCGTTGCAAAAGTAAATCTCCATTTCTCCGTTAGATTGAAGGAAACATTCCCGGAAAGGTTCGAATATCTGTTAGTGATCAGAGGTGTCTGTTTGGACTCCGCATAATTGAAATTCAATCCCCCGCTGAATGGTATGTCAAATGCAACTTCATCTATCTTTTCAGTCTGCACACCTTTATAATCATCTTTACTGGTTAGCGTGTCTATCGCCCGTTTAAGCGTATCAACGCCTATCGCTCTTGTATTCTTTCTGCTTGAAAAACCAAAATTGAATGATGTACTCATGCTGATCGAAAAATTTGTCAGATCAGCAAGCTTGCCGTCAGTATCTATCAGGAACTGATTCACACGTCTGTTCAAAACAGGATCGTATTTGTAAAGATTAAAATTCGCGTTGCCGGTTATATTCAGAAAGCTTCCGATATTGGTTCTGAATGAAGTATTCAACTCTGAAAATTTAATTGAATCGGCTGCGAAATTGTAATTTATATTACTGTCAAAAATGAAAAGCTGAAATTTATTTTCTGTAGTATCATTTACCCTTGTCTTCATTTCAAAGTTGTTCCCAAGTGAAAATGCTATCGCCTGCGACTCACCTGTGGGCGCATTGCCAAAGACCTCTCTTTCAAATATTGAATACTTTACATCCTGACCCGATGCGTCTTTATATGTATTGTAATAACCCCACTTAGGGTCTGAAAAATCCGGCTGGTAAACATAGGATATTGAAGGAGTTATTGTATGTCTTATTCCTGTAATATTAAATAATCGCGGAGTGAATATCCCGACGAACCTTGTTGAAAGGCTTACTCCGGCGTTGAAGTAGCGAAGAGCCTTATAAGCATTCCCTTCACCGGTAATGACTGTACTGTCCAGAGGATTGAATGTTTTAGTGATGTATTTATTATACCATATTTCGCTGTAATTTAAAAACGGGCTGAGGCTTATAAATTCAAATCTCGGTGATAGACCAAGGTTCAACGAATGTCTTACTCCGGATCTGAAATCAGTATACGTGCTGTCAGTTAATAAGCTTGTACCAACCGTTCTTTTGATCCTGTTATTAAGCGCGTTAACATTGTATGAAAAATAAAAATACTCGTAGATCTTCTTGTTATAATTATTTGAAAATTTTGATTCGAATGGATATGTCTGCGATACTGAAAAGTTCAGAGAAGGAATTCTCTCAGTGACATCACCTGTCTGTAAGTTCTGATCTCTGAAATAATTTAAGCTTAAGGAATAAGGTTTGCCTTCCCAGGTCTTTGTGAATGTAAGGTTTGACAGAATGTTCTGTAGTAAAAGTTCTGACAATGAATTCGTCGTGACATTATAAAAATTCTTGCTGCTTACAAAGCCAAGACTCGCATCGATCCTCGCTGTTGGAGTTATCTGCTGATTATGATTTATGTTAAGCCCCCACGCGTCTGAATTATTGCCCGTTACATCCGTGCTTTCTCCAAGCCGTATCCGGGAATATCCTCCGTCAATGCTTCCGTTAAAATTATATTTCTTGGAATAACGGAGTCTGCCGTAAACATCAGTTCTTCCTTTTGTAAAAAAGCTTCCCGTTAATGCAAGATCAGTATAATCATTGATCGCCCAGAAATAACCCAGACGTGATATGTATTTTCCGTATGTGCCGTCATCTCCGAAAGTAGGAGGAATCAGACCTGACGATCTTCCTGTCTTGTTAGGAAAGACGCCAAACGGAAGCCAGAAAACAGGCACTCCTTCAATGTACAGAAATACAGATTGCGCTATGACTTTATCATTGGGAATCACTTTCATTTTTGGTGAAAGGAAATAATATTCAGGATCATCACGGTCGGTTGAAGTAGTATAAATTCCATTCTTAATAAAGAGCACATCGCTTGTGACCTTCTTTATTTTATCCCCAAAATAATATCCAAGCTCTGCATTACTGAAACCCATCGAAACGCTACCCTGCTGTGATTTGAAATTGTACACAAGCTTCGCGCCTTCATATTTATCATCACCCTGGAACATAAGCGGTGTCTGAACAAATTTTCCTTCACGTGTTGAATCCGGAACTCCTATGGCTTCAAGCACCTGTGTCTCCTGGTTCATAATTATCCTGCCTGCGTCGAGCTTCAGATCTTTATATGTCAGCTTTGATTCGTTATATAAAAAAACTTTCTTATTTTTAAGATCATAGATAAGCGAATCCTTTGCCGAATAACTAATGACAGCGTCAATATCCGAATCGGCGATCCTTGCTGATGAATCAGTGGTGGCTGGAATGTTTAAAGAATCTGTATTAATAAAGACCGAGTCGGAAGATACCTGCGCGCGGATAAAATGAGGCAGAATTAAAATAATAAAAATCGTAACGAATGTTTTCATCTGAATTATTACTAATTTTACCTAAATCGCTTGATTAAAAAAATGAAATTTTTAATTCGCGAGCATGTATAAGTTGAAAGTTGAAAGTTGAAAGTTAAAAGTTAAAAGTTGAAAAGCAAAAAAACTGAGGTTGGATACTCTTTAGAGTCTTTGAGTCCAGAGGTTTTAAAATAATACTGCGGGATAGATTTTACTTAGTCCTGTAAAGTTGCCACCATGCGGTTTTGGGTGAAGTATGATGCTCAAGATGATAGCCGAAAAAATAACATGAAAGCATTGCAATGATGTGATTTTTCTTTTGTGTCCTTGAATTGTGGGGGGGCATCAGATGCTCATGCGGAAGCCGGTGCGGAAGATATGTACCGAAATAGAAAAGCTGGAATGTGCTGAGTATAACAGGAAGAACGAAGAACAGCCAGATCGAAATTTCAGCAAAGAATATTTTCAGCAAATTAAAAATGACCGCCATTAAAATTATCTGTATGACTGAAATATAGTGCTTCAAAAATACAAACCACCACGCGAAAAAATTTCGTGATGAAGGATAAAAGTCGGGATCTTTTTCTGTGCCTGGGTGCGCGTGATGCGTATGATGATTTAGAAAAAGCTTATTATAAGAAAGCGCGGCGAAGAGGAATGAAGCCAGCTTTCCAATGAGATTATTAATGGTTCTTTTCTTTGTAATGTTGCCGTGCATCGCGTCATGTGCTGTGATAAACAGCCCGGTGTACATATATGCCTGCAGCAAAATGTGAAGATACAGGAATACATTACCCGGAGATACGTCCGCGTATTTAAGACAGTAAAACAGGTGAGCTCCCCAGCTTGAGATAATTATTGCGGCTATGAAAATTCCCATCATTTGATATTTATGAAATTTAACATCAGAAAAAATATAAGGATCGATATATAGTAATGCATAAATGAATTGCTTTTGTTATCCAATTTGAACTTTACGAGGCTTATTGCAGCCACAAGCGAGATTACAAACCACGCGATGTAATTTTGCAACGGTATTACCGCGTTCTCCCATTGCCAGTATCCGAGCTTCACAGCGACAGGTTCGATCAAAAGATCCATCATCACAAGCAGCATTGCAGCAAGCAGGCATCTCAGTAAATTATTTTTGAATGCGATCCGGGCAATATTAAATGAGCCGAGTATCAGCAGCACCCAGTTGAATCCCACTATCAGCGGTACACCGCCGATTCCCGCACCCAGAACACTGCCGTAAGAATACTCTCCGAATATCATTCCGGTCTTTACTCCCACTATCTCGATTAATAATGTTAATACATAAGCTGACAGAAGCCAGAGCAGAAATTTTTTTGATCTGAATTCTCCCGACAGATAAATCGAAAATGCTCCGCATAGGAATAATACATAAGGCGTTATCATTAACATTAAACCAAAAAATTTTTCAGTATAATGTCCGGCGATCCCTACGGTAAAAATTATATATAATACTAAGTAAGCTCTGCCTTCTGTAAATTTCTTTCTTTCCAATTAAGTCTGTTTTTTTTGAAAGCGGTGTATGAACGGATCGCTATGTAATCCATTACAATGATCTGAACCGGATATAGAATTATTCCTGTTAAAATATTTTCTCTGTATATCACTGAAACAATTATTCTGTGAAGTATGATCACAGCAAGTGTATAAAAATAAAGATGATTTGCGGCTGCCAAAAGCAACGGTAGCAGCAAAGATGCTGATATGAAGAACAGGATTGCAAAGAACTCCGCAGCGGATGAGTTGGTCGAAGGATAAGCGTTCTTTGTAAATCCGTCAACACCTTCCTTAAAACTTCCGTACATCCTGCATTGTACAAGCCCGTCACTTAATAATAAAATAATTTTGAACCCTTTCCTCTTTAAGAACTTTGCTGTCTCCATGTCTTCTACTATCTTATCCTTAACGCTTTCATGTCCGCCTGATCTGAAGTAAGATTCTCTTTTCCACATCATGAACTGTCCTACAGCTCCTGAAAATCTCATACTTTTACTTTTGTAGATCTGTTTTACGGGTAGGAAAGCGAGCATCAGCCAGGTTATTATGCCTACTGTTACCTTCTCTCCTGTGGTGTTCATAATCTGCTTTGGAAAAACGGACATCATGTCAACATTTGTTTCTTCCATAGCGCTCATTGCAGACTCGATGGCTTCAGGCATCAGTCTCACATCAGCGTCAATGAAAAGTAAAAAATCACCTTGAGCATTATCCGATAATTGTTTGCATGCCCAGTTCTTTCCAACCCATCCGGCGGCAAGATTTTTTCCTTTTATCACACGTACTCTGTTATCTTTCAGCGAGAATTTTTCCGCGACCGAAAAAGTGTTATCACCGGAATCATCATCAAGAATTATGATCTCCAGATTTTTATAATTCTGACTGCAAACTGAATTCAGACAGGCATCAATATTAGCCTCTTCATTCCTGGCAGGAATTAAAACCGAAATTTTTATACCATCATCATTAAACTTCTTATTTTCCAAACGGGGTATAGTAAAGAAATTATAAACCGAAATTATAAGACTTATCAACGGTAAAATGCTGAGTAATAAAAATAATATCATTCTCGAAAAAGATCCTTTGCTTTATTTTGATAAATTTCACTGTCAAGCTTTTCAATATTATCCCTGAACGCACTTTCATAATGTTCAAAGTCCGTGCTTACCCTATGTGAATGTATTAGATCACCGAACCTGCAATATACACTTGGACGTTTTTCTTCATTATACACAATTTTAAAACTGACGATAAGTACGTTCGCATTCTGTGCTGAGGTAAGTAATGTAATACCTCTTTTCAGCTTAATGAATTTGTTTTCATAAAGCTGAATTTCGCCTTGCGGATAAAATATCAGATAATCATCCGGTGAGGTGCATATCTTCTTAGCGTATTCCATGCTTTCCTTTACAGATCCGGGACGTTCGGGATCAATTGAAAACGCGCCTGCGTATTTAAAGAAACGGTACTTTCTGAGCTGACGCTCTAGCATCATAAGATAAGGCTTTCTGCCGGTAAATCTTCTCATAAGATGATCGGCAAAAAAGCCGTCCCACCAACTGAAGTGATTGGGGGTAATGATAAGTCCCATAGACTTGTCGATGTGAGGTATCTCATTCAGCAGATTGAATTTTTTAAAATTCCACCGCAATAATCTGCTGATATATGCTTTGTAAATAACTTCCGCGATAATATTATGATTTGCCTTTATCAATTCAACGGTGACTTCTTCTCAAAAAATTTCTCAAAGCTTATAAAAATAAACAGCCAGGAGGAGATCATTGAAAGTGAATAGAAAACATCCTCAGCAGGAATCGTCAGTAATCGGAAATTTGTGATTGATCCTGAATTATACAATACGACAGGCAGTGAAGTAAGCAAATAGTTTACAATGAAAAAAGGGATGAATGACAATAAGACTGTCACAAGCACCTGTTTGGAAAAAAATTCTTTACAATTGAAAATATAGATCAAAGCGAAAATCACTCCGCAAAAAAAGAATACTGTCGATGTATATGATCTGCCGAGGCTTATAAAGCCCGCTATCAGAAAGATTATGCTTACTAAAGCCATTAAGTGAAAATATTTAATACATACTTTATTTTTGATGTAATATCTGACACACTCGTATAAGAAAAGTAAGGAATAGGGTACGGTAATAAAGAAAAATATTTCTTCCAAAGGCAGGTTTAAAATTTTTATTCCGGAAAGATAGTGATCATTGAACGACCAGTCTCCGTCACTCACTGCAATTGAGTCCCAGATCAGGAAAGGAATTCCAGTAAGGATGATAGATATTATTACCGGTATAATTTTTTTATAAAACCTGATCTTCTTTTCAAAGCTGAGAAATAGCGGTATTGAAATGATAAAAATATTTATGAGAAGATAAGCACTCATTAAAATGCTTTTATTAGACGCACCCTGATTATGGATTTACAAAGTAGTGAAAACTTGGTTAGATTTGAAATGCGGACTCGCCTGCTAAGCAGGTCGTTAACTTTCAGACTTTTGATCTTCTTGAACAACACTGAATAATAAAGGTATGCCGAATAAACACCAAGCATCGCGCTGCGGGGTAATTTTTTTATTCCCGACAGAGCTACCTTAAATTCTTCTTCAATCTCATTTTCAAGAAGTATCTTCGAACGGTTGTCTATCAGTTTCAGATCGCTAACATTACGAAGATAGATCCTTCCGCGTTCACTCAGGTCACTACTTATGTCTCTGAGAAAGTTTACCTTCTGAAACGCCGATCCGAGCGCCCTTGCTGACTGCTCAAGCTCAGCGAAAAGCGTTTTGTCATTATCACAAAATACTTTAAGGCACATCAGTCCGACAACTTCAGCGGAGCCGTAAATGTACTTATCATATTCCTTTCCGTGATAATAATTATTTGTAAGGTCCATCTCCATGCTGTCCAGGAATTTATCGATGTATTCCATCGGGATGCCGAAGCTGTTTACTACAAGCTGGAAGGAATTTATTATCGGGTTGATTGAAATTCCGTCGACTACCGCGAGATGCACATCTTCCCTTATCTCACGCATCAACACGGCTTTATCAAAATCATGAAAGCTGTCAACGATCTCATCGGCAAGTCTTACAAAACCATAAACGGAATTGATCGCCTGTCGCAAATCCACATCAAAAACTTTTATTGCGAGACTGAACGATGTGCTGTACCTTTTTGTAAACAGATCGCTCACGTCATAGCTGATCTTATTATATAGATTATATCCCATTTAAAACCCTTTCGGTAACTAATTTAGAGCTGATCAAAACCATAGGCAAGCCTGTTCCCGGTACTGTAGATGCGCCGACATAGAACAGGTTCGGAAATTTCTCGTCCTTGTTGGATGGTCTTAGTCCTGCTACCTGCATAAGATTATGCGAAAGTCCCAGACCTGAACCTCTGTAAAGATTGAACTGGGATTCCCAGTCGCATGGTGTATATATTTTTTTAACGAGGGTATTACTTTTTATGTCAAAGTTTATTCTTTCCGAAAGATCGCTGATGATCTCATCTGAAATTTTATCCTTATCATCCCACGATCTTTTAAACCTAAGATCAGGAACAGGGCAGAGGATGAAAATGTTTTCGCATCCTTCCGGAGCGCAGGACAGATCATAATGAGAAGGCATGTTAACATAATAATATGGCTTTGAAGGCATGATCTCAGAAGTAAAAATCTTACCGGCATATTGCGTAAAATCATTTCCAAGAAAATAATTATGATAATAAAGTGAATCAACTTTACCTTTAACGCCGAGATATATAGTAAGCGGCGCAAGCGACCAGTTCATCTTATCAAGCTTAGCTTCGGAAAATTTTTTGCGGTTTAAAACTTTTCCTCTGAATGATGCTGCATCAGAGTTGATAATGAATACATCCGCCTTCCATTCCCTCCCGTTGGAGTCAGTCACGGAGTTCAGTTTACCGTTATGATCAAGGATATTCTTAATTTCAGTATTATAAATAATTTCGACATTATACTTTTCAAGAAGCTTTACGATCTCTGTGACAATGCTGTACATGCCTCCTTCAACTCTCCAGTAACCGTTATGTTTCAGCTCAGTATAATTCAGTATTGAAAAAATGGACGGAGTTTTAAAGGGAGTCGATCCCAGAAAAAAAGCAACAAGAGAAAAGATTACCTTAACCTGTTCGGACTCAAAAGTTTCATCAAGTAAAGACCAGAGATTTTTTTTGAGGTATGGAACATGCTTAAGCGGAACATGCGAAATCTTAAAAGCATAATCAAAATAGCTTTCAAAATTTGTTTTGATGACACGTGTTTCAGTGTCATCATAAAACTCTCCCGCTCTTGCCAGATACTTCTCGGCTTTCGATTTAAAATCAGGCTCAATGGTTTCAAACTCCGCGGCGAGCTTATCAATGTCGCTCCATATTTTGTATACTTTTTTACTGTCACGGAATCTTACTTCATAAAGGGGGTCGAGTTTTTTGAGCTTTAGCGGATTTTCAATTCCGATGTCTTTAAAAAGTTCATCAAACTCATACGTCATACTCATGAATGAAGGTCCGGTATCAAACGTAAAGCCGCTTTCCGAAAATCGGTTCAGTCTGCCGCCGGGTGTTGAGTGTTTTTCAATTATCCTGACCTTATGCCCTCTTGAAGCAAGACGAAGAGCTGTAGCAAGTCCTCCCAGACCGCTTCCGACAATTATTATATCTTTTGAGAGCTTATTCAAATTTTCTTTTTTAAAAGTGATGAAAGTTCAGAAACAGTTTTGCAAAAATTTAATTCCGGATAATTATTATTATTTGATATGACTCTTTGTCCTCCAATTACCAAGGTAGTCCCAATCTCGTCAGATTTTTTCTTGAGTTTTTTAAGATCTGAACTTATGCGCAGCTCATTAGTGTCAGCGACGGTAGTCACACACAAGAGTGATGGTTTATGCTCATCGATTAAATTAATTATTGACCGGAGTGGTAAGTTTGTTCCCGGATACACAATATCATATCCGAGTTGACGCAGGAAGATCTTTACGCAGAGAAGTCCTATGCCGTGACTTTCTTTTTCCATGCCCGCGCAAATTGCGGTAAGACCATTGCCTCCTAATGTAACTGTGCTTTTCTCGAACTGATAAAGCGCAGGGATCAAAGTATTGGAAGCAATATGCTCTTCTTCGACTGTAAGCTTTTTTTCTTTCCACCGGGTCCCAATGCTCTTCATACAGGTTCTTATGACATGATCAAAAATTTCTTCGGTCTTAACATTGCTGAAGTAAAGATTATACAACAGATTATAAGTGCTGACCACATCTCCTTTCAGTAAAAGAATTTCCAGTTCAGTGCTGAGCATTTCATAATTCCTGTTTTGTATCATCTTCCTGATCCCGGATCTTTTGCTTCCGGCTGATAATGCAGGCAGCTTCACATCATGAGCCGCCGCGTGCTTTCTTATGTCCTCCAGAATAAATTTCCGGTGACCTCCAGCAGTCTTTATGCACTTCAGGATGTTAGAGTCTGACCATCGCTTGATCGTTGATTCGTTTACATTGAGGATCGATGCTGCCTTTCTGGATGAGATTGTATTAGACATTATAAGCGTTATGCACGTTTTGAACGTTTTCCATTTAATTAAAATTCCGGTTTAGAGAAAAGTTAAAAGTTGAAAGTTCAAAGTTGAAAGTTGAAAGTTGAAAGTTGAAAGTTGAAAGTTAATGTTAAAAGTTAAAAGTTAAAAGTCTGTAAAATCCGTAATATTTTTCTAATCCAGACAGCGGAGTCTTCAGCTCTTTGGACTCCGAATCTGCGGTAATGACAGGGATACTTTATTTTTGTTATCGTGACAACCGTGCAAAAATATTTTAAAAAACTAATTTTCCTTAAACTAATACTCTACACAACACAGAGGCGGTACAATCTAATAACGAAAATCCTGAGCAGTAATGTCAACCCACTAACATCAAATTATGCTCTCCACAACGAGCACTGTCAACAAATTCAACTCCGGCTAAGTCATTCCACTTGGCAATCCTTTGCCTTGTATTTTTAAATCATAGAAGGTAAATTAACCACGAGTTTAATGATTATCTTATGGTGGGTTTGAAGACCCACTTTTTTTTTATGGAATTGGGAAATGAGCTGCAAATCATACTTGATACCTGTTTCCGGGATTCTGATTATAAAATTATTGACATTATTTTCAGAGGCGACGGAAGAACAAAGGTGCTCGAGATATTTGTAG
Organism: bacterium; assembly: GCA_034439935.1. Lineage (GTDB taxonomy): Bacteria > Bacteroidota > Ignavibacteria > Tepidaquicellales > Tepidaquicellaceae > JAGPCH01. The sequence goes on from JAWXBH010000072.1 coordinate 69,652, forward strand.
ATAATAAAAACGGAATAAGCATAGATGATCTTGCGGGAATCAACAGAGAGCTCAACGCCCTCGTTGACAGTGAGATCACAATAAAAGACATAACATCCATAATTGTTTCTTCACCCGGTGCTGAGCGACCTTTTAAATTCATCTGGCAGCTTATCAAGCACATCGGCAGAACTCTGGAAGTTGAGCTTAACAATGATGAGAAGTTCGAAGGAACGCTTGAAGGCATTCCTGAGCAGAGCGAAGAGAAGGGAATTCTGAATTTTGAGATACCGGTGTTTGAAAAGAAAAAATTTGTAAGAAGGGAATTAAGGGAAATAAATTTTAAAGACATTAAAGAGATCAAAGTAAAAATAAGTTTTTCAAAAAATAAAAATAAATAAAGAAGTTAAATGAAGTCTGAAATTGTAGATGCATTTTCGATGATGGCAAAGGAAAAGAATATCGACAGAGATATCCTTTCAAGCGTAATTAAGGACTCCTTCAAGAAAATGATGGAGAAAAAATACGGCCTTGAGTCAAATTTTGAAATAATTGTGAACATGGAGAAAGGTGATATTGAAATATTCCTTTACAAGGTGGTCGTTGATGAAGTGAAGGATCCTAATATTGAAATTGATAAAGAATCGGCAAAAGAAAAATCGGGAGAAGATTTTAATGTAGGAGATGATTATGTCGAGGAAATACCAACAGAGGAATTCGGAAGAAGAATGGTGATCAACCTGAAGCAAAATCTCAATCAGAAGATAAGGGAAATTGAAAAAGAGATCACTTACAATACTTATAAGGATCTTGTCGGGGAAATACTTGTCGGCGAAATTTATCAGATAAAGCCGACATCAATCCTTCTAATTCATAACAGCAACGAAGTTATCTTTCCGAAGGGCGAGCAGATACCGAAGGAGAGATACAAGAAAGGTGATACGACACGTGCTATTGTAAAGAGCATTGAAAAGCGTCAGTCGGGACCGCCACTTATAATTGTTTCCAGAGCCGATGAACAGTTCCTTTACAAGTTATTTGAGCTTGAGATCCCGGAGATATACGACGGAATAATTGAGATCAGAGGAATAGCAAGAGAGCCGGGTGAAAGAGCCAAGATCGCGGTCACATCAAACGATGACAGGATAGATGCGGTTGGTGCCTGTGTAGGAATGAAGGGAATAAGAATTCATTCCATAGTAAGAGAGCTCAGTAATGAGAACATTGACGTGATAAACTTTACCGATGATCCTGCGCTGTATATCTCAAGAGCATTATCACCTGCAAAGCTGAATGATATTTATCTGGACAGTCAGAATAAGATCGCAAAAATTTACGCTGACGAGGACCAGATAAGTCTTATCATCGGAAAGAGCGGACAGAACATAAAGCTTGCATCCAAGCTTACAGGTTATCAGATTGATGTAGTCAGGAATGAAGAGAAGGAAGAAGAAGCCGATGAGGAAGATGATGATAACCTTGAAGAAAATGAAACTGAGAATGAAGAAGCGGAAGTGACAGAAGAAAACAAGGAAGAATCGGAAGTGACAGAAGAAAACAAGGAAGAATCGGAAGTGACAGAAGAAAACAAGGAAGAATCGGAAGTGA
>JAWXBH010000073.1:0-17197 GCA_034439935.1 bacterium
AATAGCTGTAGTCATTTATTCATTATTTTATAAAAAGTAATTAATTTAAAAATATTATTAAACTAACTTAATTTTCTTAAAAATTTACAATTGATAATGAGAATTAATATAATTAAGTTTCAAAACTAAAAACAATTCCACAAATAACTCTAAACACTCCAAAAAATTAAACATGAAAAAATTATTTAATTTTTTAAGCTTACTCATAGCTTTTTTATTTTTAACAAGCGTTTCGGTTACATTAGCAGAAGGTTTTAATGGTGTTCATACACCTGACGGAAATTACGTAATTGCAGTCGGAGATCAGGGAAGAATTTTCAGATCGGTCAACAGTGGTGACACCTGGGCAAGCTACACCGAGGCGTCAGCAAATTTCAAAAGTGTTTTTACATTAGGAACAAACGTATGGATGACTACAGCAGAAGGTAAAGTTTATAAATCATCAACAACATCATCAGCAATGACTCCATACCTCACAGGAGTAACTACACCGATCAATTCTGTTTTCTTTTTAAATGCGAACAAAGGATATATTTGTGGTGACAACGGAGTTTTAAAGTCTTCAGTTGACGGCGGTGCTACATGGACATCATCGAATACAGGTATTTCAAACACCGTTAATCTTAACTCGGTTTATTTTAAAGACTCTCAGAATGGAGTAGCGGTAGGAAGCAACGGAAGTGTGTACATTACCATTAACGAAGGTTCTACATGGAGTGCCGTTACTGTTCCAACAACACGAAATCTGAGAAGCGTAAAATATTTTTCAGACGGAATTGCAGTTGCAGGTGAATGGGGAACATTGCTTTTAAAGCCTACATCTTCAACCTGGTCACAAGTTGCAACAAGAATTAATACAGACATAAGAAGCGTTGCAGGTACTTCATTAGCAGACGTTCACGTTTGTGGAGGCGGCGGCTTTATAAGAAATAATAAGAACAACAGCACCAAGTTCCTGAATTTCGAAAAAAATCCAATGCTTGCTGATCTTGTAGATTTGATTTACAGCGGCAACAAAGGATTTGCAGTCAGCTCAATGAACAATGCGATCATCAGAACTCTCGATGCAGGTATTAGCTGGACTCTGACCGCAGGTACAACAGTCGCGTACAGTTGGTCAGCAAAGCCGGGTGCAAGCGGCAACTTTCTTGGAAATAATCTATGTCTTCATCCAACTGACAGGAACACAGTTTTCATCGCTTTCGGAAATCAGGTTTACAGAAGCGGCAACAAAGGTGATACATGGAATACGATAGGAAGCAATATTCCTTCAGGTAACACACCACATTCATTTTATGTAAGTCCACTAGATACAAATATCTGGCTTGTTGCAATCGCAGTTTCAGGCGGCGACAAAGTTTTCAGATCCACCAACTACGGCGGTACCTGGACTGCAGTCATTACAATGAATTTCAGCAATTACGGTCAGCCGCTTGAAATGGATCAGAATGATCCACATACATTTTATTTTGCACCTGATAACGGCGGATTTCATAAATCAACAGATGACGGTGCAACATTCACAGAGATCAGCGGAAACTATCCTTTCAGAAGCCCGTGTGATATCCTGGTGGAATGGGATAACTCAAATGTGGTTTTTGTAGCTGACGGTATTACAGGAAGCGGAACTGCAAAGCTTTATAAATCAGTAAACGCAGGTGTTAACTGGACTTTAGTAAATACTGCAGCAGCAAGCGAAATTCCATCAATGTCAAATACTGTATTCGATCCGGCAACAATGTGGACAACTGAATGGAGCGGAAGCAACATTTACAAATCAACCAATAACGGTGATAACTGGACAGTTCATCATTCAAATACTTTCTCAGGCTGGGGCTCTGACATTTGTCACGAAGATCCTACTATGATGCTTACCGGAAGCTGGGGTGCAAGAGCAACAATTTCACTTGATGCAGGAGAAACATGGACAGATATAAGTTCAGGTCTTTCAGGACACGGCGGCGGCATTTTAGTCGGAGACAGAGGTTACATTCTTGCTCATCAGGGTTCTAACATTTATAAGCTGAATGTTTTGTACAGTATAATTACTTCAGTCAGCGAAAATACAATATCTTCAATTCCTAAATCCTTTGATCTTTCTCAAAATTATCCTAATCCTTTTAACCCTTCAACAAAGATAAACTATGACCTGCCAAAATCAGGAAATGTCGTGTTGAAAGTTTATAATCAATTGGGAAAAGAAGTAAGCACTTTGGTTAATTCATACAAGAATGCAGGTTCATACGAGCTTAACTTTGACGGTTCTAACCTTTCTTCAGGAATTTATTTCTATAAGCTTGAAGCAGACGGACTTACTGCAACAAAGAAAATGCTGCTTATAAAATAAGTTTCAAGTTTCAAGTTTCAAGTTTCAAGTTTCAATATTTTGGCGGGACGAAAGTTCCGCCTTTTTTTATTTTGAAATTAAAGCTAAGATTAATCTATATTGAAAAAAATTGATAATTGTTCATTGATAATTGAAAATTGAAAATTGAACAAGTTGTATACAAAAACTTAAATTGTAATCGCGGATTATTTCCTTTATTTTTGTTAAAATCAAAAATTAACCCACCATAATCAAAGTGAAAAAAATAATCACACTTTCATATTTATTCATGCTTACGATCCTTATATCAGAGATTAGCTACTCGCAGGGATTTAACAGCATTCATACTCCCGACGGCGTCAATGTCATAGCGGTCGGAGACGGAGGAAAATTTTTCCGTTCATCTAATTCAGGCAATACTTGGGCAAGCTATACAATGCCCGGAGCTAACTTCAAATCTGTATTTTCTGTAAACGATGATGTCTGGATAGCAGCGGACAACGGTAATGTATTTAAAACAAAGAAAGTAAATTCTGCCGTCAACGCGGTTAACATTGGTGTAACAAACACCACAAGATCTGTTTTCTTTGTTGATGATATTACCGGATATGTCTGCGGAGACGCTGGCATTGTTTATAAAACAGTGAACGGCGGAAGCAACTGGACTCCGTCCAATACAGGCATAACTAATGTTGATCTTACATCGATCTCATTTGCGAATGCTGATAACGGCATAGTTGTAGGAAAAAACGGAACTGTGTTTATGACACAAAACGGAGGAGTTACATGGATTCCGGAAATTACCGGTGCGACCAAAGATTTTTTAAAAGTAAAATATTTCGCTGACGGTATCGCCATTGCCGGAGCTTATGGTACACTTTATACAAAAACCGGAGCAGGCGCATGGACCCCGGTCAACACAAGGATAGTAACTGACATCAGGGGCGTAAGCGGAACAGGTATCAATGACGTTCACGTTTGCGGAGGAGGCGGTTTTATCAGGAACAATAAGAACAATGATACAAGATTTTATACTTTTGAAGCTAATCCAATGATCGCAAACCTGGTTGACATTTTTTATTATGACGCTAATACGGCATTTGCAGTAAGCAGCCTTAACACTGCGATCATTAAAACAAGCAACGCCGGAACAACCTGGTCACTGACTGCAGGAACGACAATGACGTATCAATGGCAGTCAAGACTCAGCGCATCCGGTGGTATCGGCAATAATCTTTGTCTTCATCCTACAAACCGTGACGCAATGTTCGTTGTTTACGGAAGTACAGTTTATGTCAGCAGGAATAGGGGTGAAACGTGGACAAACATCGCGACAGTTACAGGCGGAGGAAGCGCTCACTCATTTTATGTTAGTCCTCTTGATACAAACGTATGGATGGTCGCTATCACAGGAAGTCCTGATAAGGTAATGCGCTCAACCAATTACGGTCAAAGCTGGACAACAAGCATCTCAAGAAATTTCAGCAATTACGGACAGCCTCTCGAAATGGATCAGAATAATCCGAGCACTTATTATTTTGCTCCTGATGCAGGCGGATTCTACAGATCAACAAATGATGGTGTTACTTTCACTGAGATCAGCAATAATTTTCCCTTCAGAAGTCCATGCGACTTACTTGTAATGTGGGACAGTTCAAATGTGATTTTCGTTGGAGATGGTGTCACCGGAAGCGGTAACGCAAAGATCTTTAAGTCAGTCAACGGCGGCGTTAACTGGACAGATATGAAGACTGTTTCTTCAAGTGAAATTCCTTCAATGTGCAACAGCGTTTTCGATCAGAGTAATATTTATGCTACAGAATGGGGTGGTTCTAACTGGTATGAAAGTGTAGATTACGGTCAGACATGGGATGTTGACTTCAACACCGGTTTCAGCGGCTGGGGTTCGGGGGTCTGCTTTGAAGATCCTAATGTACTCCTCATCGGAAATTACGGATCACAATCAGCGTTCTCATTCAATGACGGAACTTCCTGGACAATTATCGGCGGTCTTAGCGGAGCGGGTGCAGGCATACTTGTTCCGGAGAAAAACTTTGTCATCAATATGCAAACAAGCAGTCTGTTTAAGCTGAATACAAATTATAGTGTCATCACATCGGTGAATGAATTTATAAATACTGCATCAGTTCCTGCAACATTTAATTTATCACAGAATTATCCGAATCCATTCAATCCATCGACAACAATAAAATTTGATCTTCCAAATGCAGGTAACTTAACTTTAAAAGTTTATAATCAGCTTGGTAAAGAAGTCGAAGTATTGTCTGACGGTTTCAGGAACGCGGGCAGTTATGAAATAAATTTTGACGCTTCACAGCTTTCTTCGGGAGTTTATTTTTATAAAATTGTTTCAGCGGATATTTCACTGACAAAGAAGATGCTGCTTATAAAATAAGTTTCAAGTTTCAAGTTTCAAGTTTCAAGTTTCAAGTTTTAGGCGGGACGAAAGTTCCGCCTTTTTTATTTACCTTTCAATACCTCCTTACTTTGAAAATTAAGATGTGATAATATTTTTAAATTCGTGATCATTCGTGAAAATCGTGGCAAGTTTTTTCCTTATTTTGGACGGATGTGATCTTAAATCGCCTGACACATTCATATAACAATTGAATTTCTAAACACAATAACATAATTTTAAATAATCGCAAATTTAAACAAATCAATATGAAGCATATCATACTAATGATAGCCGTAATTATACTTTTTTTAATTACCGGTACTGACACATTCTCACAGGGTTTTAACAGCGTCAGTACTCCTGACGGAGTGAATGTGATTGCTGCGGGTAATGCCGGAAAGATCTACCGTTCGACCAACGGCGGCAATACCTGGGCAAGCTACAATCAGGGAGCTGTGGATTTTAAATCAGTTACCTCTTATGACAATAATGTATGGATCGCCGGAAGTGATGGAAAAGTTTACAAGACACTTAAGACAGTTTCAATAATCAATCCAATTGAAACCGGTACAACAGGTTCCATTAATTCGATCTGCTTTATAAATAATGACATCGGTTATCTTTGCGGAGACGGCGGAATTGTTTACAAAACAATTAACGGAGGAATGAACTGGAGTCCGAGCAATGCAGGCATATCTAATGTAAAACTTAATTCAATAAGCTTCGCAGATCTTCAGAACGGAATTGCAGCCGGTAATAACGGCACACTTTTTATCACCGGTGATGCAGGGCAAACTTGGAATCTTGAAGTCACAGGTACAACAAGGAATTTGCTTAAATCAAAATATTTCTCAGACGGAATGGCAGTGACAGGCGAATACGGAGTTCTTCTTACAAAGCAAACATCTTCACCGTGGATGAGTGTCAACACGCGGATATCAACTGACATCACGGGCATCACCGGACAGGACGTAAACAACATTCATGTTTGCGGCGGCGGCGGCTTTATAAGGAACAATAAAAACGGCAGCAGTAAATTTCTTAACTTTGAGACCAATCCGATGCTCGCCAATCTGGTAGACATTTTCTATTATGATAATGATATAGCATTCGCCGTAAGCAGTCTTAATTATGCGATCATCCGGACCACCAACTCCGGACAAAGCTGGGAACTTCCTTCCGGTACAAATGTAGTATTTCAGTGGCAGACAAAGCTAAGCTCAGCATCAGGCATCGGAAATAATTTATGCATTCACCCTAATGACCGAAATGCGATGTTCGTTGCATACGGAAGCAAGGTCTTTGTAAGCAGGGACAGAGGCAACACGTGGTTACAAATCGCTACTATGACAGGAACAGGAATTACAAACGGAAGAGCTCATTCATTTTATGTAAGTCCGGTCGATACAAATATCTGGATGGCTGCGATTGATAATGTTAGTACTGATAAAGTTGTAAGATCATCGGATTACGGCGTTACTTGGAGTATCGTTCATCAGCAGAATTTCAGCGCGTACGGTCAGCCGCTTGAAATGGATCAGAATGATCCGAATACATATTACTTTGTTCCCGATGGCGGCGGCTTCTGGAAGTCAGTAAATAATGGTCTCACCTTCACCCAGATCAGCAGCTATGCTTTTCTGAGTCCTTGCGATATCATAGTAATGTGGGACAGCTCCAATGTGTTGTATATTGGCGAAAGCTCACCGAGCCGTGTTTATAAATCAAGCAACAGTGGTGTTAACTGGCAAATAGTTTTGACATCTACCGGTTCGGAAATTCCATCTATGTCAAATTCCGTATTTGATAAGAGCATCGCGTATGCTACAACATTCTCAACCTTGCTTTGGAAATCATCTAATCATGGAAACAACTGGTCGAATATTCTTTCACAACCGGGCTCAGGATGGGGCTCCGATCTTTGCAGGGAAGATCCCGGTGTTTATCTTTATGGAACATACAGCGGATCGACCGCTTATCTCACAACTAATTCAGGCGCATCATTCGGAACAAGCTCTATCACAGGAAGCGGCGCGGGAGCGGGTATCATAGTTCCTGAACGCGGATACATGCTTGCACAGCAAACATCAGGACTGCAAAAGTTAAACATTACTTATACCGTTCTGACATCAGCAAATGAAAATGTGATCTCACTCATTGCACCTGAGAAATATGATCTGCGTCAGAATTACCCTAATCCTTTCAATCCTTCTACAAGCATTAAGTTTGATCTGCCATATTCAGCGAATGTATCATTGAAAGTTTACAATCAGCTTGGAAAGGAAGTGCAGGTACTTGCAGACGGCTTCAGGAATGCAGGAAGTTATGAAATAAATTTTGACGCTTCACAGCTATCTTCGGGAGTATATTTCTATAAACTTGTTTCAGCGGATATTTCACTGACAAAGAAGATGATGCTTATAAAATAAGTTTCAAGTTTCAAGTTTCAAGTTTCAGGCGGGACGAAAGTTCCGCCTTTTTTTTCGCTCGATCATAAGCAACAGCCTGCCCCTTCCTTTGAAGTTGTCTTAAAACTGATAAAACTTTTTTTCCTCAAAAACTCAAAGTGAAATATATTTAAACCATTTTCTTAAAGTCTCGAATGTTAATTCTGTTTTTTAAAATAATGATAATATTTTTAATTTGTGATCATTCGTGAAATTCGTGGCAAGCTCTTTCCTTATTCTGGACGGACGTGCCATGAAAATTTTCCGTCACAAAAATATTTAGCTATAAACTTTAACTGACAAAAATTAAATTGCATGCATTAAATTAAAAATCAAAAATGGTACTTGAGCTGAGAGCGTCAACGATCCACGGTGTGGGTGTTTTTGCCGTAGAGAAAATAAAGAAGGGTTTAAAGATCCCGTTGTTTGAAGATGATGACTACCGATTCATCCGAACTTCGCAGATAAAGAAAACCGGCTTCCCGAAAAACCTTATCGAGAAATATTCCATTCATTATCCAAAAGGTTACTCTTCACCAAAGAATTTCCACCGCATGTCCATCGGCTGGTATCTCAATCATTCCGATACGCCAAATGTCTTTCATGATGAGAATCACGACTACTTTGCGATGCGGGATATAAAGAGAAATGAGGAGCTGAGTATAAATTATGATGAGCTGTGATTTTTTTTAGGGTTGAGTGGGTTGAGTGGGGTGAGTGGTTGAGTGGGTTGAGTGGGTTGAGTATGTTGAGTGTGGTGAGTGGTTGAGTGTGGTGAGTGGTTGAGTGTGTTGAGTGGGTTGAGAGTGGGTAAGTGAGGTGAACTCTCATAGAAAACCCGTTCAGATGAATCAAAATCTCTTGCTCTTCTTGATCTTATAACAATAAAGCCACAGAGAGCACAAAGAATAAATCCTTCTCTGTGTCCTCCGTGGCTAATTTCTTTGCTTCTAAATATAAATGTCTACTTGCTTACGCTTCTGCCAAGCTTATACTCTGTCATCTTCTGTTTCATTAACTCTTTATTCGCCTGAACATTTGACGGAGCTGTTTCAGGTGTGACCTTTCCTACAAAGTTGTTCGAATTATTATATGCGATCAGCAGATCCGATACGTCAATGGTTTCGTCACCATTAAGATCAGTTGTCCTGTATCCCGATTCAAAATTAACAAGATCATTATAAATATCCACGACATCTGAAATATCTATCGCGCCGTCACGACCTATATCACCGCTGTACAGACACCATACAGACCCTACCAGCACTGAATTGTTTCCGTATGTCTGGTTCTGTAAAGAAGTAAAGTCAAAGCTTCCTGTTACACCCTTTGTAAGAGCTTCTCCTCCTGCCTTGCTCCATGTTTCAAGAGCGTTCCTGTGAATTATCTGTATGTAGTAAGTTCCGCTTGCTGCATTCTTGAAAACGAAAGGTGCAATTAATGTTGACTGATTAATTACTTCAGTAGCTGAGTCAATTTTATTGAATGGTGATACTGTGCTTCTCAAATATGCTCTTACCGTATCGCTGACAGATAATGTGCTTCCATTAAACAAACCTTCTGGTGCAAGCTTTACGTTGAATTGAGTGTAAGCGCTTCCGGTTGACACCATTACGTTATCAAGGAATAAATTATTTCCAAATCCGCTTCTCGCTCTGAATCTTACTTTATTCGTATTCACAGGCAGTGACCATTTCTTTGACTGCCACTCATTGACAGCAGGAGTTTGATATTCGCTTGTAAGAACCGCTCTGGTATTAAGTGATCTATTTCCTGTTGCTCCAACATAACCATAGAGCCTTACAAGTGTGTCATAGCTTGATCCACCGTTGGTAGAGAATTCTATTATTAATGAATCTCTTGAAGTTGCATCGTAAGGCGCATAAGCCCAGTCATACTTAAGTGAATCACCTGCAATGCTTGCAGAGAAATTGGGTGAGACAAGATACTTGCTTCCTGTATTTGACTGTGCGTCGTAATAATTGTATTCAGCGCAGCCTGTTCCGACATTATACGCGCTGTTTACGCTCGTGATCCAGTAATTTGTTCCGGTGAACTGAAATGTCCATCCTGCAGGAGGAAAGCTTCCTGAGAAGACTTCATTCAGTCTGTTCAATATCTGACCAACATTCGGTGTGATCGTTCCGCTGATTACATCATTGCCGGGATTTGTATCTCCTGAAATGCTGACTGAATCCTTTACAGTGTACATTGTCCCTGAGGAAAATGTCCACGCATCAAATGTAACCTGTGTTGATGTGCTTGCCGCAAGATTTGTAACTGTCTTTGTACTTGAGTATCCGCCCGGTGTGATCTTTCTTGTAACTGTAAAGGTTGCCGATGCCGCTCCGTTATTATTGATAACTGTTCCGGTCGGAAAGATAGTGGCTGTCGGGTAGTATTGTACACCCGTGCTGCCGAGTGATGTCGGCTGTACATCAATTGCTGCTATTAGTGGTGTATAAGTGTAAACTATGTTAAGCTTGTAAATGTTTGATCCCTGCTGCGCTATGACGAGACCTCTTTCGGGAATATAAATTCCTCCGCCGTGTCCGCTTAAGCCGGTGCTGATGTTCGTCCAGTTACTTCCGGCGTTAAGTGATAACGCACCTGCTGCTCCCCAGCTTCCGATGATAACTAGTGAAGGATCTTCACGACATATATCCGATCCCCATCCGGAGAATCCGCTTGAATGATGAAGTGTAAAGTCATTTCCTGAATCCGTTGATCTGTACACATCCGAACCACCCCACTCTGTACACCAGATTAAATTTTTACTTAGAACGGAATTACACATTGAAGGTGTTTCCGAACCGTCCGTGCTTACCGTATCGATTGATGTCCAGTTTACGCCTCCGTTAACAGATCTGAATATGACTCCCCTTCCGCTTCCTGTTGTACCGTCACCTACGATTATCACGTTTGAGCTGTCCCATGTTACGAGAATTTCACACGGGCTTCTGAATGGAAAGTTACCGCTGATCTCTGTAAATGTTGCTCCGCTGTTAACTGATTTGTAAAAACCACCGCCGTCGGGTGTGAAATAAAATACGCTTGGATTATTTTGGTCAATTTCAAGAGGCTGTCCATAGTTACTGAAATTCCTATTCATTACTGTATCCCATGTTACTCCGTAATTTGATGTTCTGTAAATTTTATCAAACGGGCTTGATTCGGTTGCGACAAGCCATATATTAGTATCAAGAGGACTTACGAAAAGTGAGTGCGGTGTTGAGCTGGCTGCCATTGTACTTCCAACCGTTGACCATGTTTCTCCCCTGTCCATGCTTCTGTAGACCTGATTAGAGAAAGCGCAGTATAGCGTGTTCCTTTTGACAGGATGATGAGCTAAGTTATTTCCAAGAAAGTTTCCGGAAGCTCCGGGTTTTGAGACCCATGTATAAGCTACTGTCGCGCCTGTTGGCATCGACCATGATGAACCTCCGTTGCTTGTATAGATAATAACATTGTTAAGACTGCTTACAGCCCATCCGTTGTTTGCGCCATAATAAAATATATCCGTGATATTAGCCATCATCGGATTATTTTCAAAATTCAAAAAGCCTGTACTACCGCTTTTATTATTCCTGATAAAGCCTCCGCCGCCTGCAACGTGAACATCATTCATGCTTGTACCGGCAACACCTCTTATGTCATTTCGTATCCTTGTGCTAACGCTTGTCCAGCTTCCGTTCTTATTGAGCAAGAGTGTTCCGTATTCTCCGACTGCGGTTAAGCTGTCATTAAAATATTTTACCTTAAGAAGATTATTTGTTGTTCCTGATGACTGCGAAGACCAGCTTGCACCAGCATTGTTTGTGACATAAACTGCACCGCCGTCACCGACAACTGTTCCGTTACTGCCATCTCTGAAGCTTATCGAATTTAACTTCACAGCAGGAATACCTGAATTGCTTGAAGACCAGTTAACACCACCGTTGACAGATTTGTAAACTGTCCCGGAAACACCGCAGACATAACCTGTATTTGCATCGGTAAAAAACACTGAATAGAGATCCAATGATGCTCCGATATTATAAGTGCTTACTGATGAAGTTGTTTTTAAAGTTTTATAAACCGTGCCGCTGTTTGCTGCTATCCAGACATCGTTTCCTAATGATACAACCGAGTTCTGATGAAGTGCACCGTTAACCCCGCCTGTCCATGTTACACCGCCGTTTGCTGAACGGTATAGATTTCCTGTATTTCCCACCGCAACAATGTTAGTCCCATCGGGTGTCGTGACGCTGTTAAAGCCTTGTGCGAATAAATTTTGTTGAACGAAACTTAAAAGACAAATTAATGCCAAAGAAAGAATGTAATTTTTCATTTCCCTTATTTATTTATGAATTTATTTGATTAATGAAGCTCAAAATACTCCGAATGTATACAAAATACAATGTTGTTTACGGATTTGGAATAGCCGCTTTAGGATTTGGGATTGTTTTGATTTTGTATTTTAGATTTTGGATTTTAATTAATTCATAACTTTCAACTTTACAAACTTTTAACTTAATAAAATGGCAAATCAATATTCATTCGACATCGTATCTGAGGTAGATCAACAGGAATTAGACAACGCCATCAATCAGGCGCTCAAAGAAATACTTCAGAGATATGATTTCAAAGGAAGCAAAAGTGAAATTACATTAAACAAAAAAGAGAACACAATTAATGTGCTTTCCGATGATGAGTTTAAGCTTACATCTGTGATCGACATTTTACAGAATAAGCTTATCAAGAGATCCATCTCGATCAAGGCGCTGAAGTACGGAGCGATTGAACCTGCATCGGGCGGCACAGTCAGACAGGAGATCAAGCTGCAACAGGGAATTGAAAAGGAAGATGCTAAGAAAGTTGTTAAAATGATAAAGGACAGTAAGATAAAGGTTCAGGCATCAATTCAGGATGAACAGGTACGCGTTACAGGGAAGGATAAAGATGATCTGCAGAGTGTAATGAAACTGCTTCGCGATACCGAGCTGGACTTTGCATTTCAGTTTACAAATTATCGCTAAACAACTTTTAACTTTACAAACTTTTAACTTTTAACTTTTAACTTTACAAACTTTTATCTTTTAACTTTTAACTTTACAAACTTTTATCTTTTAACTTTTAACTTATTTAAAACTTGTAAGCTCCAGAGTTACATTCCCGACAATTACATTAAGCTGTGATTTCAAAGGCATCCTCCGCTCATCATCACTGAACCATCCTATGAACTCTCCCGTAAGTCCGAAGACTCCTGTAAAATTAGCAGTACCACTGCATCTCACGGCATTGACATCATTCTTAAAGGCGTCAACGGAGATCTCGTCCGGCTTTGATGAAAAGAAATAATTCACTGAAGTTTCCATTTCATTCATAAAGACAGGTACGAGAAAATTTTCAGTAGTGAATGAATTAAGTCTCGCGAGATAAAACAATGACAGTCCGTCCTGAAACTTTATATTCTTATTGATTCTGATATTACTGTCTATTTCGACCCTTCCCATATTGTCCTTCTTTACATGTACGAACTGAGAATCATAGTTGAATTTATATTCGATCGTAATTACTCCTTCGTCTTTATATTCGATCGCCTTGAATCTGCGTGTGTAAAGTTCTTTCGAATCAAAAACTATGTCCGATTCAAACACACTGTTCAGACTTACCAGAGGAACGCCATCGTATGATCTCATAAATGACTTTGCAGTGTAGATCTTCTTTCCTTTTTCCTCTTTCAGATCAGTCACTACCATCTTTACTTCACCAAGTTTTATGAAACCATATGAGACTTCATAGGTCAGCTCTTCGCCTTTGGACAATATTCTTTCCTGAGCAAAGCTGTTCTTAAAGCATAAGATAATTACAAGAGATATAAAAAGAATTTTCAACATAATTTAAATTGAGCGGATTAATATTGCATACACTTGTACAAATATCTATTTAACAAACGCAGGGGGTTTCCATTTACTTTTTTTATAAGAAATAAGTTCGCAGACAATGTTGCCTAAGGTTGAATTGTAATATGCCTTGATCGGTACACGGCTTTCGTCATCCGAAAGCAGTATCAGGAACTCGCCCTTAAATCCGAAGATACCCGTGAAGTCAGATGTGCCTTCCATCTTAATTACAGCGATCTCATATTCACAACTTTCAATTTCGACTACGGTCTTATTTATATTAAATGAATATCTTACTGATGACTCTTCTTCATTTGTAAAGACAGGTATGTTGAAGTTCTTGCTGTCAAATGAATTAATACGCGACTCATATTGCCAGGACAGTTCATCGCGATAATTAACACCATCCTTAATAAGTACCTTTGCATCTTTCTCAATATGCCCGTCGGTCTCTTTTAATATCTTAACGTTACCTTTCTTATAATTGAATTTGCAGTCGGTTCTGGTAATTGATCTGTCTTTGAAGCTTGTTTCGTAGAATTTCTGTGAGATCATTTCATCATCAGTATATTCCATTTCCGATTCGAAGATTTGATTGATCTTTACGAACGGAACTTCGGGATAGCTTTTGATCTCAAGCTTGGCGTTGTAAATGGTTTTCTTACCGTCTTTGCGTGAATTTGAAACTATGAATTTTAGATAACCAAGCTTAATGAAGCCATACGATATCTCATATTTTAGCTCTTCACCGACCTCTATGACTTTTTCCTGTGAAAAAGCTTCTGCGTTATTGACTAAGATTACCGCAGCCAATACACAGAAGCTTATTCTGAAATTTTTGAGAAACATTTATTCTTTTAACTTCGCTATTTTTATCGCATCATCAAACAAAGTTATTGCTTTGAGAAATTGCTCATCATTGCCGACCCAAACCTGGTAGCTGCCGTTATTTCCCCATATGTCACGTGCCATCTGAAACTTGATCGATGTCTTTATATAATCAAGGTCAGTGTCATACTGCTGTTGATTAAACACAACTCCCTTTTCCGCTGCCATGTTTCTTAATTCCGAAAGCATTGATTCATCAACTGAAAAGTTATCTCTGAATTCTATCGGTGTCTTATATTTTGCTTCAATGTTCTTTCTGTTGTTTGCCATATATCTTTCCGTATAGATATAGAACAGGTTCAGTCTTCTGAGCTGAACTGAAAAGTCTGTAAGAGTATCCAGCTTTACGATATAATCCGGAGTGATACCGCCACCGCCATAAACAGTTCTGCCGCCGATTGTCTTAAATTCAGGTCGGGTTGAATCTGAACCGTCATTCTTATGCTCAACATTTTCGCCTTCTACTTCGACAAGTGAATTTTTGACATACTTTCCGCCTTCATAAGATTTCTGGATCAGTCTTCCTGAAGGTGTGTAATATCTTGCAGTTGTAACTCTGAATGCAGAACCATCAGGCAGATCGAATTGTCTTTGTACAAGTCCTTTGCCGAATGTGGTTTCACCTACCACTAATCCCCTGTCAAGATCCTGGATCGCGCCGGAGACGATCTCACTTGCTGAAGCCGAACCACCGTTAACCAATACTATTAAAGGTATATCGGTATAGCTTCCGCCTTCTGATACATATTCTTCGCTAAAGTCTTTTATTCTGCTTTTTGTGTAAACAATCTTTTCACCACGCGGAATAAATTCACTTGCCATCTTAAACGCCTGGTCAAGATAACCACCCGGATCGCCTCTGAGATCAAGAATTACTTTTTTCATTCCCTGGCTCTTAAGATCGGTCATCGCTTTCATGAATTCTTCGTAAGTTGTAGCTGCAAATCTTGAGACTTTTACATAACCGATCTCATTATTATGCATGAATGAAGCGTCAACACTGTAGATAGGAATTTTATCTCTTGTAATTTCAAATTCAAGCGGCTCGTTCATGCCTGCCCTTACAATGGTAATATTTACTTTCGTGCCTTTAGGTCCTTTTAATTTCTTAGGGACATCATCTCTTGCGATCTTTACTGAACTAACGCCGTCTATCTTTATGATTTTATCGCCGGCAAGAATGCCGAGCTTTTCTGAAGGTCCGCCGCTGATGGGTGAAACAATGGTGAGTGTATCATTTACAATATCAAACTCCACGCCTATTCCGTCAAAGCTTCCCTGAAAATCTTCATTTACTCTTTTAAGTTGTTCCGCACTGATATAAACTGAATGGGGATCAAGTCCTTCGAGCATTCCCTTGATCGCGTCTTCGGTGAGCTTTTGTGAATCAACATCGTCAACATAATATCTTGATGTAACTTCAAGTGCATCATTGAACTTCCTTACCTGTGAAGAAATTTTATCATCGGATACTGCATTCTGGATCTTCATTCCGACAAAGACTCCCAGTGCAAGAAGAACAATACACACCGGAAGAATAAATTTTTTACTCATCATTTTATTTTTTATTTTGATTAAAAATACATTATTAAGACTATATAAGAAATACTAATGAATGTTATAATGTTCCTTTTCAATTATCAATGATCAATTATCAATGATCAATTGTCTTTTGTTGACTAAAATAAACAAAAAAGGCTTCAGAGATTGTACTCCAAAGCCTGAAAATAGTTTTGAGTGGCTATCACGTTTCACGTTTCACATTTCACGTTTCACGTTTCACGTTTCACGTTTGACGTTTCACATTTCACATTTGACGTTTCACATTTGACGTTTCACGTTTCACATATCACATTTCACGTTTCACATTTCACGTTTCACGTTTCACGTTTCACATTTCACGTTTCACGTTTCACGTTTGACGTCCAATCACTTCAACAACACCATACGCTTTGTATCAATAATATCCCCACCAGCTTCCAGCCGGTAAAAATATATCCCGCTCGGCAGGTTGCTTCCGTCAAATTCAACTTCATAACTTCCCGCAGTTTTCTTTTCATTCACTAAAGTAGTGACTTCACTGCCCAATGCATCATAAACTTTTAACGAGACAAAATTCGTAATTCCTAATTCGTAATTGATAATTGTTTTCGGATTGAATGGATTAGGATAATTCTGATAAAGCTTATATTCGGTGGGTATCTCTGAATTTGTATTTGTAAAGTTAGTGAGTATTCCTCCTGTAGTAGTTTTCAGGATCCTTCCGCTGTCACCCACACACCAGCCGGTGAGTGAGTCGGTGAAGTAGATTGAGCGGTAAATTCTATTATTTACAATGGGAGTTTGCTGTGTCCAATTTAAACCTGCGTTACTTGTGTGATAGATCAGTCCTTGGTCACCAGCGGACCAACCATTATTTATATCAGAGAAAAACAGAGAGTAGCTTGAATTAGATGTCAGTATAGAAGGGGCATACCAATTACTTCCTCCATTGGTGGTTCTAAAAATTGTTCGGATACCGAGTTGAACATATGGGCTGCCGATCCAGCCGTTCAAATGATCAATAAAAAAAATTGATCTTACATCAATATCTGAACCCGGTGGAATATTCCCGCACACCCAGGACAATCCGCCGTCTGAGGTTGCTGAATACTTACAACTAAAGCTGAAACCGGTGAACCAGCCTATACTGCTATTTATGAAATGAATAGAGCTTATAAACAGAAAATTTACCTGATTCGAATCCCAGGTTAAACCACCATTAGTAGTTTTGAAAATTTTTGCCTGTCCACCGGATTCGGGATAATTACCAATAAATCCTAGATCAGCGTTAATAAAATGCATGCAGGTTATGCGAGAGCTCTGAAAAGAAATATTATCCCAGCTCATACCGCTATTTACAGACTTAAATATCAACCCGTTGTCTCCTGCTATATAACTTGTTTCATCGGATATAAAAAAAACAGAGCTTAAGTTGCCGGTAGTATTCAAAGATTTAATAATCCAGGATATGCCTCCATTAGTTGTTTTTAAAACATTACCACTGTCTCCTACACACCAACCTGTCTGTGAGTTAATGAACTTTACGGAATTTATATTTGAATTAACTCCACTACTCTGCTGAATCCATCCTGATTGGGAATAGCAACAGTCCGCTATTAGAAAAATAAATGAAAGGAATAAAATCATTTTCTTCATGAGAAAATCTTAATGTTACTTGTATAAGGTTTAA
>JAWXBH010000074.1:0-27069 GCA_034439935.1 bacterium
CTATAACTCTATAACTCAATAACTCAATAACTCAATAACTCTATAACTCAATAACTCAATAACTCAATAACTCTATAACTCTATAACACTTACATCTTATTATATCTCTCTTCAAGCTGATCAAGTTCTTCGGT
This sequence comes from bacterium, assembly GCA_034439935.1. Classification (GTDB taxonomy): domain Bacteria; phylum Bacteroidota; class Ignavibacteria; order Tepidaquicellales; family Tepidaquicellaceae; genus JAGPCH01. Next base: position 135 of record JAWXBH010000074.1, read on the forward strand.
CAGTTCCTTCGGAAGCTTATCACCGAATTTCTTATAATACTCTCTCAGTTCCGTTGCTTCGGTCAGACCTTCTTCTTTACTAATTTCAAAAAGCTTTTGTGTGTCACCGTTCATGTTCAGTCCCGTAAGATCGAGTGCTCCTTTCGCAGGAATTCTTCCGTAAGGTCTGTCTTCATAATTTTTCTTTCCTTCAAGTCTTTCGAATATCCATTTCAGGACCCTGATGTTGTCTCCGTATCCCGGCCAAATGAAGTTTCCTTTGTCGTCCTTTCTGAACCAGTTGACATAAAATATCATCGGCAGCTTTGAAGCGTCGGATTTTTTGCCGATGCTGAGCCAGTGATTGAAATAGTCGCCCATGTTATAACCGCAGAAAGGAAGCATCGCAAACGGATCATGTCTTACCTGTCCTAATTTGCCGGCTGCTGCGGCTGTCATTTCAGATGAAACCGATGAGCCGAGGAATGTTCCGTGCTGCCAGTTGAATGCTTCATTGACAAGCGGCACGACAGAAGCACGTCTTCCTCCGAATAATATCGCGGAGATAGGTACTCCTTTTGGATTTTCCCAGTCTTTATCAATTACCGGGCATTGCGATGCCGGTGCGGTGAATCTTGAGTTAGGATGTGCAGCCGCTGTGGTTGAATCTGATGTCCATTCTTTTCCGTGCCAGTCTGTAAGATGCTCTGGCTTCTCATCTGTCATTCCTTCCCACCATACATCACCGTCATCAGTCAGCGCTACATTTGTAAATATTGAATTCTTATCCATTGAAAGCATTGCGTTGCCATTGGTCTTCATTGATGTTCCCGGAGCTACGCCGAAAAATCCGGCTTCAGGATTGATCGCGTACAATCTTCCGTCATCACCGAACTTCATCCACGCTATGTCATCACCGACTGTCTCAACTGTCCATCCCGGTAATGTTGGTGTAAGCATTGCTAAATTTGTTTTACCGCATGCGCTTGGAAAAGCCGCGGCAATATATTTCTTTACGCCTTCAGGTGAAGTGATGCCGACGATGAGCATGTGCTCAGCCATCCATCCTTCATCCTTAGCCATCGCCGAAGCGATTCGTAGCGCGAAACATTTCTTGCCGAGAAGAGCGTTACCGCCGTAGCCGCTACCGTATGACCAGATGCTTCTTTCTTCAGGGAAGTGAACGATGTACTTTGTTTCACTGCATGGCCATGCTATGTCAGCCTTTCCGTCAGCCAGGGGATAGCCGACGGAATGCAGACACGGTACAAATTCACCTTCGCCAAGTACATCAAGAACTTTTTTACCTATCCGTGTCATTATTCTCATGTTCATTACAACATAAGGTGAGTCGGTAACTTCAACGCCTATGTGTGCTATCTTTGAGCCGAGCGGTCCCATTGAATAAGGAATGACATACATTGTTCTTCCCTTCATGCAGCCGTCGAAAAGCTTGTTGAGTGTTTGTTTCATTTCAGAAGGATCCATCCAGTTGTTTGTAGGACCGGCATCCTCTTTATTTTTTGAACAGATATATGTCCTGTCTTCAACTCTCGCCACGTCGGACGGATCTGAAACTGCATAGTAGCTGTTCGGTCGTTTACTTTCGTTTAATTTTTTAATTGATCCTTTATCAACGAGCATTTTAGCGAGCTTATCATATTCTTCTTCCGAACCGTCACACCAATGAACGGCGTCCGGCTTACAAAGCTTTTCACATTCATCTACCCAGTCTTTCAATTTTTTATTAACTGTCATTTTTTTTTAGTTAAGTTAAGTTATTATGATAATTTAAATTTTCTTTTGCTTTTTGTTCTTAACGGTGCTCACATTATTGCTCATCAGTATCGCGTAAGGCTTGAGCTCCGGCACATTCATGAATATGATCTTGATCATGCTCATTATCGGTATCGATAAGATCATTCCAACCACTCCCCAAATGTATCCCCAGAATATCAGCGAGAAAAAAAGAAGCAGGGGACTGAGATCCAGACGCTTACCAAATATCCTCGGCTCGAGTATGTTACCCTTAAGATTCTGTATAATGATCAGCACCACTACGATTATTATCGGCTTTACGATTCCGTCGAACTGCAGGAACATAATAGTACCCACTAATATTGTCACGAGCATTGAACCTATATTTGGTATGAAGTCCGACAGAAAGAACATGAATGCCCAGATGAAAAAGAAATCCACTCCGCATATCCAGAGCAGCAAACCTATGATCACCGCCTGTATAAAGCTCAGCAATGTCTTCCCAGAAAGATAATCCTTTACATCCCTGAAAATATCTGTCATCGTATGACTCAGGACAGCTTCCTTTTCCTGTGTGAATGCCGCTTTGATGCGCGTGCGTATGCTGTCTGTTTCTGATAATAAAAATATAATATAAAAAAGTATCAGTATGTAATTACCCATCAATGCCGTAATTCCTGAGAACAGACTGGTTACGAAATTAGTGAACATTCCGCTCATCACGATCTTTTTCAGGTCAAGTGACTTGTTAAGACTCGCTGCTTCAGAAGGTGAAAGGTTCAGCTTCGCAATGGTATCGTCATAGAACTTCAGAAATTTTTCTTCATACTTCGGAAATTCAGTTGTGAAAGAATTTACGCTTGTGAGAATGAACACGCTCGAAATATTCGATATAATTATGATCGTCAGAATAACAACTACAATTGCCAGCGCCGGTGGAAATTTCTTTCTGAGCATGAAATTATAAAACGGCAGAAAGACAAATGAGATTATCACGGCGATAAACAACGGCAGCAGTATCGACTGCAATTCCATTAATAGAAAACATGAAAACCCTATAAGGAATAACGCGGCGACAACATTAAGAAACCTATTTGGATTATTGTTTGGCAATACTCCGGAAGTTAAATAGTTTTTTCTTAATGACCGAGTGCTTATAGCTCATCAGTGTCGCTAATGGTTTCGTCGATTCAAAATTCATCAGCACAATTTTCAGCATGCTCACGATCGGCACTGACAGTACCATTCCAACAATTCCCCAGACATAACCGCCGATGAATAATGATAATAAAAGCAGCAGAGGACTCAGGTTAAGCTGGTCACCGAGGATCTTCGGTTCCACTATGTTACCGATCACATTCTGCAAAACGACAAGTAAAATGGTCACGAATATCGGGGTAAAAATATTATCAAACTGCAGGAACATTACGATCGCGGGAAGTGATATCGCGATAAGCGCTCCGATGCTTGGTATGAAGTGCATCATGAAGATCAGAAATCCCCAAATGAAATAAAAATCCACATTGAATATCCATAGAATGAACCCCGAGAGAATTCCCAGCGCGAGACTGATAATGGTCTTCCCTGAAATGTATGTGCGAACGTCAATGAGAATTGTATCAAGTGTCTTAATGATATTTGCGGATCTTTCGTGAGCGAATGCAACCTGAATTCTTTCCTTGATGCTTCCGAATTCAGTCAGTATGAATATTACATAAAAAAGTATGAGTATGAAATCTCCGAAGATATGAAGGAAGCCGGTGAGAAAACCCGCGATGAAAGATGTTATCGAACCCTGCCTGAGAAGATTCGTGATCTTCATCGACTCGTTAAGACTGTGCTTGTCTTCGGGTGAAAGATGAAACGATTCAATTGTGCTGTTAAAGAATGCAAGAAATTTTTCTTCGTAAATGCTGAAGTTAGATGAGAAAGAATTGACACTTGCGAAAATGAAGACACTCGCGACATTGGCTATTATGATGATCGTAAGTACGACAATGACTATGGCGATGCCTGAGGGAACCTTCTTCATCTTCATCCAGGAATAGAACGGTTCGAATACAAATGCAATAATGACCGCCAGCACAAAGGGAATGAGAATCGTACTCAACTCCTTCATTACATAAACGGAGAAGCCCGCAAGGAATAATCCCGCGACAATATTTAGAAATTTATTATTGTCTTTTGCAGCCAATCAGATGTAGTTTAAAATTTTCTTGTACTTTAAAGGATCCGCGAAACCTGCTTGCTGAAATCCCCGAAGGCGTAAGGCGCAACTGTCACATTCACCGCACGCTAATTCATTTTCTTTGTAGCAGGACCAGCTCAGGTGCAGTGGTGCTTTCAGCTTCAGTGATTCCGTTACGATCTTCTTCTTGGAAAAATTAATAATGGGAGTTTCTACTTTTATTGATGATGAGGGCTTTGAACCCTTTATGATCATTTTATTGAATGCTTCAAAAAATTCCTTCCTGCAGTCAGGATATCCGCTTGAATCTTCCTCCACCGCGCCGATAAAAATATGCTTAACGCCGGTCACTTCAGCCCAGCTTACGGCTATACAGAGAATGTTAGCGTTCCTGAACGGCACGTAGCTCGTCGGTATATTCTTACTCTTAAGATCCGCCATATCGATCTTTATCTTTTTATCGGTCAGAGAAGATCCGCCAATGTCCTTCAGATGGCTGATATCGACCGTGAGCTTATTTTTTACATTATAATATTTCGCAATATCATTAAAAGCCCTGAGCTCGCGCTTCTGTGTTTTCTGTCCGTAATTAATGTGAAGAAAATTCAATGAATATTTTTTCCCGGCTATGGCAGCAGTAAGAGCACTGTCCATTCCCCCGCTTATAAGTACGATCACACTTTCTCTTTTCATTTTTTAAATTTAAAGATTTGAATTACAATATTGAAGTCATTTTAAGTTTTAAGAAGATGCAAAACTTTGCAAAACTTTGAATGAGACATTAAAAAAATATCTTTAACAAACCACTCTCCTCGTTTATTTAAAGTCATTCTTAACTTTGAAGAGAATGTCTCAGAACTATCATATCACCTCTAAGTCTCCAAGATTCTAAGAAAATTATTTAAGTTTTTTCACTTTGAGCCTCGAGTCTCGTATGTTAAGTTTGATATTTGTTTTGAGACACCAGTTTGAAAAAATGGGGAATAGTAAAATATTTAGAAAAGGAAATGAAGGCACACAATTTTAATTTGTAAACTAAATCTGAACAAGTTAGTTCTATACAGATCCCATTTATGCAAACCCATCTTGTTCTCTAAAAAAATTTGAAACATTATGGAATAATTTAGTTACTTATTATGGATAATAAACTAAACGATATGACATTCAGTCTGGATAATTTTTTGCTGCCGGATATAGAAGTAGTAAAGGAATACTCTCTGACTGTTCTCGACCTTCCGTTCAAATTTTCAACAAGTTTTCATAAACTGATACTACATATCAGAGAAGTGGCGGAGCAGGGTAACAAGCCGGAAAAAGAATTTGCCCGGCTAATACTGAAGGAACTGGACAATGCCCCCGAGCTTCTGAAGGAAATATATGACCTTTATGTGTTTACCAAATATGAAAAGGTTATTGCCAGCATGATGATGTTCGTATTCCCTGCGGCATTTTATGAGAAGCAGCTCTTTGCAGCAACATCTTCGTTTATGTCAAATATTTTTTATTCCTCTCCGAAGTTCAGAGAAATAATTAAATTCGGAAAGTCTGGTATCGATGGTGAGTTTAATATTGACATGAATACATTCAACTGGGGTAAAAATGTGAGTGCCTATATTTCCATTCTAAATTCTATTTACGGACTTAATATTAATTTTGAATTTCCGATCGTTTACAAATACACAGATCCTCAAACCGGTCTCGACAGGTATTATAAGCTGAACATGGCAAATGAATTCATGGACGTCATTATTATTGCCCCCCGCCAAAGCTTACTGGTAAAGAAATTGAGTCGCTTCGCGAAAATATTTACAATGTCGAATTTATAAAAAAGATTATACCTACTGAGAGCTTTGAATTCACCGGATTTATGGTTATCAATGCGATCAATATCACCGATACGGAAATATTGTCCGGGATAAAAAAAGACTTGATCGAAAAAGACACTATTACAAGTGCAGCAGGCTTCCTCAAGCTTCAGCATAAATTAAGATCGCTTCTTCGCTGCCCTGAGCTTCTGCTTGGTCTGACAGATTCTCCGGGAAGCGTAAATAAGCTCTTCATGTACGGGCAAAAAATAGGGAACAGCTTTCTTCTAAGCTGCAGAAACGTTGATGTCAAATCCATGGAGGGTTCACTCTATGATTTTTGTTTTAAGACAAAGAGGGCAGTGATAATTGAAAATCTGGAAAATTATCCGAACAAAACAACTATAGAAGAAAAGATATTAAAGCAGGGAGTAAAAAATCTTCTGATCGCTCCTTTGGTATATGATAATGAAATAGTTGGCATCCTTGAAATGGGCTCGCCGCATAAAGAAATTGAAGAGCTTGAGCTTGAGGAGCTTCAGGGTATTAAAGGACTTAGAGCAATTCGTGTCAGTGTGAATATTGAGAATTTAAATTTTGAGAAGCTGGATGATGAGACACTGTTTAAAGAAGTAGAGAAAATGTCGGTAAAGTAATTTTATTAATGAAGAGTTAAAATTGCTTAATCACATGATCCTTTTAAGATTGTAATCGAATTTTTTCAGCTTACCGTTTTTTTCAGCTTCTACTGTTGCAAGGAATTCATTTTCATTCATCTTCACATAAGTGATCTTCTTAGGGAAATCATGATTGGGATTTTCGAAAACAAAAGTATTCTCATCATAGCGTGTCAGAGCAAATGCAACAGGACTTTCATTATGTGAAACCTCAGCGATATAATTGACACCTGAGTCGTCTACCTTTATATTAAGCTTCTCCGGATTTGTAATTTCACCGCCTTTAATGGTGTATGCTTTTCCTTTCAGCTCCTTATCATCTACTTTTTCCCATTCTTCGTGATAAACACCCGAACCCTGAAGACCTTCCCATTGACCAATAAGCCATTCCAGTAAAGATAAATTAAAATCATTCATAAACTTATATTTTTCATAAAATAATAAAAAATAATTTGCATTAAAAGTTAAGTTTTACTTACACATCCGTCCAAAACAATTGCCGTCCAAAATAATTTTCATCAACACTTAAAGGTTTTAAATTAATCAGCAAACAGGATAATCATTATTGTTTTTAAAAAGAACCTGCCTTTTGTATGTAACATGACCCAAGTCATAGAAGGTAAGGAAAATATTTTTTATTACTTAAAGAAGCAGGATGAATTGTTCTGCTTCTTTTTTTATGCAGAACTTTAAATACTGTTGCAACATTAAATGTATATACATATATTGGTATAAATTAATTCAGGTGAAAATAGAAGACGAGATAAAGCAGCCCAAGTTTAAAACTGATTACCAGAAAATGATAATTAACATAATTTTTACTGCGGGATGGATATCCGTAAGGAACAGTGAAATGCTTAAAGCATACAAGGTGACTACTCAGCAGTATAATATTCTCCGCATTCTGAAAGGACAGTATCCTAAGCCCGCAACTGTGAACCTGCTGATAGATAGAATGCTAGATAAAATGTCAAATGCTTCCAGGATAGTCGACAGACTGCATGCAAAAAAGCTTGTCACAAGAACGGCATGTCCTGAAGATAGAAGAAGAGTGGATGTAGTGATAACTGATAAGGGATTGAAGCTGCTGGATAAAGTGGATGATATGGAGGTGCACTGGGAAAAGTATTTTAAAAACCTTACAAAAAAAGAAGTCAGACAAATAAACGAACTTTTAGATAAATTCAGAAATTAATTTATAAATTTAAAAAATACCAACATGAAAACACAAAATTTCTTAGCAACATTGTTAGTAATTCTTGCCCTTATCGGTGCAGGATGTTCAAATACAAAGGATAATAAGAGTGTAACAGAAAATAAAAATTTACAGACGGCATCAAATAAGGGAAAGTCATACAGGCTGGTTAGTGCTGAAAGTAAGATGGAGTGGCTTGGAAAGAAAGTTACGGGGCAGCACAATGGTACTGTTAACATATCAAAAGGAGAATTGTTTGCCGACGGCGGAAAATTAACCGGAGGTAACTTTGATATTGATTTTAGTACCATTACAGTATCAGACATCGAAAACGAGGAAATGAGAACCAAGCTGACAGGGCACCTGAAGTCTGATGATTTCTTCACAGCCGGGACATTTCCGTTGGGCAGATTTGAAATCACGTCAGCAACACCTTTGACGGGTGCTGGCGGCAACTATACCATCGGCGGTAAGCTGACAATAAAAGGGATTACGAAAGACATCTCCTTTCCAGCGAAAGTGAATATTGCAGATGATAAGATCACGGCTATTGCCGACTTTAACATTGACAGGACATTATGGGATATTAAATTCCGTTCGGGAAAATTCTATGAGAATCTCGGTGACAATCTTATCAGCGATGACTTCAATATTAAATTCAATATTACAGCAAATTAAAGGTAATCAAACATTACCCAAAAACATTAAAAAAAATAAAACTATGAAGAAGACAATTCATAAAGCAGATTCAAGAGGGTATGCTGATCATGGCTGGCTGAAATCCTATCATACGTTCAGCTTTGCAAATTACTACAATCCTGAAAGATCAAAATTCGGAGTGCTCAGAGTATTAAATGATGATGTGATAGAAGCGGGTATGGGTTTCGGGACTCATCCTCATGACAATATGGAAATAATAACAATTCCGATCAAAGGTGAAGTTGCTCATAAAGACAGCACGGGAACCAAAGGTGTAATAAAGGATAACGAAGTACAGATAATGTCAGCCGGAAGCGGACTTACACACTCGGAGTTCAACAATTCGGAATCAGATCCTCTCAGCCTTCTTCAGATCTGGCTTTTCCCCAAGGAGAAAAATATCAAGCCAAGATATGATCAGAGATCATTTTCTGCTGAAGAAATGAAAAATAGTTTTAAGACTGTTGTCTCCCCGGATGAAGCTGATAAAGCGCTATGGATAAATCAGGATTCAGTTTTCGCTTTGACAAATATCGAGAAAGGGAAGTCTGTAAAGTATGATATAAAGTTTAAAGGCAACGGAATGTATTTGTTTGTAATAGAAGGGAGTGTGAAAATCGATGGTGATGTTCTTTCTGCAAGAGACGCTATGGGAATCGAAGATGCGGATGGAATTGAAGTAACTGCAGAGGAAAACAGCAAAGTATTATTAATTGAGTTACCGATGAATTAATTTCAAAAAAAAATTAGATAATAATATAGTTGACTGTTTTATATCGTGTAAATTTGTAATTTTACTTTTTTAAGCAGTCAACTTTTTTTAACATTAAAATTTAAAAAAACTATATTTAAACATTATGAAAATCCTCTATATATTTCCTCATCCTGATGATGAATCATTCGGACCTGCAAGTGCGATGTCAAAACAAAGAAGAGAAGGTCATGAAGTTTATCTTCTGACACTTACAAAAGGAGGGGCTACAAAGCAAAGACATAAATTTAATTATTCGATCGGGGAAATGGGTGAAGTCAGATATAAGGAAATGCTTGACGTTGCCAGGGTGCTGGACCTCAGCGGAATGACGGTGCTTGATCTTCCCGATTCACAACTTAAGAAAATGGATCCGAGGGACATTGAAAAAGTAATTGAAAAAGAAATTGAAAGAATAAAGCCGGATGTGGTTGTAACCTACGCTGTTCACGGCATCAGCGGCTTTCACGATCATCTTGTTTCGCATGCCGTTGTAAAAAGAGTTTACGTTGCAATGAAAGAAAAGAATCCTTATCTGAAAAGACTTGCCTTCTTTACGATTACTGAAGAGGCGGCAGCGAAACAAAAACATTTTCATTTAAGCGGAACCAAAGATGAAGAAATAGCTTGTGTTTATGAAGTTGATGAGATCGATATTGAGAATACCAGAAAAGCGCTCGACTGCTATGTAACTTTCAAGGAAACAATTGAAGCGACCGATATCAAAAATCAAATCCACAATAGCAGTCAATTTGAAATTTATATGGAAGAACATGATGAAAAATTAAAAGATCTTTTTGAGAAGCTCCCGTCGTAAATTTAAAATAATTGGATAAGAATTTATAAAATGAAAATACCTGACACAGCAAAAATTCAGAGTGCGGATCTAAGAGTGAGAGATCTGCAAACTATGTTTGAGTTTTACACCGGTATTATTGGACTAAAAGAAATTGAGAGAACAGATGATTCTTCATTCTTATCCGCAAACAGTAATTATCCTTATCTTTTAAAGCTCACGGAAGATAAAAATGCTCCTGTAAGGATCAGAGGAACTGCAGGGCTGTTTCATGTTGCTTACAAATTCCATAATAGAAAAGAACTTGCCAGGGTATTCATGAGACTTTTTGATCACAAGGTGAAGTTTCAGGGATTCTCTGATCACATTGTGAGTGAGGCGATCTATCTTGCAGACCCTGAAGGTAACGGTATAGAGTTGTATGCGGACAGACCGGAGAATGAATGGATATGGCAGTTCGGGCAGATACAGATGGATACTTTGCCTCTTGATCTCAGCAAGGTCACGAATGAACTCGATGACAAGGATGTATGGAAGGGGATACATCCGGAAACTTTTCTCGGGCATATTCATCTTAATGTTTCCGATCTGAATGAAGCGGAGAGGTTTTATAATGAACTGCTTGGATTTAAGATTTCGAATAATTTAATTCCGGGAGGACTCTTTATGGCAGCAGGTAATTACCATCATCACATCGGAGCCAATACATGGATGAATGACAAACGTCTCAAAGCAGACAGTAATGCAGCCGGGCTAACAGGTTTTGCAATAAGCGGAGTTGACAGTGATTATAAAAATGAATTGGAGAAATTTCCGAAAGGTGCAAAGATTATAACTGACAATGATGTTTTAAGGATAAGGGATCATGATGGAATAGAAGTAAGCTTACTTTCTTAGCTTAAATCCTGAAACGGTAAGACAGCCGGTAAATTTTGCAAGCGCTGTTAATTTTTTTTCGAGGTTAACATAAGTTCTTTCATTAAGCCTAACACCTTCTTCAAGAAAAATATTTTTTATTATGAACGTTCCTGTCAGGCGGTCGGCTTTTGCATCGATCTTACCGATGAGACTGTCGCCTGATAAGACAGGCATGCAGTAGTAACCAAACTTCCTTTTAGCTTCAGGCACATAGCATTCGATCTGGTAATCGAAATTGAATAAAGACTTAACTTTCTTTCTTTGAATTATCAGATTATCAAAAGGTGAAAGTATGTGAATGGTGTTTCCTGTTTTAATGTTTCCCGTAAGCTCCAGCTTATCGAGAGTAGTATAAAAGTTATCCTCATTTCCCTCTATAATAATTTTCTCTATAAGCTCCTTTTTTAAAAGATCATTTATCACATTCTTCAGGATTTTTTTATCGTGCTGCCTCAGATAAGTTATTTCCTTTTCTCCGGCAAAGCCGTGTGAATTGATTGAGGTGAGTATGAGGTGTTTATAAAACTCTTTTTCTGAAGGGAAGCTCATATCTACATCGGCAGGCAAAACCCGTTCTGTAAGATCATAAACTTTTTGAAATCCCTTTCTCGCACTGACCATAAGCCTGCCTTCATGGAACATGAAATCAAGTGCGTCCTTAGACGGTTTCCAATCCCACCATCCGGTGCTCTTTGCTTTCCGGTCATCGAAATCACGTGACTGAAGCGGACCTTCAGCTTTAATTCTGTCATAAACATATCTTAATATCCTCCTGTTGGAATTTTTCCAGTCCTTATATTTCCCGGAATATTTTTTCTTTCTCAGCAGCGAAAATCTGAAGTCCCTGATTGGCAGATACGCGGCGGCATGACTCCAGTATTCAAAGATCTTTCTTTCGGCGATCAGATCTTCAAGCATTGACCTGCTGAATGATTGCATTCTTGTCCAGAGAATTTGATTATGCGAGCGTTCTACAATGGATATGGTATCTATCTGCAGATAACCTAAAGTTTCGATGATCCTTAAAAGATCATCAGTGGTACTCATTAAGTTATTTTTTGTTAAAAGCTGACTGTGCAGGAATAAGAGGCGGGCATCTCGTAAGGTTAATATCTCAGGTTGTTTCAATTAAAATTAGTAAGCGGTTGTATGAATGGGAAGAAATTGAAAAGTTTAAATTTCGCTTAAAAGGTTTTTTAAAAATGACCGTAGCTCTATAAGATCTTCTTTCAGATGTACATTTAAATTCAATTCAGGACCTTTCTCCGCAAGCTCGGTTGCAAACAGGCTCATTTCATTATTATTTACACCCGTCATTTTTGTGAACTTCGGTTCCACCGGCTCTTCCTTTCTAACGTCATCGGAATCTTCTTTTAAAGAATAATTGCGTATAAGCTTCTTTGCGCCCTCAATTGTGTATTTCTCTTCGCGAAGTAGCTTTTTTATATAAAGAATTAATTTTATGTCACGATTGGTATATATCCTGTTACCCGAAAGATTTTTGGCAGGTCGCAATTGTTCAAACTCTGTTTCCCAATACCGCAAAACATATTGCTCAAGCTCCGTGATTCTGCTGACTTCACTAATTGAATAGTAAAGCTTTTTCATCGCAAATGTTTTTTTCATACAATAATTCTTTTTGCAAAAATATGTATATATCCATATTATTGCAATACCTTTGTTAAATATATTTACTTTAATGAGGTTAAGATTATGAATTTAAATAATTAAATCATTTTAGTAATTTAAATTAAATTAAAACATACAGCATACATGAATCTTCTTAAGATCATTCCGGTTTTTGTTTCAATATTTTTTTTAACAATTTTCTTCAGCTCCTGTGCCGAAAAACCTGACATTGTCTATACTAATGGAAAAATCTACACTCTTAATTCAGCTAATTCGGTAGTAGAAGCCGTCGCAATCAAAGATGGCAAGATCCTTGACCTTGGAACTTCCGCAGAGATCAGTGATAAATATAAAGCTGAAGAAGTGATTGACCTTAAAGGAGCTTCAGTGCTTCCCGGCTTTATCGATTCCGAAGGTTCTGTTATAGAATTTTCGAAAAACCTGAATTTCATAAACCTTTCCTATACAATGAGTCTCAATGATATTATTGTTCTTATAAAGGAAAAGGTCAGAAGTACAAAACAGGGTGAATGGATAGGCGGGTACGGCTGGAGTGAGCTGAATATTCCTCAAGAGGACCTTGAGAAGCTCGATAAGGCAATACTTGATGAGATAGCTCCTAACTATAATGTATATCTGGTCAATGGTTCTCTGAACACAGTTTGGGTTAATTCGCGTTTATTAAGATACCTTAAGATTGATAAAAATACTCCAAATCCTGCTAATGGAGAAATTGAAAAAGACCTGGAAGGTGAGCCCACCGGTCTATTGTTTGATGAAGCTGTAAATCTTGTAAAAGATAATGTTCCCGGCTTGCTGAAAAATGAAATGTTAGGACAGGTTGAAAAGGGTGTTACTGAAATTTTGAAATATGGGATTACGGAAGTTCACGACAGAACCGTCGGCAAAGAAGGTCTTGAAATTTTCCGTGAGCTTATTGACGGAGGCAGATTTCCGCTCAAAGTTTATGCGATACTTCCCGGAGAAGATACTGCTCTTGTTGAAACGTATTTGAAAAAAGGTATCGAAATAAATTACAAGGATAAGCTTACCATAAGAGCTATCTCGCTTGATTATGATGGTTTGTTTGAATTACAGGACGCCGCTATGACAGATGAATTTATTAATGAGCCTAAACGAAAAGTGCCTTATGTTCAGGACGCTGAGATCGAAAGTGTTTTTAGTAAAGCTCTGGATAAGAATTTTCAATTCTCAGTAAAAGCGGTTGGAGACAGAGCGGTGGGGTCAACATTAACCATTCTTGAAAAAGTCATTAAACAAAAAAATCCTAAAGATGCGCGGACACTCATAGAGTATTGTGAGTTTTTAACTCCAAAAGATCTCAGTAAGATCGGTGAATTGAAATTGATCCCTTCGATTCGTCCCGATATCTGCATGAATGATCTTCAAATAGTTTCACAGATAATAAATCCTGAGAATGCAAAGAAATTGGGACTTTGGAATTCACTCATCAAATCTTCCGGCATGATCACTACCGGATCAGATTTTCCTTTTCATCAGATCAATCCTTTTGTGCAGATATACTATTTGACGACAAGACAGCTTACTGATACAGCCCTGACATCGATAGCGAACCCTGATCAGAAGATCTCACTGCTGGAAGCAATCAAGTCCTACACGGTCTGGCCGGCTTATGCATCATTTCAAGAAACAACAAAGGGAAGCCTTGAAAAAGGTAAGGTTGCGGATATGATCGTCATCTCTAATGATATCTTTACCGTTAACATTAAAGAATTACTTAACACTAAAGTGCTGCAAACTATCATTAATGGAAGGATAATTTACAATAATGTTCTTGATCCGAATAAGCTCTGATAATTATAATGAATAAGATTTGACAATTGCCGATGCACTTAATTATTCGACAGCTCTTTTAAAGCAGAATAAAATGAAAGATGCCAGATTGAATGCAGAATTGATATTGAGCGAAGTGATTAAATATGATCGTATGAATCTCTATCTCAATTTTGAAAAGCCTTTATCACAGCAAGAGTCATCCGCATTCGCAGCTTTCCTTCAACGAAGACTGAAAAATGAACCGCTACAATATATATTTGGCAAAGCGCACTTTTACGGGATGGAATTTTTTGTCAGCAGGGATGTGCTTATCCCAAGACAGGAAACTGAGCTCCTAGTTGAGAGGATTTTAGATGATATTAAAAAAAAAGGAAAAGGTACTTTAAAACTGTTTGAGGTCGGAAGTGGTTCAGGGTGCATTTCAATTTCGATTGCTGTAATGCTTGAAAAGGAAAATATTGATTGTGAGATCTTTTCAATCGACAATTCAAAGGAAGCTGTAAATGTAGCTGTTCGAAATTCGGAATTATTGCTCGGAGAAAATAACAGGATAAAATTTTATGTTAAGGATGTCTTTGAGATCGACCGGTTGACAAAAAGCTTTGATTACATTGTTTCCAATCCGCCTTATATTTCTTTGAAAGACTTTAACGGGCTTGACCCCGAAGTAAATGAATTTGAACCCATGAATGCTTTAACGGATAAGAGTGACGGTTTGAAATTCTACGAACGAATATTCGCGATAGCTTCGGATGTTAGTTTCAAAGGAAAAGTATTTTGTGAGATTGGTTATGGGCAGAAACAAGACCTCGAAAAAATTTTAAATGAAAAAAAATTTTGTAACTATAAATTTTATAAAGATTACGGTAATATTGACAGAATCCTTGAAATACGAAAATGACAGCAGTTGTTCAGAGAGTGCTTGAAGCTTCAGTTTGCGTAGAGGCAATTGAGTACAGTAAAATAGGAAAGGGGCTACTTGTGCTGTTGGGGGTTTGCACCGGTGATGATGAGGATAAGATCAAAGCAGCTGCACTTAAGATACTTGATCTGAGGATATTTCAGGATGAAGATCAGAAGATGAATTTAAGTGTAAGGGATATTGGCGGGGAAGTGATGGTTGTCTCGCAATTTACATTGTGTTCGGACAAAGGCAAAAGCGGTAACAGACCAAGTTTCATTAACGCTGAAAAACCCGGAAGTGCAAACTTACTTTATGAGCTGATGATCACTGAAATGAAAAATTCTTATGATAAAGAAAAAATTAAGACCGGAAAGTTTGCAGCCGATATGAAGGTAAAGTTAACTAATGACGGACCTGTAACAATAATTTTAGAAAAATGAATAAGAGTATCTGTATTATTGGTGTTGGCAAAGTCGGTTCGGCTTTAGCATTTGAGCTGAGCACGACGGGTTATGAAATTAATTATCTCATTGACCGTGATATAGAGAGTTTGGAATTGATCTCCTCAAAGCTTAATCCTATCATTTCTTCTTCGGATATTAAAAAAGAATTCATTGAAGGAGCTGATGTTGTATGTATATGTGTTCAGGATAAATATTTAAACTCTGTCGTAAATGAGATCATAGAACTCGATTGTAATTTAGATAACAGAGTTTTCTTTCATACTTCGGGCGCAGAGTCATCAGCAGTATTTCCGTCTGAAAAATTTAATGAAAAATTTACTGCGTCAGTTCATCCCATACAGACTTTCAATAAAGTAAGTTTTGCAAATCAGCATCTGCTTCAAAATATTTATTTTGGGATCGAAGGCGGAGAGTCAGCCATGGAACTTGCAAAGGCATTTATCGGGAAGATGAATTCAAAGTATGAAATGATACCAAAGGATAAGAAATATCTTTATCATTCGGCATGCGTCATCTCCTCTAACTTTCTTATAACTCTTCTTAATGTCTCATCCGAAATCATCGGCAGCATGGGCATTGAAAAGAGCAAGGCATTTGAGATGTTCAGACCCATCATAAACGAAACACTGAAGAATATTTCAAAAGACGGACTTGTAAATTCCCTGACAGGACCTTTTGAAAGAAATGATGTTGAAACTATCTCAAGACATCTAAACTCTATCAATAAAGAGTTACCGTCGCTAATTCCTTTTTATACTTTGCTTGGAATGGAAACAGTTAAGGTCGCTTTTAAAAAGGAAAGTCTGAATTTAAAAAATGTAGTAACTATGCTCGACCTTATGAACGAATACATTCAGAATGAATTCGATCAGACAAATAAAACCATTATTTAAAAAATTATTGATAAAATTTTACTGTTAATTAAAAAACAAAATTATGTCTTTAAAATTTTTTTTAGTTTTAATGTTGACAGTGATCTCATTCAGTGCTTCCTTTGCTCAGCAAATTTCACTGCAAAGCGGAGTAAAGAAGAAATTTAAGTATAACCTCTTATCGGATAAGATTCTTGAGGACACGGGAAAGGATGTTTCCGGTAAAAGCCAAGTGCAGAAAGTTAATACAGGAGGTTTGTTCATTTCCCCAAGCATTGGAGTTTCCTTTCCTGCGGGGACTTTTGCAAATTACTCAAATGCAGGAGTTGTCTTTGGGGGTAAGGCAGAGCTTGCTTACAGCCGGCTGTATCCGTTCATCTTCGCGTTTATTTATGAAACTCAGAAGAATAAAGGCAGCGACGAATTTACTACTGCGAATTTTCTTACCAAGTTTGATACTAAGATTACGTGGATAGGGGGTGGACTTGATATCATACTTAATAAATATATAAAATCCGATTTTACAATACCGGTTTTTTCAGCGGAAGTTAAATATGCAAAGGTTACTCATGAGATAACTCCAGAAGTATCAATTCCGGGAATAACTTTAGACGAGAGTTTACTTACATACTCTGCCGGTCTGGCTTTTACAATTTATATAATCGATATTAACACAAGATATACTTTTGCAAAGGATTATTCCAATCTTACCTTTCAGGCAAGGTTTCATTTTCCTCTCATAAGATTTTAGAATTTCTGACCTTTCCATTTAATTTTGATTTTAAAAAGAAAGCTTAAGGGAAGGATCAATCCGTAAATCGCAAAATAAATACTAAACAGGGGATAGAATACATACAAAGACTGAAGTGATAATCGCTTAAAGATATTTTCAACTAATATAAGCTCCGACAGAATTTTAATTACTGCAAGAATAAGAAAAATTTTCGGGCTGACAAAAAACAATCCGAAGATCAGCAAGACATTCATCAAGTATAATTCCACTCCGACAATGTAACCTAAAAAGTTAATACCAATCCCTCCGCGGAACCATCTCCTTTTTTGGCTGAATAGCTCATTAATGCTTGTACAGGGCAAAGATCTGACAAGACAGCTCTTATCAACAGGAAATAAGATCCTGTAATTTTCGTTCGAATCAACTTTTCTCATCAATGCAAGATCTTCTGTTACTGAGAAGCCAATGGATTCATAGCCCCCGACATCTGAGTATACTTTCTTTTTAAATGATAAATTATTTCCGACACAGCTAAGTATCAGATTGAGACCTGCGCTTGAAGATGCCAGACTTAAAAGATAGAGCCAGTCAATGCATTGAACTTTCGCAAATATTGAGTCACCCGTGATCATGGTAAATCCGCAAACCATCCCGGCATCAGCTTTGAAATAACGAACGGTACTGCTGACCCAGTCAGGATCCACAGCGCAGTCTGCATCAGTCGAAACTATGATGTCCCCGGAACAGATATCTATTGCGGTATCGATGGCGTTTGCTTTCCCTTTTAGATTCTTTGAAGTGCTCTTACGTGAATTGATCACCTTCATGAAACTGAATCCCTTTGCGGACTCAATCATTATGTCATAAGTTTTATCGGTTGAGTTATCATTCACAATAATTATTTCGAGAAGATCAGATGGGTAATTTATTTTTGAAAGTGAATTTATGCAGGCAGCTATGTTTGCTTCTTCGTTTCGTCCGGCAACAATTACCGAAACTTTAGGCAGATCGACTTCTGTATTTTTAGGAAGCTTCAATGAAACTCTTAGTCCTTTGTAAAGAAAAAGATGAGTCAGAAGATACAGACAGGTCAGAGCGATGAAAAAATATTCTATATACAATACGAAAGGTGGTTTCTTTATTCAAGATAACCACCTTGGGTGAAAAAATATATTTTAAAATTAATGTTTGCTCGTCAGCGGAGCAGTTACTTTACCACAGCTATTTTAATGATCTTGGTTTCCTTGCTGCCGTCAATATCGGCTTCGATGACACCGTAGTATATTCCGCTTTCCACATCACCAACATTCCAGCGGACTTCGTTATCGGAACCGGAAAAAGATGTTCCTTTAAGTGTGGTGACAAGCTCTCCGGACAAGTCAAGGATTTTTATGTTTACTCCGGACGCATTACCGTTTAAGAAGTAGCGGATGAAAGTATGCGTATCATAAACAGGATTTGGCCAGTTGTAAACTTTATCCGCAGGTAACTTATCAGCAATGTTGACAGGAATGTTTCCTGTGCTAAAGTTATTGTTGGATAAATACTGATCCTTGAGATAATTTTTCCAGAGCACTTTATTTGGATTATAAAGTGTGCCGGTCTTAAATCCATACAGGTAGCCGTCTCCGCCTGCTATTACTATTCCCAAAGTATCATCAAGATTTGCTAAAGCCGGAGTTGAAGTAGTGTTAGGACCTACTTTGACAGGGAAACCGCTGACTACTTTTCCGTCAACGCCATAAGCATAAAAATCACCGCCTGAAGTTACAAACAGCAGATCATAAATATTATCATTATTAACATCGGCAACTGATATTCCGGAAGTTATGTCTTCAGTGAAATCAACAGGAAAATTGTCAATGAGAACGCCGTTCGAATTCAAAGCATATACTTTATCATCACCTACAAAAATTATTTCCTGCTTCCCGTCACTGTTAACATCAGCAAGAACAGGTGAGTTTTGGATTTTGGATATATTGTAATTTACATTGAGCTTTGTTCCGTTAAGGAAAAATTCATTTGCCTGATTGACTATCAAGCGATCATTGGAACCGGTAGCAACAATATTTCCTACAACTAAAAATTTATTATCCCTTGTAATGAGCGTAAAAGTATCCGCTGAGGTTTTAGAAAATTCCTGTATTGAGTTATTTACCGAATCAACTCTAAACAACATGCCGTCGGCGTTATACTTATAGACGCTGCCGTTGCTTCTTCCGGTATAAATAAAGTCGGTGGCTTCAATTGCAAATGGTGGAGCGCTTGAAATTCCTTCATTCCAGAAAAATGTATTCACACCCAGATTGTTCTTAAAGGCAATTCCTGAATCTGAAAGTGCGATAATATATTTATGATTAACAGTTGTATTTGTAACCGGAATATATTTCCCAAAACCGCTTAAAGCCAGACCGTTAGGTACATTCGGATCAAAAGAATTCCCGCTGCTGTTAAAACCATACACATTATAATTGGAATTCACAAAAATCTCTTCACCTGTGCTGCCGTTATAATCAAAAGCTATTGCCTGAGAATTGCCGCTCGGATCAATACCGATAAACTTTGGAAAATTTATAATTGGCTTTAGCTGTGCACCGCCGATAGAAACTTTGAAAGTCATTAATGTATCAATTGTACTGAAGCCGTTCATTACAATGTTATTATTCGCGAAGGAATAGCTCAGCGAATTTGGTGATGATGTCGGAGTAAATGCGTTTTTATAAATTGATGTCGGCACCTGATGGCTTCCATTAAACCAGTAATCTACGGCAGTTCCATCACCCGTAATATTTCCAAACGGTGAAGAAAAAGTAACTCCTATCTCCTGCGCGCCTTTAGCTTCTTCAAGATCAACTCCTTTATGCTCGGGATTATTGTTGACAGAATTAGTTGAAAGATTAGCATTGATGACATTCTCATCTATATGCCATATCAGAATTCCGCCTTTGTATGAAAATTCACTGTTGATCAGTCCCGGAAGACTCCAGTCAAATGTTTCAACATCAGTAACATTACCATTAAGCTTATAGAGACTTGTGTATGAATTTGAATAATAGAAACCATCATCAAGGTCCTGTGCATAAACTGTGGAATCAGTAAAGCTCCTGTTCCGTGAATAAATTGTTTGCCCGTTATTCTGAGGATCGCGGTTCCTGTTCTCGATCAGGAAATATTCACTGCTGCTCATAAGAACTTTATAAATAGTAGAATCCCTGAAAATATCTTTTGAGCTTGTCGGGATTCTTAAAGTATTATCACCTGAAGAAATCACAACGGGTTCCACCCAGCCTAAATAAATTTTTTCCCATGCTGATGGTTCGGGAGGAAATATTCCGTTATAGCTGAAGAGTGATTGCCCGTCCATAAGACCGAATCTTCCTATTGCAGTCTTACCGTTTGAGGTGTTGAAAAGATCCGGTAAGCCGAGGTAGCTTCCGAAGCTGGCAGTAAGTATGCCGTTCATTCCAAGTTCGATCAGTACGGTTCCTGAAACTAATGAAAGTTCTCTCAGTTCGGTTGAGGGGATTACCAATGAATTCTGAATCAAAATTCCTTCACTTGTCAGGTAGCCGTTATAAGCATTTCCATAAAACTCTTTCAGATTCTTTAATCCGATATAAACCGAAGGCAGATCATACGGAGTGGGATCAAAGCCCAATAGGGAAGTGAGATCGACATCCCTTCCTACTCCTGCATGAAAAATAACGAACGCTGTCTTACTCATATCATAGCCGGAGAAATTTATAAAGCTGTCAGCAATAGCCCAGGCATCCTGAAACATATTACCAAGCTTAACATTTGTTTCCCCTCTTTGAGGCGAATACTGCTCCATTGTTTTCGGAAGATTGATAACTCTTCCAAACAGATCATAGCTTATATTGAGCTTTCCCTTTGATGATTTGGAAAAATAATTCTTTAAAAATTTAAGATGATCTGCAAAATATGCGCTGTCATAAGGAGGAGCGTCAATTACAGTGTCTCTTCCGGTTGAAGGATTCAGATATTTATTTGAGAGATCAAACTTACCGTTGCCGGTAGTCCGGGCATCAGTATCCTCAACGAACTGTACAAGTATCGCTACAACCTTAATTGAATCCGTTCCGGATTTAAATTTTTTGGGTGCTAAATAAAGATTTTCATTTCCGGTTTTGATTGGATGTGAAAGCGAGTATTGAATTTTTTGATCTTGTGAATAGCAAAGACCAGTGAACAAGAGTGTTAGCAGTAAGAGAAGACTTTTTTTTGGCGTCATTAATTATCCTGTTATATTTAAAAACCATAGCTCAGTCAATGAACTATGGTTTTTTATTATCAAATATTCTTAAATTTTAGAAGTTAACCAGTAGTCCGAACCTGAGTGTATTGGCAAGCGGATGTGTTTCTTCAATTGTGCTGATATATCCAAAATCAAAACCATAAAGATCGTAACGTAATCCTGCTCCGAGGGTAAAGAATTTTCTGTTACCGTTAGAAGGATCTTCATAAAAAAATCCGCCTCTTAAAGCAATAAGTCTTGGATTTCCGTACCAGTATTCAGCTCCAATAGATGACTGGAATGATTTTGCAATTCCATTTATTCCGCCTTTCCATGATGTGAACAAAGCTTCATAAAACGGATCTACCGAACCCTGCTGAACAACTACTTGACCCCCGCCGGTAGTATCAATTATCTGCAATACTCTGTTTACAAGTAGCTTTGAAAAATCCGCTGTAAGAGTCAATGTATTGAATTCCGATTTAATGATTTCATAAGAAACGCCAAATCTTAGCTGTGTAGGCAATGGATCTGCCTGCGCGGCATCGACATAAGAAATTTTGGGACCTAAGTTTGACAGGTTAATACCTGCTGAAAACTTGTTCGCCAAAAATTTTGGTCCTTTAACTGGTCTGAACATTGTGGAAAGATCAAAGCTGGCTGAGATACCTGTTCCTGTTCCTTTTTCATTTCCTACCTGTACACTATTAGGGGACAAACGGCTGTAAATGAATCTTCCTGTTACTGCACCTGCCCAGTTTTTACTCAACTGGGTTGCATAAGCAACAGCTAACGCCATTTCATAAGCTTTATAATTTCTGTCCGGCTGAAGATTTCCAAATTCATCGGTTACGATAACTTCACCGATATTCAGATATGTTAAGCTGGCTCCGACTGTACCGTTAATGCTTTTGATATACTTTCTTCCGGCAATGTAATCATAAAATAAATCACCGATATTAAGTCCGGCAAGCCAGGGTGAGTGAGTAAAATTTAATTCTGTTCCTTTTTTTTGATAAGCGAGTCCAGAAGGATTCCAGTGCATTGCCGTTGCATCGTCGGCGATAGCAGTTCCTGTTTCTCCCATTCCACCGAATCTTGAATTAGGTCCTATTAACAGGAATGGAACACCGGTAGAGACTGCTGTTTGTGAATAAAGTTCATTACCATTAAAGGTGAACAAACCGATAAAAATTAGACCCGCAAAGAATGATGCGAATGTTTTTCTTGACATTAATTGATTTCCTCCGTGTTAGTTATTTTAACTTTGCTAATTTTCCCGTTGAACTTTTCGAAAAATTACCGTCTTCTGATTTTATTAAAATTTTGTATATGTAAGTTCCGTTGGCGATACCATCACCGTCAGAATCTCTGCCGTCCCAATCGATTGACACAAATTTATCGGTAATATTGGTTTTATTCAATTCTTTAATTAGTCTACCGCTTACTGTATAAATTTTTATGTCTGCAGCTAATGGTTCGTCAAAGTTATGCTCGAATATGAAGCTTGTAACGTCACGCATCGGATTAGGATAATTATAGACCTTTTCCAGTGCGAGTGAATTATTATTTTGAACCGTAAAATCTATTTCGGTTTCATTGAAATTGTTATATGTATCCCATGCTTTAACCTTTAGCTTGTAATGCCCGTCGGTCAGCCCCTGCATTGCGTATTCTACAGATCCGTTCTGATATCCGGAATTACTCGCATAGAACGAAGTAAGATCTATTTTATTATTTTCATCATCATTTATGGTAGCTTCGATTTTATGACCAATAGTTCCTGTCAGGTTGATGCCGTTTTCATCAGTAAAATCCGCAATCAACTTTGGATTCTGATTTACAAGGTCACCGCTTCTGAAATTTCTGCTGTCCATGAACAGACTAATCACAGGTCCGAGAGAATCAGCGGCAGCATTGCTGTCAATACCGTTCATAATAAAATTGTCTGAAAAGCCGATCCCGTCCGAAGATGCATTTTTAAAGTATGTGAAAATTTTACCTTTACCGGGATTGTAAGATATGTCACGAGGAACTACAAAGTCGACTGTCCATTGACCGTTTACAACATTAGCATTTCCTGCATAAATTATACCTCCCAGTAATTTGTAATTAAAAGTATATCCGAAGTCAACGAATGTTATATTCTTATCTACATCATTCACATTTATAAAAATGGTTCCGTTATAATCTCCCCAAAAAGACGAATCACCCCTGAGAACACTTCCCGATATTTTTACTTTTTGAAGTGACTTCATTTCAAAAATCTGATTGCCGGCTGTACTGTTTATGCTATCAACTCTTGTTCTGTACTGCGGAATGCCAAGACGCAAAGTCGGATCACACAACAGTGAAAACTTAAGATCATTATCAAAATACAAGTCCTGCTTCACATTGAACATAGCTTTACCGACGCGAAGGGGAAGATTTAAAGTATCAACTTTAAAAAGATTTGAATAAAGAAGATTATTGAAAGTAGCATTTGGAACCGAATAAACAGGTCTTACAGCAGCAGTAATACCGATCGCACCTTTGTCTTTTATTGTAACAAGCTGTTCCGCAGCGCTCGTATTAAAGGGGTCATCCCATCTGGCAAGATCGCAGCTTGCGATTGTCATGAAAGGATACTTATTCTTATTATTCAGTAAAGGTACGCTGACTTGTCTTTCAAAAATATGTTCATGAGCCCATAGGTCTGTACTGCCGTGACCGGTGTAGTTAATTACTAATTTTCCATCATTCCATTTATTAATAATATCAATGTTAGCAGTAGGTTTGCGCCGTCCCTGAGGTGTGATTTCAGAAGGATAGCTTACTATATACACTTTATCCTTCTTGACATAATTTGGTGTATAATTTTGAGCTACATCTTCGCATTGATCATTATGAAGGCTACCTTCTTCTCCTCCTGTTTGAGATGTTGTCCAACCGTCATCGGCAACATACATGACAGTATTTCTCCATTTTTCAAAATTTGCGGGATCTTCGTATGAGATTATTTTGTCGACTACAGTATTTGCTTCCTCAAGCGAGTTTACTGTTAATCTGCCGCTTGCAAAATCAACTATGCAGGTTCCTGTCGGTTCATAATTTGTTTCATTAATCTCAACTAAATAATCGTCACTGCAATAGCTGTCCACATCATTTGCATAAGGTGAATTCTTTTCCATTGGAATGATCCAGTTCTTTATGTTAGCTCCGTACAAATTATAGATATTCTTGTAATCATAGCTTCCGTCCCCGAAAAATAAAATATAGACAGGTCTTTCCTGAAAATTATTGAATGCATATTTAATAAAATTTCTCATGGCGACAGGATCCTGCATACCGTAAGAAAATTCGTTGTAGATTTTTTCAACATCAACAATTGCTGTTTTTATGTAATTGATACCCGGCTTTTCACGCTGTGCCTTCAGCCTGTTGGCAGCAGTTAAAAATTCTTTAGGTGAAATTATAAGGAAACTTGCTCCGCTTGAAAGTTCTCCTTTAAGATTCTGATTGGCTATCTTTGAAGAAATTGAAACCGGGGTCTTATAATTCGTACCACCGATCGCGTAATATTCATGTGGATTATTCTGCGTAATGTTGGATTGAAATCTTGCTGTACCGTTTGAATAGGAGATGGGATTGATAATAATGACATTCTCTTTATCGGATACATCATAAATTCTGATGTCCGGAGTTGTGAAACTTTCAGCACGAAACTCAACTAAGCCGGAAGTATCCGGGGAGTTAAATCTTAATACATTATTGTCCGCTGTAAACAACCTGTCATATAAAACTTCAAGATAATCATAATAACCAATCACGTTAGGGGAGTTTCCGTCCTGTGAACGAAGTGATGCCTTAAAATTAATACTTCTCTTACCCGGTAAAAGCGAATAGTTAACTCCTAAAAAATTATCATCGATATCATATAAATTAATATGTGAAAATACGTTCGTCAGATAAAATGCAGGTTGTGTCTTCAGAAGATTTCCATTAAGATCTTCAAGTCTCCAGTATTCCTGAAAATAAGAGCCGTTACCGAATTTAAAACGAAGATTTACATTCCCTCCGTCGTAATAACCCTTCAACTCCTTGTTAAAGGTAAAGCTTTCATTTACTCCGATCCTTTGACTCAGCCATAGCAAACCGGTAGAACCAAGATTATTAATCTCCGGCTCTTCAAAAAATCTGTCTTTGAATGTTGGAATAGGGGACAATCCCTGAGAATTCGGAGAGTTTGTAATATCCATTCTCAGACCAATTTCTCCGCCATAAGTGATCCAGTAAAAATTGGATTTTGAATAATGGTTTATCTTGTGAAAGTATGATTTGTAATTATAATTGTACACCCATTCGTTTGGATTTCTTCCGTAAAATATTATGTAATCATTGTCATTGAACTGTCCGTCACTTTCGCCTTCAACCAGTATCCTGTTCTGAACAAGGTCTGTCGGAGCTGCAACCGAATTATCGAACGGAAGCTCGCCGCCGTCGTTGCCATAAATCTTTATTGTTCTGGGATCAATGCTTGCTGTATTGATGCCGGCATTTTGAAGAAAAGTTTTATCAATTTTATGCAAACCCGATTCCTTAACCTCTATCTTGAAAAAATCTCCGGATGCCAGTACGCTGTTCTGAATCGGAGTATCGGTTTGTCTGCTGAATTCTGCAGTTGACCAATCCTTCGCCGCGTCATTATTCAATGCCGAGTTATGAAGAAAGAGCATTTCTTCAGTGCTCAGCTTTTTACTTGAATAAGAAGGTCTTTCACCAAAAACTATCCGTACTCTAATATAGCTGTGTTTCCTGAGAGTCTTTGTAACAGGATTGTATTGTGCGGGATATAATATGAGATTTCCAAAATACTTATTTCTTAAAGCTCCTACATTTGTAATTGAGAACGGCTCTGATGGAAATAATGAGTTTTGATTATATACCTTTTCATTCCTTTCATAGCTCAGATCAACACCATCTTTTACTTTGGATTTCGAATAGACCGGAACCGGTTTTACGTCAGTTCCTTGGATGTCTTCATATTTGGAATCAATGATCTCAACACGGTTGGAATTTTTTCCCGGAAAAAATACCGGAAAGGATCTGTACTCAAGGTCAGGACTTCCATACTTCGATGCGCTGTTAACGCCGTTCGCGAAATTTAGATTCGATGTGTATTGTGGATAATATTCTAATTCAACAAATGACTCTGTCGAGCTGAGCACCCTAAAGTCCGCGTTTTGTTTTTCTTTAGTTGGTAACTGCTGTGAATAAGTACTCTGACTAAGTAAGAAGATAATTAACACAATGTTAAAAATATACAAATGACAGGTCTTTGTTATCATTTTATTTTTCTTCATAGGGGTATAGTTAAATTAATTCGGTAGAATTATATCACGTTCAACAATTATGTTTCAAAAAAATTACAGATTTTCAAATTTTGAAAATAAAAAAGCCATCTCCTAAAGAAAGGTAATCCTCTTTAAAAAATGGAAACGATAATAATACATAG
>JAWXBH010000075.1:0-18710 GCA_034439935.1 bacterium
AATTACTAATTACTAATTACTAATTACTAATTACTAATTACTAATTACTAATTACTAATTACTAATTACTAATGTTCAATTAGATAAATATTAACTATTAAATATTAACTATTAAATAAAAAAAAAAAAAAATGAAAAAAACTATTTTTAGTATTATTATCCTCTTCACAATTTGCCTGATAAACATCAATGCACAGGCGAGTGATTTTACAAAAGCGATGATGAAGGCAAAAAAGAACCTGAAGCCAGCAATGGACAAAGCTGACGAAAAGGCGCTCATTAAATCCAGAGGCGAGTTCGAAAGAATACTTCAGCTGAAGGAAGATCCGTGGCTGGTCAATTATTACATTGCTCTGGCTGATCACTCACTATCACTTACTGCATCAAAAGACGAAAAAATGGATAAGGTAAAAACGTACACAGAATCAGGAATTGAAGCTATCACTAAATCTCTTGATCTGAATCCTGAATTTGCAGATTCATACGTGCTTCTTGAAGCACTACATTTTAATAGATGGAGTTACGAACAGGATAAGATGCAGGAGATAATCGCAGCTACAACATCCGCTGACGAATCAGCAAAAAAATTAGAGCCGACAAACCCAAGACTGCTTCTGATTACAGGCATTTCACAGTTCTATACACCTGAAGCATTTGGCGGAGGTTATAAGGTTTCAATTCCTACGCTTGAAAAATCGGTTGCCTCATATAAAACAAGAAAGGAAAAAAGCGAACTTTATCCTGACTGGGGTTATGAAATGGCAATGGGCTACATGGCACTCAACCTTCTAAAACGAAATGACGACGGTGACAAAGTAAAAGCAAAAGAATACATTGATGAAGCTGTAAAGTATAATCCGGACGCAGGCTTTATTACAGAATATGTGATGAAGGAATACAAAGACGCATCCAAGTAATTTTTTTTACGGCACATGTACTATTAAACTACAAATGGCTTTTGCTGTTTGTAGTTTTTTATTTGATATATTTTAAACTTCAGAATTTTTATTTTGAGAAAAATTATTTGAATGCATAAACACATAAAAGCGCCAACAGGCAATAAGCTGAGCTGTAAAAGCTGGACAACAGAAGCAGCAATGAGAATGCTGATGAACAATCTTGATGATGATGTCGCCGAAAGACCTGAAGAATTAATTGTTTATGGCGGCAGCGGCAAGGCAGCACGCAACTGGGAATGTTATGACAAGATCATCGAGTCACTGAAAAATTTAAATGATGATGAAACGCTGCTGGTACAGTCAGGAAAACCTGTAGCAATATTTAAAACACATACAGCCGCTCCGAGAGTAATGATATCAAATTCACAAATAGTGCCTGCGTGGGCTAACTGGGATGAGTTCAGAAGACTTGAGGGACTTGGCTTGACAATGTACGGGCAGATGACTGCAGGCTCGTGGATATACATCGGCACACAGGGAATATTACAGGGCACTTACGAAACATTTGCTTCATGCGCTGACAAACATTTCGGAGGAACTCTGGCGGGACAGTTTGTACTAACCTGCGGACTCGGTGGTATGGGTGGAGCTCAGCCTCTGGCGGCAACACTAAATGGTGCAGCAATACTTGGAGTAGATGCAGACAAAACGAGAATTCAGAAAAGAATTGAAACAGGATATTGTGATGTGATGACTGAAGATCTTGATGAAGCATTGAAACTTATACTCGAAGCTAAGCAAAATAAAAAAGCGCTGTCGGTCGGACTTGTCGGTAATGCCGGGGAAGTTCTTCCGGAAATATTAAAACGAGGTATCATACCTGATGTGGTAACCGATCAGACATCCGCTCACGATATGCTTAATGGATATGTACCGATGGGAATGAGCTTTGACAAGGCGCTTGAATTAAGAAAAAGTGATCCTCAGAAATATCAGGAGCTTTCGAGAAAGACAGTAGTGATGCATTGCAGGACCATGTGGGAATTTATGCAGAAAGGATCTGTAGTTTTTGATTACGGAAATAATCTCAGAGGAGAAGCATACAACAATTGCTTCAAATCCGCGTTTGAGATTCCCGGATTTGTGCCGGAGTATATCCGACCTTTATTCTGCGAGGGTAAGGGACCTTTCCGCTGGGTTGCTTTATCGGGAGATCCTGAAGACATATACAGAACCGATGAAGCTATCATGAAAGCATTTCCCGAAAATAAATTATTACATAAGTGGTTGAAAGCCGCCAGAGAGAAAGTACATTTTCAGGGATTGCCCGCGAGGATCTGCTGGCTGGGTTACGGCGAACGTGCTAAAGCGGGAAAGATTTTTAACGATCTTGTCAGAGACGGAATTGTTTCAGCGCCTATTGTCATCGGGAGAGATCATCTTGACTGCGGCAGTGTCGCTTCACCAAACAGGGAAACTGAAAAGATGAAAGACGGATCGGACGCGATTGCTGACTGGCCTGTACTGAATTTCGGACTTCACTGCATCGGCGGTGCAAGCTGGGTTTCACTGCATCACGGCGGCGGGGTTGGAATAGGAAATTCGATCCATTCGGGAATGGTGATCGTCGCTGACGGAACAAAGGAAGCTGAAGAAAAACTTGAAAGATGTCTTACATATGATCCGGGTATGGGAATAGTCAGACACGCTGACGCGGGCTATGAGCTGGCAATTGAAGAGAAAGAAAAATTCGGAATAAAAATGCCGATGCTTTAAAATCATATTTGAATTCACATCCGTCCAAAATAAGAAAAAAACTTGCCACGAATTTCACGAATGATCACGAATTAAAAATATTGTCACTAATTTTAAAAACAGAATTAATATAAATTTGTTTGGACACCATAAGTATATCTTCCAGGTTGTTTAAAGGTTGATTTTAAAGATTCGATAATTGGTGCAAAAATATTTTAAAACAGATTGAATTTAAAATTATTTAAATTATCAAAAACATTTTGAACGGCAATGATGTGAATTCTAATTTCAGAAAATATCTTATTTGAAATAATACCTGATTTTTTGCCGAAGGATTGATTGTGTAACGATGAGGACTTTTTTAATAACATCAATTAAATTTACAGCGTCCCAATATTCAA
Source organism: bacterium (assembly GCA_034439935.1). GTDB lineage: Bacteria > Bacteroidota > Ignavibacteria > Tepidaquicellales > Tepidaquicellaceae > JAGPCH01. The sequence goes on from JAWXBH010000075.1 coordinate 3,056, forward strand.
ACATAAGAAAATGAACAAGACAAGAAAGCAGGGAAAATGGAAAATTCCGCGATCCGCAGTAAAGATCCATCTTCCGAATAAATTTCAAACAAAGGATTACACCTGCGGAGGCGTTGCGATGCAGTCCATCCTGTCGTACTACGGAGCAGGAAATTTCACGGAAAAGGAGATGGAGCGTGAATTAAACATGACCAATATCGGAACCGATCCGTGGCAGTTCAAGCTGGTTCTGAAGAAATACGGATTGAATTATAAAGAATACCATGCAATGACACAGCAGCAACTGAAGTATATAATTGATATGGGCAAGCCGGTGATAGTAACAGTTCAGGCATGGAGCAACAGATCACTGGAAACTTACAGAGATGTTTGGAATGAAGGTCACTGGATAACGGCGATCGGATACGATGGGAAGGGATTTTACTTTGAAGATCCTACGCATAAAGATGTTCGTGGCTTTATTGAATATGATGAATTTGAGGATAGGTGGCATGACATAGGCGACAATGAATTTCCGGAAGATCATTACGCCCTTGTGATATGGGGAGAGAAGGTCGTTAACAAAGATCTGAAAACAAAGTATGCAGCTTCCACGCCCTGAATTAAGAATGAACTACTACCTGATCCAGTCTCCCTGCAAATACCAATTACCGCCGACCTGCTTGAATACCAAAGGTTTGGTCATGGTTTCCGAAACATAGGTCATGGATTTATTCTCTTCATTAAAGATTGGTGAAATATTCTTTGCAAGCTTCAGCGATTTAATCAGATCCTGCTGTCTTGTATTTCCAAATTCAAGAAGTACTGCATCAACACCACCCATCGATGTCACATAAGATGGATTGACATAGTTTGAAATGAAATCGGCGTTACGACCGGAATTAAGAGTAAGAAGCATTTCCTGCATCTGAGCATCAAGAGCTACAGAATTGCTTCTGTACTGTGGTGAAGTACCGGTGCAACTGTAAATGATCATTGCAGATAAAATTATCATCACAGATAAAACTTTTTGAATTCTTGTTTTCATTTGAATGGTATTTTAAGATTTTTATAAAATACTTATAAGAGAAAATTAATTCAAGAGTTAGTGAAACAATAATTGTTTATCTGATAAGCAGATTTTACCAGATGACAACTCTCTTATCGCCTGTGTTGATCATAGGATCTCCCGGATTTCCTCCATAAGCTTTCATGAACTCTTCCATGTTGGAAATTGTCCCTACAACCCTGAATTTTTCAGGGGAATGAGAATCAGTATTGACCTGAAGTCTGAGCGCTTCCGGTCTGGAATTTAATCGCCATACCTGTGAAAAGCTGAGAAAGAATCTTTGCTCGGGAGTAAATCCGTCGATCAGAGGTTTTTCTTTTCCTTCCAATGATTTCTGTAAAGCATAATAGGCGGTGACAAGTCCTCCAAGATCGGCTATGTTCTCGCCGAGTGTGAGTTCACCATTGACATGAACAGAATCCGTTACATAATATCCGTTATATTGTTTAACTAATTTATCAGATCTGACCTTATATTTTGCGGCGTCCTCCGCGGTCCACCAGTCTTTAAGATTTCCGTCAGCATCATACTTCCTTCCCTGATCATCAAAGCCGTGAGTTATCTCGTGCCCGATCACAGCACCGATCCCGCCGTAATTAACCGCGTCATCAGCGTTCGGATCATAAAATGGCGGCTGCATTATTCCGGCGGGGAACACAATTTCATTTTTCGAAGGGCTGTAATATGCATTCACCGTCTGCGGAAACATTCCCCACTCTGTCCTGTCGACAGGCTTATTAATTTTGTTGAGATTAAATTTCGTATTAAAGACAGATGCATTCTTTACGTTTTTTAGCAGAGAGCTTCTGTCGATATCGAGTCCGGAATAGTCCCGCCATTTATCGGTATATCCAATCTTCACAACAAAGGTCGAAAGCTTTTTTAATGCGTGCTTCTTTGTCTCTTCGCTCATCCATTCATTCTTCATTAACCTGTCACCGAAAGATTGCTTAACATTGTTAACCATTTCAAGTGCTTTTGCTTTTGTTTCAGGAGTAAATTTTTGTTCGACAAAAAGCTGACCGAGAGGTTCGCCCATGGCATTCTCAACAAAGTTAAGGCTTTCTTTCCATTTCGGCTGACGTTTTTCCACACCCCGGAGTGTCTTGCTGTAAAAATCAAAATCAGCATTTGTAAAATCAGAGCTCAGGTAATCTGCCGAATTTCTTATCAGATTCCATTTAAGATAATTCTTCCAGTCATCAATGCTGACATCAGTGAGCATACGGTTGACCTCTTTCATAAATTCCGGCTGTCCGACAATTATACCATTATCAAAGACACTATTATCTGTGAGTCCCAGTTCATTAAAAAGAATGTCCCAGGAAAAATCAGGCATAAGCGCTTTAAGCTCATCAAGCTTCATAGAATGATAAGTTGCTTCCGCCTGTCTCATATCGACGCGGCTCATAGAATTTTTGGCAAGACGTGTTTCTATATCCATGATCTTCCGGGCAGTGTTCATCGCAGCCATTTCATCATTGCCCATAAGTGTGAAAAGCTTTGACATGAATTTCATGTATTCGTCACGGAGCTTCTTCGACCTGTCATCATCCTTCAGATAATAATCTTTCTCCGGCATACCGAGCCCGCTCTGAAATAAATTCAAAACTACGTTCCGGCTGTTCTTGTCATCCTGTCCTGCAAAAAGACTGAACAACCCACCCGAGCGGAAACTTTTCATATAAGAGAAAACTTTTTGAAAATCTTCCTTACTTTGTATAGCATCGATCCTTGCAAGATCTTCCTTCAAAGGATTGATCCCTTCTTTCTCAATGGTGACAGAGTCCATAGCGGAGTAGTAAAAATCACCAAGCTTCTGCAGATTGCTTCCTTTTGTAAGAGACGAACTTGCGGCTGCATTTGTAAGGATCTGCTTCAGGACTTCTTCATTCTTGTTTATGATCACATGCCAGCTTCCCCAACGGCTGTATTCAGGAGGAACAGGATTATTCTTCAGCCATGAACCGTTTGAATACCCGTAAAAGTCTGTGTTTGGGTTTAATGAGAGATCGAGGTTTTCAACATTGATACCAACGCCGTTCTGATTGATAGTCTGAGACTGTGAAAATATGGCAGATGTGTTTGAAACGGAAAATAATATTAACAGTGATAGAAGTTTTATTAAATTTGTCATTGCTGTAATTATTGAGTTAGAAAATGTATGAATTCAATTATGAGTATGGTGCAAGTAAAGTTGTTTAATAAAATACTCTTTTTAGTTTTTCTAATCTACAATTTAATAATGCCAAACAGGTACTATAAAAAAACACATACGTCCAAAATAAGGAAAAACTTGCCAAGAATTTCACGAATGATCGCAAATTAAAAATATTATCACTAATTTTAAAAACAGAATTAACATAAATTTATTTGGACAGCAATAGTATATCTTCAAGGTTGTATAAGGTTGATTTAAAGATTCGATATTGGTGCAAAAAAATTACCAAAACAGATTTAATTTAAATTTATTTAAATTTTTCAAAAACATTTTAGACGTCAATGACAATAAAAAACCCTGCATATCATGCTGACGGCAGGGTTTACCAATGAATCCAAAAAATTTTACTTCGGTGAATGCAGAGCTACCTTATTGCCTTCGGTGTCATAGAACACAGCGATATAGCCGATCTCATCAGTCACTTTGCTCTTTGGTGTAATGACCTTGCCTCCGGCTTTTTCAATTCTGTTCATTACATTCGTAAGGTCATCGCCCGCGGAAAGATAGATGAGCGCGCCGTCCTTTGAAGGAATGTATCCCTCTGATTTAACGATGGCTCCACTGACACCTTCACCGGGGAAGAACCCATCTGACTTGGTCCCATCATTTGCTCATACATTTCAACTTCGAAAATTTCCCCGTAAAATTTCTTGGCGCGTCCGAAATCTGTTACCGGTATTTCAAACCAGTTAATAGCGTTTGGCATTTTTGATTCTCCATTGTTTAATTATTAAAAGTGATACAAAAGTAGAATAAATAAATTGATCCCACTTCTTTGAAATTGCTAATTTGAATTTTAAAAAACAGAAAATGAGAATGTATTTGGTGAATTACTTTACCTTAAAGTGTGCTTCGACATTTGCTTCCGGTAAACTTCTCTGACTGTTTCGGGTGACATTCCAAATTTCTTTTTGTAAAGCCAGCTAAAAGAGCTTACGCTTTCGAAGCCGATCTCAAAGCAGATCTGGGTAACAGGCATATCGGTTGTAAACAGTAACGAAGTTGCACGGTCAATGCGCTTCTTTGTAAGATACTGGTGAGGGGTTTGTTTATAAATACTTTTGAACAACCGTAAAAAATGAAATTGAGAAAGACAGGCTTCTTTTGAAATGTTTTCAAGAGTCAGGCTGTCTGAAAATGATGAATCTATATATTCTTTTGCCCGGCACACTCTTTTGTAAAGTTCGTACTTGGTTGATAATTTTACGGGAGGTAATTTTGAAATTTCTTCAAAGAGATTTCTGTGAACTACGAGCATCTTCTCAATTAATTCATAGAACTGTTCTTTAATAAAATCATTATCATCATAGTTTACTTTTGAGGCAAGGTGCAGCTTCATCAGTACGGGCGATAAGATCTTATTATGAGAATAAAGCATTTCAAGAAAATGTACAGGCTGATTATCCGGAATGAATGAATGCTCAAGCAGCTTATCGCCCGGAGTTACAATGCTCCGCAGGGCTTCATTCGCGAATTCAGGATCGAAATACAGGGAGAATGTCTCGGCTTCTTTCTCAATATGACCCGAGCATTTCTGTCCTTCATTTAAAATCAAATATGAACCGGAGGTAACATCATATTTGCCGTCAGGTGTAATATAATTTTCACTTCCTTTCATTGAGCATTTAATGGAGAGAGGACTGATATGATCATTAAGCTCCGAGCGTTCAGTTCAAAAATGAACGATGAAATTTTCTTTGAGAGAAGAAATTGATTCAGGATATTTTCTTAAGATCATATTGATAAAATGTAATTTACAATACGGGTGGTTTAAGATTTAAGTTATCTTAAATGACGGATTAATTTCAGCGTCATCATTCGGCAACAATGATAATGTCTTCGATCGTGTCACCTATCATTATTGAATCAACTACATCCATACCTTCCGAAACTTTTCCGAAAATGGTATATTTTCCGTCAAGATGCGGAGTTGCAGAGTGAGTGATAAAGAACTGGCTGCCTTCTGTATCTTTGCCGCTTGAAGCCATCCCGACTATTCCTCTTTCATAGGTAAGGGGGGAAAATTCACTGCGAATAACGTAGCCGGGACCGCCAAAGCCTGTGCCTGAAGGATCCCCGCCCTGTATGACAAAATTGGGAACGACACGGTGAAAGATCGTTCCGTCATAAAAATTTTTCTCAGCAAGTTTCAGGAAATTCATTACCGTGAAAGGAGCAACATCAGGAAGCAGTTCAATTTTAATATTCCCCTTATTAGTTCTTACACTGACAAATTTTTTCTTTGAAATGTTTTCCAGATAATTCCAGTCATAATCAGTCCAGGGAACTGAGTTTATTGCATAAATTTTCCAGTTAATTTTCTGAAGCGCATATGCTGAGGCGAGTGCAATGTCATAATTCGGTGAGGAGAGATTTTGTTCAAGCAACCCTACAGAAGCAGTATCTTTAAGCTGAGCCAGCGCATCGATGTATGAAAGCATAATTGTAATATCTTTCGGGTATTCAAGCTCCCTGTAATCAAAAAGTATTATTGAATTTGTTTCCTCTTTGTATTCATAAAAGACAGTATCTCTCAGCGCGGTCAGGCAGACATCAACAATGTACGGATCCTTTGAGCCCGAAAACTCTGAGAACATCAAGCGGATCGTGTTTTGATCTTCCATTCCAACTTTTGAATAAAGTTTTGAAAGCATATCAACAAAACCCCGGTAGAGTGTAAGCAGATCTTCACTGCCGATGAGATCGCCGGAGCTATTCGGATGCGCCATATTATATTTCTGAACATCAAAGCTCACGGTATCCCGGACTGTTTTATAGATCATGCCATCATCAAAATTCCCAAAAGCTTTTAATATAGCCGCCTTGAGTTCATAGTTTTCGGTCGTCCGGAATGTTTCAAACAATTCTGATCCAACGCTGTCTTTAAAAATCAATGCGAGGGAATTTGCTGCTTCACCTTGCATTCTGCCGGAATACTCAGATGAATTCATAATATCAACAAGACCTTCTCTGATCTCTTCTTGAGCAACAGAATTTTTTCCCGCAAATAATTTTCCTATGGCACTCAGTCTTGTCAATGTAACATGTTCGCTTTCACCTTTCTTATAGCTGCCAAGAACTTCGAGCAGCATTTTATTCAGGTGGGGGATAGAATCGATATTAAAATTAGTAAGTGCATTCAGCATGTTAACTTTTACTCTCCAGTCAGTTTCCTTTTCGAATGCCTCGAGGGACTGAAGCAAGAACATTTCATCCTTAACTTTACCCAGAGCGCTGTAAGCCCACATTCTAGTCTGAGAATCACCGGACAATGTAAGCTTATAAATTTCTTCCTTCGCATTTTCCAAAAGATCCTTATCATTGATCCTTAAGAAAGCAAAAGCAGTATTTCTCAGAGTAGCGGTATCGTTAGAATTATTCACTAACATTTTCAGTGTCTCAACAGCATTTACACTTTTGATCTTCCTTAAAGCAAAACGCGCGATGGACATTGCAATAGCAGCGCTCAATTCATTGTTACTACTGCTTTCAAGGGTATACCTGCTCAGCATTTTAGAAAGACTGTGCTCATCTCCTGATTTACCCAGCGCCAGATAAAAATATTTTCTATCGTCTACGAACGCGTTAGAATTATCTTCGATTATCCGTTCAAGAATTAAAGTACTGCGCAGTGATGGGATCTCTTCAAGCATGAATGCAAAATCTTTTCCACTGTGTTGGTTTAAATAGCCGGGTGTATAATTTTGAAGCTCTTCAATTTCAAAAACCGCACTGTCACCAATATTTGCCAGGGCATTAAACACTTTGTTTCCTGTTTCAGGTGATCCTAAAAAGAGGTATCGAATAAGTTCATTATCAATTCCGAAGTTTCTGCCGTCCTGCAGCTTCAAAATTTCCATATCGCTTTCGCTCAAGGACTGGGCGGTTGATACGGAGACAAATGCTATTGCAAAAAAGATTGCTATAAAGTTTTTCAAGCCCGATGATTATTTTAATTAATGATTGCTTTCCAAGTTACAGCTTAATGCCAAATCCGATGGTAAACTTCTTTTTAATTTTCCCGTCCTTTTCTTCCTGCTCAAAGCCCACGTTGATAGAAGATCTTTCCTTTTCATCAAAATAAATGGACGCGGAAAAGTTATATTTATATTTTGAATAAGTATCGTTACGGAATTCGTCTTCATATCTTCCGTAAATTACGAACAATAAAAAGTATCTTCTTAAAGATAAGCTCCCTGCTACTATACCGAGATATTCCGTCTGACTAATGTGCTTTTTCCCGCCATACGTCCGTTTGAAATTCGTACCTACAACAGGATTGAATCCAAAGATCCAGCGGTTGTCATTGCCGTCGTAATTGAATTTGATGTCCGAGACATTTTGAATCGGCAGAATAAATTTCGGAAATCTCGGAACGAACGAGATGCCGCTCTCGAACTCTTCCAACTTATTGTAAAAATCCTTTGCATAAGAAATCGCAGGCTCAATTCTTCCGCTGCCGTCATCATTCTCATAGAGTTTGTAATATACATCAAAACCTGTTTTTAATTTTTCAAGCTGATCTTTTGACTTACTTGAATAATCAAACTGAATTGACGGAGAAAACCCCCAGGTATCGTAACGGAATCCTTTATATGTAAGGGCGATATCAGTGTTGAAAGTGGTAGCTTCACCATTATCTTTTTTGAAAGAAAGAAGTGCAGGCTTAGTAGTTTCACTGGAAATGTCAAACGATCTTCTTATGCCGAAAAATTTTTGAAGCTTATCCATGAACGACTCTTCCTTTATAACATTTTTTGGAGGTGTTTTTTTCGGAGGGGTGATCTTTTTAATTTTAACTTTGACAGAGTCTTTCTTAATGGAGATCGAATCTGTTTTTGCATCGATAGAGTCTTTTACCTGAGAATAAGTGAATGAATTAAACGAAACTATGATCAGGATTGAAAAAACAAAAACTCTCATGGGCAAAAATTAATTCAAAATGTTTTTTTAATTAAGAATCTTTATTTTTCAATAGTAAGACTAAAACTGAACCAGGTCTTTCAGCTTCCTTTCAAATTCATTCTTCTGGAAAAAATTATCTTCCAGAGGAAGCGCAAACGGGACTGGAGTATCGAGACTCGCGCTTCGCATTACCGGTGCATCGAGGTTTTTAAAACAATGTTCTGAAATATGTGAAGCTATCTCGGCACCAATGCCGCCGGTAAGCGTGTCTTCGTGCAAGACAATAACCTTACCTGTTTTAATGACACTTTCTTCAACAGTTTTTTTATCCCAGGGAAGAAGAACGCGAAGGTCGATCAGATCAGCAGATATATCAGGATTATTTTTCAGAACATTCTTCGCCCATTGAACACCCATGCCATAGGTCACAATAGTTACATCATCCCCTCGCAAAATAAATTTTGCACTACAAGTATCCACCGTATAATAATCATCCGGTATCTCCTCCGTAATACTCCTGTAAAGCGCCTTATGCTCAAAGAACATAACCGGATTAGGATCCTCGATTGCAGCAGCTATCATTCCCTTTGCATCAAAGGGATTGGACGGATAAAATATCTTCAGACCGGGAGTATGAAAGAACCACGCTTCATTCGACTGCGAATGAAAAGGTCCCGCGCCTACACCGCCGCCGCAGGGCATTCTGATCACTACATCGGCATTCTGTCCCCACCGGTAATATATCTTTGCAAGATTATTCACGATCTGATTGAAACCGCTCGTTACGAAATCAGCGAACTGCATCTCGACAACCGACTTAATTTTTTTTATCGATAAACCCAAAGCTGTCCCGACAATGGCTGATTCACAAAGCGGCGTGTTACGAATTCGATCTTTGCCGAAATCCTTATAAAAATTTTCAGTGATCTTAAAAACTCCGCCATACTCTGCAATGTCCTGACCCATTATCACAAGATCATCATATTTTTCAAGTGACTGTCTGAGCCCGTCCGAGATAGCATCAACAAATCTTTTCGGTGATTTTTTATCAGTTATCGGATTAATTATCTTTTGATCAAAAGGAGCATAAACATCCTTAAGCTCAGAAGCTGTGTCAGCAATGACTTCCGGTTCTGCAAAGGTTTCTTCAAGCGCGACGTCAATTTCTTTTTTATATTCGTCACGGATCTCATTGATCAGGCTTTCATCAAGAATACCTTCATCCATAAGATAGCTTTCATAATTCGTGACGGGGTCTTTCTTTCCCCATTCATCAAAAAGCTCTTTGGGAACATACTTCACTCCTGAAGCTTCTTCGTGACCGCGCATGCGGAAGGTTTTACATTCGATCAGTAGGGGACGCGGATTTGCGCGGATAGATTCAGCATAAGTTTTGAATGTGTCATAAACAGAAAGCAGGTTGTTTCCGTCAATCTGGATCGACTCCATACCGTAGCCCATTCCTTTTTCAGAAAGGTCTTCACATTTATATTGTTCATTGACAGGAGTTGAAAGTCCGTAGCAGTTGTTCTCAATTACGAACATCACAGGGAGGTTCCACACAGCGGCTACATTCAGAGCTTCATGAAAATCCCCTTCGCTTGTGCCTCCTTCACCGGTAAACACTGCTGTTACTTTATTTTCTTTTTTCAGAAGGCTTGCAAGTCCAATTCCGTCAGCGATCCCGAGTTGCGGACCGAGGTGAGAGATCATACCGACAATGTGATATTCATTTGTACCGAAATGAAAAGACCGTTCTCTTCCTTTTGAGAAGCCGTTATATTTTCCCTGAAGCTGTTTGAAAAGTTTGTTAAGCGGAACACCGCGTGTTGTGAAAATGCCGAGGTTACGGTGCATCGGCAGAATGTATTCATCTCTTTCCAATGCCATCGCAAGTCCGACGGAGATTGCTTCCTGACCTATTCCGGAAAACCATTTTGATATTTTACCTTTGCGCAGTAAAAGAAGCATCTTCTCTTCTATGATTCGTGGTAAAAGAATTGATTTGTAAAAATTCAGAAGAGTCTCATCATCGTAATCTTTTCTGTCGAACATCATTACTCTCTTTTTGTATTCAATTGATGGCTGTGCATCCATATAGTAAATATTTATTTTTAACAAAAATACAAAATGACGGATTCATTATAAATGAACATTTACAGATGGACAGAACAAGATCCAAATCCGTCCAAAACGAATGAAATATTTTGCCGGTGTTACTTGTGGCACATTTGAGAATAATTTTTATGCCGAGTCAAAGTATACTTAAATGTGCCACAAGTATTAGTGTCCTAAAGTCTCATAACCATAACTTATAATCTGACTGATCCGGATCATAAGATTTTTGAAACAAATATTTACAATTGAACTATTGCATATTCAGGATGAGCTTATTAATTTTATCAAAATATTTTTCCCCCATGTCCTCCATTTATAAGATCATTTTCGTAATGCTGATCATTACATTCACATCCTGTGCTGAAAAGCCGACTGAGAGCGGGTTGCCCGATCTTTCATCAGCGGATAAGATCATGATCACTTATAAAGCTGATTTTGATTCATCCGGTAAAATGAATCTTAAGAGCGTTGACATTACCGATGTTAATGAACTTACGGCAATCGAGCAGACTATTTCGGACGAACCTTTTCCATACCTTTACTGCATCTCTTCTGGTACAATGACATTTTATAAAGACAGCTCCGCGCTGATCACTGTTGTTTTCAATACCGAAAAAGATTACAGGCATGTTGCATACAATTATAATAATAAATTAACGGCTCTCAAGCTTTCGGAAGAAAGCGCAAAGCTTTTAGATAAATTCAAAAACTAATTATTTTATGAAAATCATTATTTTCGCAATTCTCATTTTCATTTTTACAGCTAAAATTAATTCACAGATCACACCGGACATTTATTCATGGAAACAGAATATAACCGGAGCAACAGGTTATAACGGGATACTTGCCGATGTTCAACAGGTATTTTATTCAGCGAACTTTTCATACGTAAAGGCGACAGGAATACCTTCATATACGATCGGACCCTGGACGATGAACCCGAATGTTGCATCAAATCAGAACTGGACATTCAAAATTCGAAGAGTACCGGTAGCTGATCCGACTCCATCAGCAGCAGGAAATGGACCGATAGGAGTTTTGATCAATGGAGTCGCGGTCTTTAATTCCGGAGATGCGATGTCATACAATAATCAGAACATCTGGCATCGGGTTGCTCAATATTTTGAAGCGGTAAGTTTTGATACTTCGGGCGGACATCCTGCTCCGGGTGGTGTTTATCATTACCATATCAACATGAAAAAATTATACACACCAAATCCCTCACAGCACTCACCTCTGCTCGGCTATATGCTGGACGGTTTCCCATTGTATGGACCTTACGGTTACGCGAATGCAAACGGAACAGGCGGCATTAAGAGAATGATAAGCGGCTACGTTAAAAGAAATCTTACAACGCGTACAACTCTTCCTGACGGCACAGTGCTTCCGCAAGCACAGTGGGGTCCCGCGGTAAGCACTCAGTATCCGCTCGGTTGTTTTGTCGAGGATTATTCACTTGCAACCGGCAGCGATCTTGATCGTCATAACGGAAGATTTTCGGTGACGCCGGAATACCAAAGTGGCATTTATGCATATTATATAAATATAGATTCATTGGGAAATCCGGAATATCCTTATATCATTGGAACAACATATTATGGAGAGATCGTCACGCCAAATGGTCACGTGACAATTACCGAACCCGTTACGCAATATGTTCCGACAGGCGTTGAGAACGGAAGCGAGCCGGTTAGATTTCATCTTGATCAGAATTATCCGAACCCTTTCAATCCTGAAACAAACATAAAATTTACAATTGATAAAGCAGAACAGTCTTCTTTGAAAGTTTATGACATGCAGGGAAGAGTGGTGTCAGAATTGTTGGATGAAAAACTTATTCCGGGTAATTACATAGTGAAATTTAATGCAGGAAATTTTGCCTCAGGTATTTACTATTATAAGCTGGTCTCAGGAGGTAATGCAGTAACTAAAAAAATGCTTTTGGTAAAATAAGTATGTGGGATGTAAATAGTAGAAATTAAATGAAAAAAACGTTTGTCTTTAAACGTATCAAAATTAAATCAGAAAAATCCAAAATCTAAAATCTTCTTACCATCTTCATAAAATCATCGAAGAGATACTTGCTGTCATTGGGACCGGGTGAAGCTTCAGGATGATACTGGACAGACATTACCGGGAGTGTTTTATGACAGAGACCTTCGTTAGTTCCGTCATAGAGATTTGTATGAGTAATTTCAATTTTATTTTTATCCAGTGAATTTTCATCAACAGCGAAGCCGTGGTTTTGAGATGTAATTTCAATCTTATTTTTTAAATGATTTTTAACCGGATGATTCCCTCCGCGGTGTCCGAACTTAAGCTTATAAGTTTTACCGCCAAGAGCATGAGCGATGAGCTGATGTCCGAGGCAGATCCCGAATACAGGTATATTTGTTTCAATTAGCTTTCTGGTATTTTCGATGCCGTAGCTGACTGCTGAAGGATCTCCAGGTCCGTTCGAAAGAAAAATTCCGTCCGGTTTGAAGGCAAGAATTTTTTTGTAATCATCTTCAGCATTGAATACTTTTATTTCAACATCCTGTTTCAGAAATTCAGTCAGTATATTTTTCTTAATTCCAAAATCATAAAACGCGATCTTGTATTTCGGATTGCCAGATTTCAATACATAGCTTTTCTTTGTTGATACTTCTTTCACAAGATCCTGTCCTTCCATCGATGGTGATGCCAGCACTTTACTTATAAGTTTATTGTCACTGAGATTCTCTCTTGTGATGAGACCTCTCATTGCTCCTTCGCTTCTAATCATTTTTGTTAAAGCGCGTGTATCGATGCCGGTAATTCCAATTGTTCTGTTATCGGATAAATATTTATCGAGCGATCTCTCACCTTCAAAATTACTCCATTCATCTTCATAGTTTCCTACGACCAGACCTTTCACCTGAACCTTTTCAGATTCCACATCAATGTCATTCGTTCCGTAATTACCGATGAGGGGATAGGTCAGGATGACGATCTGTCCAAAATAAGAAGGATCAGTTAATATCTCCTGATATCCTGTGAGCGATGTATTAAATACCACTTCACCAAAAGCGCTTTCTTTATGTCCGAAGATCTTTCCTTCGAAAATACTACCGTTCTCTAAAACTAATTTACCTTTTTCCAAATTTTACCTTAAGTATTTATCCAGAAATTGCAGCTTTGATTCAAACACTTTTATCTGATTTGAAACCTTGCTATAACCGTGACCTTCATCTTCAAGAAAAATATATTCGACAGGTTTGTTCTTTTCCTTAAGCTTATTTACGATTTGCTCCGATTCAGCTTCAACAACCCTCGGATCATGCTTTCCCTGAACCACCAGCAGCGGACATTTTATGTTATCAATAAAATTAATAGGTGACCTTTCAGTAAGCATCTCTTTGTCTTTTTCAGGATCTCCTACAAGTTCAATGATTCCTTTCTTCCAGTGAGCCGGAACAGAATTAATGAAAGTAAAAAGATTAGCCGGTCCGAAAATATCTATCGCGCACTTCCAAAGCTCAGGCGCTTTAGTGATACATGTCATGCACATAAATCCACCAAAGCTTCCACCCACAATTGCTATCTTTTCAGAATCAACGTAACCTGTCTGTTTCAGGTAATCAACGCTCCCAAGCACATCCTGAAATTCAGCTCCGCCCCAATCTTTATAAATAAGCTTTTGAAAAGTTTTTCCGTACCCTGTGCTTCCTCTGAAGTTTGGCGCAATTACAATATATCCCGCGTTTACCATTACCTGTAAATACTTGCTGTAGTTGTGAATTTCCTGATGCTCAGGTCCTCCGTGAGGCCAGACAATTGCGGCATTTGTTCTGTCCTTTTTCAGTCCTTCAGGAATATAAAGCAAGGCATGAATTTTCAAACCATCTTTACTTTTGTAAAAAACATCTTTGGGTTTTGTCAGACCTTTTTTTGAAACTCCTCCGACAAGTGAATTGGTTATCTGTTTTAATTTTTCTTTTTTAATATCGTAAATAAAAATATCGGCAGGATTAAGCGGGCTGTCACACATGTAAATTATTTTTTTATCATCTGAAGTAAACTTTACGTAGGAGTAATTTCCCTTCTGCAGCTTAAGCTTCGATGTCTTATCTGTTTTAAGATTTACCAGCTTCGGTGAAGTGCTTCCGTTAACATTAAGTGTATAAACGATCTGTGTGTTATTGTGTGAAAGACAAAAGCCGGTAACATCCCATTTATCCTTTACAATCCAACGCGACTTCTTCTTCTTTATGTCGTAATATTTTATTCCTTTAAATTCACGCCCTTCGTCAGTGACATAATAAAAGCCGTTGCTTGCCTTATCAAATTCGGACAAACCGTTATACACATTATTCTGAATGTCATGTTCAGTTATATTTTCAATTGTATCCTGCTTGCTGTCATACAGAAGTATGTCAATGTTGATGTTCCCGTAAAACTTAAGAAAAGTAAAGTACCTCTCATTACCGCTCCACGATAATGCGTGTGTCGGATAGTGATCATCAAAACTTTTTATTAAAACGCTCTTGTTTGTTTTCAGATCCTGAACATAAGTATCAAAATTATACTTCAGTCTTTTATTCGAAGAGAATAAAAATTTATTTCCTTTCTTATTGAACTGGTGAAAAAAGCATTGTGAATCTTCGAAGCCGGCGGTAAGATGATCCGTATCACCGCCTTCATCCGGCATTTTATATATCTGTAGATTTTCGTTGCCGTTAGTATCACTCATGAATACGAGCTCTTTTGTTTTGGGATTATGTGACAGGTATTTTACTGATTCATTCCAGGTAGAGATCTGATCAGCCCATCCGCCTTCTGTCGGTACAGACCATATCTGTGGAGTGCCCGTAGTATTGGTAATAAAAAATATTTTCTTGTCATTTGCGGATTTTGTATAGCCAAATATAGTTCTAACGGAAAAAAATTTCTCGACAGGATATCTTTGAATTTTACTCAATGAAATAGAAAGTTTAATTTATTTTATAAAGATAGCTTTTTTAAAAAAAAAATTCAGTCCATAACTTTATTTAAAAATTAACTTAGTGGGAACATCCGTCCAAAGTAAAGAAAAAGCTTGCCACGAATTTCACGAATGATCACGAATTAGAAATATTATCACTAATTTTAAAAACAGAATTGATATAAATTTATTTGGACAGCATAAATAAATCTTCAGGTGTTATTTAAAGATTGATTTTAAAGGTTCGAAATTAGTGCTAAAATATTACCAAAACAGATTGAATATAAAATTATTTAAATTTTTAATAAATGCAGACATTCGACATAATTCTATATCTCAGCTTTGCGATACCCATACTTGTGATAATTGCAGTTATCTATTTTGTAAGAAGAGGTTTAAAAAAAGGTGAAGCTTTTGC
>JAWXBH010000076.1:0-49169 GCA_034439935.1 bacterium
ATAATATTTAATTCGGAAACAATTTCACATTTAATATTAATAATTAAAAACGTTTTGGACACTACTTATGGTAAATCACAATCGTCCAAAATAAGGAAAAGCTTTGCCGCGAATTTCACCAATGATCACGAATTAAAAATAGTATCACAATTTTTTAAACAAAATTAACATAAATCCCAAATACAACGCCCGTGGTGGTAGAGACAACGCCCGTGGTGGTAGAGACAACGCATGCGTTGTCTCTACCCTAAGAATGCGTTGCCCGTCAAAGCGGGAACGGGGGAAAACGCAAGGTGAGATTCATTATAAATAAAGATAAACAAAAAACCCCGGCAAATTTTTCACCGGGGTTAATATCAAAACGCAGATCAATTAAAAATTACGGTCTGATAATTCCAATAAGACTGACGGTATTATTGTAAGCGACATTCAGATCGTCTACGTCAACAATATCATCTCCGTTTATATCTTCGTTCAGATAACCTGTGGCGATCATTACTGTTTTATTGTAAACCGATATCAAGTCACCTACTTCTACCTGTCCGTCGTTGTTAATATCACCGCTATAGACACAATACTTTGAGCCCTGAAGCTTGAGATTGTCTCCGTAAGCTTTGTTCGCTGCGGTCGTAAAGTCATAGCTGAGCTCATTGTTGGTGAAAACCCATGCGGACTTTGACCATGTTTCTACAGAGCTTCGGTGCTTGAAGACTATATAATAGTTGACAGCATTAAATGCGTTGAAAAAATTAAATGATGAGTTTCCATTGATGTCAAAAAGAGACTTACCTGAATCAACGATACTATATGGAGAAATTAAATTTCTTAAATATACCCTGCCAGTATCTTCAGTCATTGTATTTAAACCGGAATTATAAAGACCTTCGACAAATGTTTTTAGCTGAAGATGTCTTGAAGGAATGAAGTCAGCATTAATGAGGATCTTTGAAGAGTATGCAGGAATATTGATTGAATTTCCGCCGACCGGGTTTCCGTCAATGTCACTGTATGGAATACCGTTAAGTGAAAATGCTGCAGCATAATTATTCTTGTTCACAAAAAGTTTTGACTTAGCAGTTGAATCAATTTTATCAACACTTACATGATATATATTTACATTATCCACATATACAAGTGAGTCCGGTGAGATCAATCCGACTGATACATAGGCAAGAGGATCGGTAGTATCAGCTTTAAAGGTGAAGCTTAATTCCTTTCTGTAATTTTCATAAGCAAGAAATGTTTGTGGGAAAGTTTGTAACGAAGAATTGAATGATGATCGTCCCCACATATTGAATGTGCCGCTATGATCTCCTAAAGCACTTACACTTACAAGATAACTGCTACCTTTAACTATCGGATACCTGTTGCTCAATACAAGACACTGAGTATATCCTCCCTGCGGAGTCCATCTGATTCTCATTGCTCCGGCATCCAGCAGAGGATTATTGATCCAGGCAATTGTAGATCCGGCGGGCCAGTTTACCCAGTTACTGACATTTGTATTAAAATGAAAATTGGTTATCAGATTACCGCTGAGAGTATCGGTAATTCCATACTGATCAAATGAATAAAGAGTTGCTTTAGAATTCAGGTCTTCATTTGATAGGGACTGATAAGCCGATAAGGAGTAAGGAGTAGTTACATACGTGCCGAAGGAATTAGTTCTTCTTACAACAAATTCGCTGTAGGGATTGCAATAGTAGTTGCTGTCAAAGTTACCGTAATCTGAGAAACTCGCTGAAGTTTTTACTCGCTGTTCCATACAGTTCTGTGCTGCCTGAAGACTGTAGAGTATATTTCTTCTAACAACTGTATTGAATGAAGGGACATAATTTACAGCAGAAAAATCCGTAAATAAAATTTGTCCGAAAAAATTGTTATAGCACGTATTATCTGTTATGACATTATTGACCGGTGTATTTTTATGGTCGATTAGTATTCCGTAGTATCTGTTGGTATAGCAGGTATTTCCGCTGATGGTAGAGTTTTTCATTAAAGCTCCGTTGACATAAATGCCACAGCTGTAAGAACCTCCTGCAAGAGCGCTAGTTTCAAAATTTCCAATTGTATTAGAAACTATATTATTCAGGATTCTCAATGTATCGCAATCTGTAATATCAATCCCGGCACCATCATTTAATACAAGACAAGAATAGTCAATGACATTGTTCCTTACAATGGTGCTCTTTGCAACACTGATACCTGTATAACCTGAACTGTCAATGTTATTGAATTCAATTACAGTCCCCGAACATACGTTAACATCCAGTGCAATATACCCCCAGCCTGTATATCCATAACCAGGAACAAGACCGGTCCTGTTAAATATATTATTTTTAATAATCGAGTTTGTATTAACTCCGCCAAAGCTGTTGTTTAAATTGTCTTCGAATGTATTCTGATCGATCGTGTTATTTAATCCGTTAATTCTTATTCCGTTTAGTCCGGTATGATTAATGTAACATCTTTGTATGGTAATATTATTGCTGGTATAAAAATCCATACCCATATCCCTGCCGCCTGTAACCTTCAGATCCTGAATTGTAAAGTTGTGAATACTTAGATTGGAGTGCAGAACATTTTTTTTGACAACCGCTTCAACCGTGAGAGTGTTTGGATTCACTCCGCTTGGAGCATAAAAATAAAGCAGGCTGTTTGAACGGTCATGATACCATTCATTTTGCGCATCTAACAGTACAAGTTTATTATCAAAAAAGTAACCCCAATCTGCACCGGTATTATAAATAGTTGGTGATGTGAAAGTTATGTTACCGCTTCCAAAAGTATTTACGATCCTGCTTTCATAAGTCCAGTTGACAGTTCTGACACGGCAATTTGCGCCGCTCCAGTATCCATTACTTTGATTTAGAGCTGCATCATAAAAACCGACTTTATTATTTCCGACATCGATTTTTAAAAAACCTGTATTAGGAAATCTTGCAATGGTCATTAACTTGAATCCTATATAAAGGTGTGAAATAGTGTCGCTGATGGTTGCTTTGTAAATATTACCTGAATGAAGTGTCCAGGCAGTGACGGCTTTTTTACCGGTGATCTCAGGTAAATTTCCTGATCCGTAGCTGCCGAATACAATTTGATTTCCGGTCGTGCCACCCTTGGTAATGGTAAGTGTTCCTGAAAAGATTTCCCCTCTTTTAAAGAGAATCTGATCTCCCGCGTTGAAGGAGGACATTGAAGAATTTACTTTTGTAATTGTTTTCCATGCTGCTGATGTGGACAAACCGTTGTTATTGTCATTCCCCGTAGATGAGACATAATATACTGCAGAAATAGAATACCCCGTAAAGATGAAGAGAAGGCATAACAAGATTGTGAAGAATTTAAAATTCATAATCTCCTAATGATTAAGTTAAAAAAAATTTGGGGTAATAATTTTGGGGGAAGTTAAAGCTTCGGGGAGAAGCTGTACTTTAACTTAATATTATTGGTAAGTTAAAAATTCCTTATTCAATTAGCAATATGAATGAAAAGTTTAATTGAGTTTAATTCAGTGCTGTCAAAAACATTTCCAATCCCCGATGTGTCTCCCGCAAATGTTTATATTTAAATTTAACGAACTCTTCAACTGCAGGGACATAGCGGGTCTAAAGGCTATCAGCATGAAAGTTTTGAAGATTCATTGGATTGCAAAGAATTAATAAAATGGAAATTTGTCAGATAAAAGCTAAACTACATTCATAAGAATCCGGTATATGGAAAATGGAATTTAGCCGACAATTTTTTGGATATAAATGTTTGAGTGCAAGGTTTTATGATTTGGGTGAGAGTGCAAATTGCAGGTTTTTTCATTTTGCAAAAGTTCTCTGCTGAATCCCCGCAACGGAATACTTCGTAATTTTTAAATTTAAGCAATTGCGGGAGACACAGCGGGGACTGATAAATCCGGATTAACCTTTTCACTAACAACATTTCTTTTGAAAAGTCCAGATTAACTTTTCCACTATCAAAACTTCTCTTGGACAAGGCAGATTAACTTTTACAAATCTGGATGAAGTTAGCTGAAACCGGATCAATAATTGTAACGGGTTTTATTTTTTTTGGCAGTGGGTATTTCTTTACGGCATAGAAAATAGAAATTTGCAATTTGAATGTTTTGCTAACGTGTGGTTAAAAGTTCAATATTGCAAAAAGTCTGCGAAGGGTATTGAACTACGTTAGTTAACTTGACATTTAAAATTAATAGATTTAGTTTTCCATAATAAAACAAAATGGCAGATATAATAAAAAATATATTTAAGAAAAGTTTTTTTGTAAAACTTGCCTGGTGCCTTCAGCATTTTCTTACCATGGAGTTTTACAGAAAGATCTGCCATAATTGCTATTGGTCAAACATTTATAATTCAAAGATCAGTATGCCGAAACGCATGTTGATAGTGCTTGTTTCATTCATATCAGTTCTATTCTTTTCATTCTTTTATTTACCCACCGACCCCGCTAACTCAAATAAATATTCATTCCAGATAAGATGGATCAATTTCATTTCAATTTTACAAATTAATATCCGGAATATCCTTAACATAATTTCCAACAGGATAATCAAGCTTTCTTCTTCACTTATAGATCTGCAGAAGATAGCCTTTGTCCAGATTGAAATAATTACACTGAAATCCTCCTTACAGATCTAGCATATCACGCTTTTTCCGAAGACATAATCTAAAATTTTTTCGTTCGAGATATATTATGCAACCAGACTTTGACTATGCATATCAATATTGTAAAGAAATTTCTGTAAAACATTATGAAAATTTTCCGGTCGGATCTCTGCTTATTCCAAAAAGCAAAAGGAAGTTCGTTTACAGCATTTATGCCTATGCAAGAACGGCAGATGACATCGCCGACTCGAATAAATATTCCGGGGAACAGAAGCTCCGTATGCTTAATGATTTTGATAATGAGCTTACTAAGATTGAAAATGAAACGCTTGATACTCTGAATCCTGAAACGCAAAATATATTCATCGCTCTTTACAATACAATTAATGAATTAAAAATACCCGCGGAAGAATTAAGAAATCTTCTGACGGCTTTCAGGCAGGATGCTATTAAAGATCGATATAACAACTTTAATGAACTCCTGGAATATTCGAAATTTTCGGCTGATCCTATTGGTCATCTTGTTCTTTATGTCTTTGGTTATAATCCGTCGAAGGATAAAGAGTGCTTTCATTATTCAGATAAAGTATGTACGGCATTACAGCTTGCGAATTTCTGGCAGGATGTTTCAGTGGATCTGAAAATTAACAGGATCTACATTCCGCAAAAGGCAATGCATGAAAACAATTACAATGAAAAGATGCTTTTTGATAAAATTGAAAATGACAATTTCAGAAAGATTATGAAAGAGCTTATTAACGATACAAGAACCATTTTTGATGAAGGAAAGAAAATTTTAAGCCTTGTCAGAGGAAGATTAAGGTTTGAATTGAAGGCAACGATAATAGGCGGTTTGGAAATCTTAAATAAAATTGAGCGGATCAATTATAATGTTTTGAGCACGAGAGTTGAAATAAATTATTTTGATAAATTGAAATTAGCCGGAAAACTAATTTGGAAATGAGCAGGGTCATTGACGAGATAGGTAAAAAAGAGAAGGAGATTACTGCAAAAAGTAAATCCAGCTTCCTGTATTCATTTTCGCTATTGCCGAAGGAAAAGAATGACGCTATCAATACTGTATATGCTTTTTGCAGAAAGACAGATGATATTGTCGATGATGAGAATGAAAGTGAAGAGAAGAAATTTTTTCAAATTAAGGAATGGAGAAATGAGTTTGAGAAAGCCCTTAAGTCCGGCGACTCAAAATACTCAATTCTTAACAGTGTGAACAGGATCATCAAGCGGTTTAACATTCCCGTCGAACCATTTTTTGATCTTATTAAAGGTATGGAAATGGATCTCAGAAAAAAAAGATATAACACATTCGGCGAGCTTGTTGATTATTGCTTCAATGTCGCCTCGACTGTCGGTCTGATGTGCATAGAGATATTCGGCTACAATAATCCTAAGACAAAAGACTTTGCGATCAATCTCGGGATCGCGTTACAACTGACAAATATTCTGAGGGACATAAAATCAGATGCGAAACAGGGAAGGATCTATATTCCCGCTGAGGATCTGAAAAAATTCAACTACAGTGAAAGTGATTTAATGAGCTTTACCTATAATGAAAATTTTATTAAGCTGATGAAATATGAATGTGAAAGAGCTGCTTCATATTATGAAAAAGCCAACAGCTATCTTACGAAAGAAGATAAAGGTCTGATGTTTGCAGCAAGAATAATGGAGCATATTTACTTCAGGGTCCTTAAGATCATAGTGAAAAAAAATTATAATATATTTGATAATAGAGTACGCGTGTCGAAGCTGAAGAAGCTGTACATAACCGCGGGAGTTTTTGTGAAGTATAAGCTGCTGTATAGCTTTGATGAACGGTCATTAGGTCTCAACGGAAAATGAGTCCGGAAAAAACTGTAACAATTATAGGAGGAGGTATTGCAGGTTTATCTTCAGCAGTATTTCTAAATGAACTTGGATTTCAGGTTACACTGATAGAAGCTTCTCCGAAATTAGGAGGAAGGGCTTACAGTTTTTTTGATAAAGAAAGAGGAATGTTCTTTGACAATGGTCAGCACATACTTGCAGGCTGGTATAAAAATACGTTTGAGTATCTTAATATAATCGGTTCTTATGATCTTGTGAATTTCCAAAAAGGACTTGAGATAAATTTTATTGATACTGAGAAAAAAGTTTTTAAGCTGAGCTGCCCTGATATTGAGCCTCCTATGAATCTTCTTCAGGGTCTGCTGAAGTTTAAAGCCTTTGGCTTAAAAGATAAGTTCGCTTTGAAGAATATTAAGAAGTTGCTTAATGATGATAATGATCTTGAAGATAAATTTATCAATGTGAAGGAATTATTGACCGGCATAAATCAGACTCAGAAGCTGATCCGGTATTTCTGGGAGCCATTTGTCCTTGCAGTATTTAATACAAGACTTGAAAATATAAGCGTGAAGATATTTCTGAATGTTTTAAAGACAGGTTTTAATTCTAACAGCAACTCTACACTTGTCATTCCGAAAGTCAATCTCAATGAGCTGCTGATCGATAAAGCTGTAGAGTATTTTAAAAAAAATAATACTGAAGTTTTGCTGAATAAAAGAGTTGATAAAATAATTATGAAAGAAGATGCAACCGGAGATAAGATAATCGACTGCGTAACTATGGAAGACGATAGTAAAATTTATTCTGATTATTATATTTCTGCAGTTCCATTTTTTGCATTCAAAAAATTATTTGATGACAGGGTATATTACGATAATGGATTTAAGTCTGAGCTGCTGCTGCCTTCAGGCATAGTTTCAATTCACTTGTTCTTTGATGAAGATATTTCTCCTGACATAATTCCGGAGAATTCATTCGGGATGACCGGTCTTATCGGTACGGTGGTTCAGTGGATATTCAAAAGATCGGAAAGGCATTTGAGTCTCGTCATTAGCGGTGCAGACGATCTTCAGGTCATGAATATGGATGCGGAGGAAATTTATAAATTATGCATTAATGAACTCAGTAGTACGATCACTAATTTTAATAAGTTAAAATTATCCGGCTATAAAGTGATAAAGGAAAAGAGAGCAACGTTTATTCCTGACCATAAAAGTCAGGAGTTCAGGCAGAAGCACCTTACCGGATACAATAATTTTTTTGTTGCCGGTGACTGGACAGATACAGGATTACCTGCTACAATAGAAAGCGCAGTTAAGTCTGCAAGAATATGTACTCAGGAAATATTGAATTACAATTAAATTAAAAATAAAAAATCAAAATATTAAATAATTCATAATTATTAATTCTAAATTAATTAAACTATGGAAACTAAAACAATCAATCCCGAATCAATACCGGTAATTGACAAAGCACAGAAAGACCAGCTTAACCGCGAACAAATGATCCAGCAAATGCTGCTTGAAGAAAAGAAGCGTCTTGAGTCAGAGTATGGAGTTGAAGACAAAAAGATAAATCATTTCAAAAGACCTTTTGAGAAAATTTTTACAAAGGATCAGAGAGCTGAAACAACGATCTTATTCGGTGGTCTTACCTGGAAGCACGAGAAATTAATTCAGGGCGCACTTGAAGGACTTGGATATAAAACAAATTCCATACCTACACCGGATAAAAAAGCCTTTCAGCTTGGCAAGGAATACGGCAATAACGGACAATGCAACCCGACATATTTTACAGTCGGAAATTTGGTTCAGTATCTTCAGCATCTTGAATCAACAGGAATTGACCGTCAGGATATAATTGATAACTATGTTTTCTTTACAGCCGGTGCCTGCGGTCCCTGCAGGTTTGGAATGTATGAAGCTGAATACAGACTGGCTCTTCGTAATTCCGGCTTTGACGGTTTCAGGGTTTTATTATTTCAGCAGACAGCGGGGCTTTCACAGGAAGAAGCTGAAGCAGGACTTGAACTGAACCTTGATTTCTTCCTCGGACTTATTAATGCAATGATGCTGGGTGATATTCTGAATGAAATGGGTTATCATATCAGACCTTATGAAGTGAATGAAGGCGAAACAAATAAAGTGATCGATGAAGTAATGGTATTGTTCTATGAAAAGCTTAGGAGCAAAAGATATTTTGATTTTAATTCAAGAATAGGAAAGCTGATACAGAAAATGCCGGCTTCTGAATATGTTACTAAATTTATAGATCAGATACTTGGCGATTATTATCTTGAAACAGCAATGCTTGCAAGAGAGAAGTTTAATCAGATCAAAGTTGACAGAACGAGAATGAAGCCTATCGTAAAGATCACGGGAGAATTCTGGGCGCAGACAACTGAAGGCGACGGTAATTTTAATATGTTCCCATTCCTTGAGAAAGAAGGAGCTCAGGTTCTTGTCGAACCAGTTGCGACGTGGATAATGTATATGCTTCATCAGGCAAAATCAGTGAATGAAGATCAGAAAGGTATCAATGTTTACAAAGAAAGTGATGCTAAGGCAACATTGAAGGAAAAATTCAAACTTGTGAAGGATTATAATTCTTCAAAAGCAGTGATTACAATTGCAGAAAGAATTTTTGACCGTGAATATAACAGGTATAGAAAAGCTTTCGGTGAACTTCCGCATGAACTTATTGATCAAAAGATTCTTAAAGAACTTGCACATGATTTCTATCACTCAAGAGTTGAAGGTGGAGAAGGACATCTTGAAGTTGGAAAGAGCATTTACTATACGGTAAATAATCTTTGCCACATGATCCTTTCGCTGAAACCCTTCGGATGTATGCCATCAACACAGTCTGACGGAGTACAGTCAGCAGTAACAAGCCGATACAAGGATATGATATTCCTTCCGATCGAAACATCTGGTGAAGGAGATGTCAACGCGCACTCCAGAGTTCAGATGGCGCTTGGTGAAGCGAAAGCAAAAGCAAAGATCGAATATAAGGAGTGTCTCGAAAAGACCGGTTATTCACTTGATGAGATCAAAGCGTATGTTGAAACACATGATGAACTTCAAAGTCCGTTCTTTCATGTTTCGCACAGAAAAGGAATTTCAGGTATAGGTGCAAGCTTTATTTTAGATGTTTCAGAGCTGATGAAGAAAGAAGGAATCAAGAGTGTTAGTCAAAAAGAAGTTGCTTTGGAAGCTGAGTTGGTTAAGTAGGTTGAGTAGTTGAGTAAGTTGAGTAGTTGAGTAAGTTGAGTGAGTTGAGTGAGTTGAGTTTGTTGAGTGAGTTGAGTGAGTTGAGCTTGTTGAGTAGGTGAGTAAGTTAAGTTTATTTACTTCGTGTAGTTTGCAAGTTTGTTTAAAAATTAAATTTGTTTTAATTAATTTTAATTAGTAAATAAAACATCTTCTTGAAAAAAATAGATTATGTCATCTAAAAAGAGGATAAACATTACGTTTCAAAATGTTTGAATGTGGAAGTTTCTTCATTTGGTGAAAGTATAGATGAGGCGAAAACCAATCTTAAAGAAGCTGTCGAGCTTTATCTTGAAGATGAAGAGATGGAGCTTACTGAAATAGATTCTATACTTTTAAGTAAAGAAGAAATAGATGCCTAAGCTATATTTATCAAAAGAAATTTATAAAACTAAAAGTATTTAAAAGTTTATGAAGTTCATTTTTGCAATTGTTTTCAGTGTAGTTTTTGCAGCACAGTTTTATTCGTGTAGCAGGAATGAAGAAAAGCTGACCACTGACAAGCAGTCGCAGAAAAAAGACAGTGCTCTCAGCAAGGATGAATTGAGCCCTGTCCTCAGAAACTCATCTGTCGCCGGACGGTACGAAACTGAAAGCGACAAAACCAGTTTCAGGGAAATGAATGCTGATGGAACTTTCAATGTAAAGGACTTTGGCGTTGAAGATAAAGGAACGTACACTATCGATAACAATGTAATTAATTTTAAGTACGTATCAGGGCTTATCACAAATTCAAAGTTTGATAAGGACAAGATCATTGATATGGATGGTGAAGTCTGGATGAAGAAATAATAAAACGAATCAAGATGTCTTTGGAGTTTGGCAATTAAAATTTTCTTAACTTTCCTTGTGTTCAGGTTCTTTTGATAGAATGATAAAAAAATTAAAAATCTAAAATCATAAAAGTTATGAGTTCAAAAAGAAATCTCAGTATTGGATTTGATGTCGGCTCTACAACTGTAAAAGCTGTAGTGATCGATACCGATAAAGATGAAATTATCTGGTCCGAGTATCATCGTCATGATACAAAGCAGCCGGAAAAATCTTTAGAGCTTCTTAAGAAGATCGAAATTGAATGTGACATCACAGATCCTTCAGAGGTCAGATGCTTCATCACCGGTTCAGGAGGATCAAATATCGGCAAGCATATCGGCGGAAAGTTTGTACAGGAAGTGAATGCAGTTTCACTTGCCGTAGAAAAGCTTTACCCCGCGACACACTCTGTCATTGAGCTCGGCGGTCAGGATGCAAAGATAATTATTTTTAAGCCGGACCCTGAGACAGGAAAGAAAAAGAAAATTCCATCTATGAATGATAAGTGTGCCGGTGGTACAGGTGCCGTTATTGATAAGATAAACGCAAAGCTTAAGATCCCGGCAGATCAGCTTTGTAACATGGGATATTATGATATCAGGTTACATCCTGTCGCGGGTAAGTGCGGCGTGTTCGCTGAAACAGATATTAACGGACTGCAAAAATCCGGAGTGCCTGCTGATCAGCTAATGGCTTCATTATTCGAATCAATTATACAGCAGAATATATCTGTACTTACCAGAGGTCATACATTGATGCCGGAAGTTTTATTGCTGGGCGGACCTAACTGTTATATTAAAGGTATGAAAGATTGCTGGAAGCATAACATTCCAAAAATCTGGGAAGAAAGAAAAGTTAAATTGCCACCGGGTATTGCTCCTGAAGATCTCATTAAGGTACCTGATAATGCTCAGTACTTTGCTGCAATCGGCGCCATTGAATATGGTAAGGAAGAAGAAGCTCATATCGGTGTTTATAAAGGATGGAAAGATCTTGAACATTATATTCTTGTCGGAAGAGATGAGGAAAAGAAAAAGCTTTCCGGCGGTAATACAACCGGACTATCAAAGAATGATGTTGAGCTTAATGAATTCAAGGACAGGTATAAGGTTGAAAAATTCATTCCTGCAACATTCAAGCCGGGAGAAGTAGTGCAGGGATTTATTGGTATTGACGGGGGATCAACTTCTACAAAGGCAGCTTTAGTATCACTCGATAAGCAGGTTCTTGTTAAATCCTATCAGCTCTCAAAAGGAAATCCGATAGAAGATACAATTGAAATTTTAGGAAACATAGAAGCGCAGGTAAAAGCTCAGGGTGCAACGCTTGAGATCTTAGGTGTTGGTACTACAGGTTATGCGAAAGATATTTTAAAAGAAGTTCTTCATGCTGACGTAGCGCTTGTTGAAACAGTTGCTCATACACAGGCGGGTCTACATTTCTATCCGGATACTGATGTAATCTGTGATGTCGGCGGACAGGATATTAAGATCATAATTTTAAATCAGGGACGTGTTGTTGATTTCAAGCTTAATACACAATGTTCCGCGGGTAACGGTTATTTTCTTCAGTCAACTGCACAAGGTTTCGGCTACACAGTGGAAGAGTTTGCTGACAAAGCATTTTCAGCGAAGACATTTCCGGTATTCGGTTACGGGTGTGCAGTGTTTATGCAGTCTGACATAGTTGATTTTCAACGGCAGGGCTGGAAAGCCGAAGAGATCATGGCAGGTCTTGCTAATGTTCTTCCGAAAAATATCTGGCTTTACGTTTCACAAATCCCAAACCTTGCAAAGCTTGGTTCAACATTTGTGCTGCAGGGAGGAACACAGCATAACTTAGCCGCTGTTAAAACACAGGTTGATTTTATTGAAGAAAGATTTAAAGGAAGCGGCATTACGCCGAAGGTATTTGTTCATAAGCACACAGGTGAAGCAGGTGCTATCGGCTGCGGTATTGAAGCAGCAAGACTTTACCACAATGGCAAGAGGACAGAGTTTATAGGTCTTGACAGGGTATCGAAAATTATTTTTAAATCAACACGTGAAGAGACAACAAGATGTTATTTCTGCAAGAACAAATGTCTGAGAACCTTCATTGATGTTAAGACTGATATGATTCCGGAGGATAAGCTTGAAGAAGAAAGACAAAAGTTCATTGATCTGAAGATCATTGAGCCGGAAAATATAATTAATCCGAAATCAAAAGTAGCAATGGTGGAAGGCACTCAGCGCCTTATCATTGCAACATGTGAAAAAGGAACGGTTGAAGACATTGCAGACATGAGAGGAATAAAGCAGGAGCTGGACGACATGAAAAAATTAAATCCTAACCTGATCGAAGAGGCTGCACATAGCGCATGGGTAACTTTCAAAGCGCCGCTGGTGCTTGATGAATTAGTAGAACCAAAAGGTATTTTTGCAGGAAAGAAAGATAAGGAAGCATATTCAAAACAGGTTGAGCTTAGAGAAAAGAGAAAGAAAATGGTATTTGGAATTCCACGCATATTAAATAATTATCAGCATACTCCGTTCTTCACGGCTTATCTTGAAGCCCTCGGTGTGATGCCCGGTAATTTTGTCTATTCTGAATTTACATCAGAAGAGATGTATAAAGCAGGTGCAAAGCGCGGAAGCATTGATCCCTGCTTCCCTTCAAAGGTGGCAATACCTCATATTCACAATCTGCTTTATGTACAGAATAAGAAAAAGAAAATTGATTTCCTCTTCTCCCCGATAGTTGATAATATGCCTTCGGATCTTGAATTCGCTCAGGCGCATAATTCCTGTCCGACCATAACAGCAACCATCGAAGCTGCGAAAGCCGCGTTTACCAAAGAGGGTGATCTGTTCAAAGAATTCGGAGTTGAGTATCTGTGTCCGTTTGTTCAGTTATTGAATGAGCAGCTTACGGTCCACCAAATGTATGATTGTTTCAAGGATATTCTCGGAGTGTCTGAAGATGAAAACAGAAGAGCTGTTAAGGAAGGTTACAAAGCTTACTATCAGTTTGTAAATGATCTCAAGAAAAAATCACGTGAAGTACTTGACATGCTTGAGAAGGAAGATAAGATCGGCATAGTTGTGCTGGCTCGTGTTTATCATAATGATCCGGGAATTAATCATGAGATACTTGAGGAGTTCCAGAAACTTGGTTATCCGGTGTTCTTCCAGGATGCATTACCTACTGATGCGGATGTTCTTGAGGACTTATTTGGTGATGAAGTTCGTGCCGGGATTATCCGTTCACCGCATGACATAAACGATGTATGGAAAAATTCATATTCAGAAAATACTTCAAGAAAGGTATGGGCTGCAAAATATACTGCCCGTCATCCTAATCTTGTAGCCCTGGAGCTTTCATCATTCAAGTGCGGTCACGATGCACCTATATATACCGTAGTTCAGGAGATTGTTGAAGATTCAGGTACACCTTACTTCTCATTTAAGGATATTGATGAGAACAAGCCCACCGGTTCAATAAAGATCCGTGTTGAAACGATCGGATACTTCCTGAAACGTTACAGGGAAGACATGATCGCGAAGAAAAAGAATCAGCTTTCGATCGAAGATAAGATGAAAGAGTTTGAAGAAAAGATCCGTAAGAGCTTTGAGCTGCAGGAAAGACTGAAAGATAACAGTGAGTATAAGGCATTTGAACTTACTTCAAAAGGTCAGTCAAGTATTATTATTCCTGTGGAAGATATTAAGATCATTGCTGCGGAGGAAAGTTTAGTTTAGATTTTTTTTGAAAAAACATATATATTCTAAGGCAATAATTTTTTTGAAACTTAAATTAATTATTGCCTTTGTTATATATCTTTGATAGTTTCACAAGGTTATATTAATTCATGGAGGAAATTTGTATTGGTTTTAAATATTGAGTTTTCGCAAAAGATAATCACGCCTGAGATTCCCGGTTATTATTATTCCCGCGACCGTCTTCTGAAAAAAATACTATTAAATAAATCCAAACGGCTTATTCTCATTACAGCGCCGGCAGGTTACGGAAAAACCTCATTCTCGGTTGAATATTATCATAAGCTGAGCAAGGAATTAAAATTATGGATCAGCTTAAGCCCTTATGATAATTCCATTGAGAATTTTTTTCTTCTATTCGCGCTCGCGTTTGAAAATAATTTTCATCATACACAATTCGGAAGTAAACTGAAAGCAGCACTTGCCAAATCTCAGAATATTTCCGCAAAAGAAAAAATTAACACAGTAATATCCTCATTCTCAAGTGATCTTTATTCTTTTCTGAAAAGTAAGAACAAGCAACTGTCGATATTTCTGGATGATTTTCATAATATCGATGACAGCGACGAGGTTTGCGCGGCTTTGAATTATCTGATGGAATATCTTCCGGCTAATGTTAAGTTTGTTTTAATTTCAAGAAGAGATCCTAAAAAAATTAATTATCCTAAATTTCTTGCTAAAGGATGGCTTGGAAGGATATCCCAAAGCGACCTTTCATTTAACGATTCCGATACTGAAAATTTCATTCAGCATTTTAAAAAGAAGACGGATAATCTTGAGAAAGAGCTGCTTGAAGAATTTCTGAAAACAACTCAAGGATGGGTCACTGCGATACAGCTTCTTCTAATGACCAATGATCTGGAGAAGCTGAAAAGTGATGACATCCTCCGCAGTCATAATGACATCTTTGCATATTTTACAAATGAAATTTACAGGGAATGTACAGATGAAGAAAAAAAGCTTATGCTCATTCTTTCTTATCCGGAATCATTTACCAAAAACATCATAGAAAATGTTTTCAGGATTGAAAACGGGTATCAGACTCTGAGAAAGCTTTATGAAAGCAATGTCTTCATTAATAAGCAGGACGATACTTTCAGATTCCATGAGTTGCTGAGGAAATTTCTTAATAAAATTGCGGAAGAAGAATTTTCTAATGAAGAAATTTGCGATCTATACACAAAACTGGGAAGGCATTATCTTAATAATAAGGAATGGCGTGAAGATTATATTGCGCTCAATTATCTGATTCTCGGCAGGGATCATGAAGCTCTGAAGCAGTGGATAAAGCTCAATGCTTCGGATAAGCTTTTGTTAATACACTCCAGCGGCTTATTCAATAAGATCGAAGACATAGAGGATGAAGGTTTTAAAAACTCACTTGAGTATATTCTGTTAAAGGTAAACACATTTATTTACAAGGATAAGGATGTTGACAAAGCGCTCGAACATCTGCGCATGATGCTCAGGAAAAAGTTTGAGATTGGTGTAAATGATAACATACTTCTTTCTGTGAACAAGATCAAAAAGCAGGATGTCAATTATTATGTAGAACTGCTCATGCTCATCTGTAATTGCAATTTTCTCCGTGAAGGAATTTCAAAGAATAATATTTCGATATCCGAGCATATCCTGAAATTTGATATTAAGACAGAGCAGGAAGTCCAGTTTATTGTATCGCTTGTGAAGTCATATATAACAGCAGGGGAGAACGCAAAGAGCCGCAAATATATCCTGCGGCTGAAGGAGATCTTTAACAAGATCACTTCCGAAACTAAAAAAGGGATCAATAATCTTGATGAGAATAGTCTCGTTGAAAGTCTATTCTCAATGCTTATATTTTTTGATTACGGAGATTACAAGACCGGCAATAATCTTGTAAAATTTATAATGAATAATTTTGACTTCAGAAATTTTGATCTTTCAAATTACAGCCAAGTCTGCTTCGCTTTGTTTACCAGCTACAATACAAAAGAATTTGAAAAGTTCTATGAATTTCTGAATCAGAAGAACAGTGAAAAGAATCAGACGATATTTTCAGCTTACAAAAATCAGTTCGAGTTTCAGACCATCCTTAGAAAATTTCTCAACTTTGAGCTGAAGTCTGTTGTAAAAGATCTTGAAATAATGAGAAAGGAAACGCACTTAAAGAACTACCTTTATTTTATCGATTCACTGATCCTTTATACATATAATATAATGAATCAGCCGGTAACTGTAATCCGTTTGACAAGCGGGAGCGGCTACAATACATCAAAGACACGGCTTCTTATTCTTCTGCTGGAAGCGAATCTCCTTGTGGACAATACAAAAAGCGCCGCTAAAATTATTTCAGAGATCAATGTACTGAGACGTGAGAACTTTACCCTATTCAATCAGGCGGTGATACTTTTTTGCGAATGCTATATGCATGCTTTGAATGACGAGTTAAAGTTTTTCAGGGAGAAGTTCCGAAAATTCCTGAATATGTGCATCGAGTTTGAATATGATAATTATCTCATATTCAGAATAAAGGCGAACAAGCTCAGCTACGTTTTTAATTATGCAGTGAAGAATAAAATTGAAAGCGTATATCTGAAAAATATATTTTCAAGGGAATCAATTCAGCTTACAGAAGTCAAGAGCAGATCAATAAATATCGATGTGCACTTTCTCAATAACAGCAGGATCTACATCAATGGAAAAGAGCTTCCAAACATCATTTGGCAGCGGTCCAAATCGAAAACGATCTTTCTT
This sequence comes from bacterium, assembly GCA_034439935.1. GTDB lineage: Bacteria > Bacteroidota > Ignavibacteria > Tepidaquicellales > Tepidaquicellaceae > JAGPCH01. The sequence goes on from JAWXBH010000076.1 coordinate 17,044, forward strand.
TATATGGTCTATCAGTCGTTCTTCGGAAATGATGTTACCAAGGAAACTTTGATCGATGATATTCTTTATTCGTCCAAGTCCGTGAATTACGATGCGATCGCTGATGTCGAAATTAATAATGTCCGGAAAGCTTTTAAAGATTTTTTATCACAGATATTTTCTGAGAAGATTGAGAAGGACGTTATTGTACTTAAGGAAAAGAAATACCTTATTGCTTCCAAAAATATTGATCTTCAGATCAGGATCGATGTAGACGAATTCAAAAGATTGTCATCAGGCAATAATGTAAATGAGCTCAGCAAAGCGATAGAGATCTATCAAACAGATTTTGCAAAAGATTCATACAGCACTTGGGCTGAAGATATTCGCGAGAATCTAAAATTCATCTACTCGGATAACATACATAAAGTCATTCCTTATTTTGAAAAGATGAATGAGAACGCAACAGTGATAAGGCTGCTTGAGAAGCTTGCCGATATGGATTACAGTGATGAGGAAATCATGATGAAGCTGCTGAGCATTTATAACAAGGGAAAGGATTACAGAAAGTTTAAATTCGCTTATAAAGTTTATGAGAAGAGGCTTAAGAAGGAATTTAATGTTCAGCCATCTCCTGAAATGAAAAAATTTTTCAGTGAAGTAATTACGAACTCTTAAACATTAAGCTCATCCGGGTTTTCATTGAAGTATTCTTTGCATAGGGACAGGTCCTCTATTAACTCCATAGTATTCGCTATCGACTCATGGTTCATCAGAAAGTATTTATCATTAAAAAATTTCCTCACGTTTTCTTTTGATTGCACTGTCATCTCATCAAGAATGGAAACAACCTTCTGAATGTTCGTATTAAACTCTCCGAAAATTTTTTCCATGTACTGATCCTTGTTGATCGCTCTGTTTCCAAGCACACTCTTGAGCCCATTAACATACTTAGCAGAGAAAATGAGCTGTCTGAAGCGCCCATTCATTTCCTCTGCTTTGGAGATCTCAAGCAATGTTGTTACTTCGAATAAGTTTTTGAGATTTGATTCGGAGTGATCGCTGATCTTTGTCACAAGAACCTTTGCATTCTTTGAAGCATCCATGAAATTATATAACGGCTTCTTTACTTATACGTCCGTGACAGTTCTTGAACTTCTTTCCGCTTCCGCAAAAACAAGGATCATTCCTGCCAATTTTTTCACTGACCTTTATCGGCTGTTGCTTTGCATTTGGATCGTCAACATCGGATGGTTCGCCGCCGCCAATATAACCCATGCCTTCAGACGACTGATGATAGGTTCTCAGTCTTGAAGTATTGGTCTGCATGGGAGTTCTGACATTTTTCGCTTCTTCAGGTGACTGAGTTGTGAACTTGAATATCATATTTATTACAGCCATTGACAGTGTATCAAGCATTTCTACAAAAAGTTTAAAGCCGTCTGTCTTATATTCCAGGAGAGGATCTTTCTGCCCGTATGCCCTGAAGTTTATTCCTTCCTTCAGATCATCCATCTCGCGTAAATGCTCTTTCCATTTCTCATCAATGATGCTGAGCATTGAAAATCTTTCCACCTGCCCCATAAGATCAGAACCGTATCGCTCTTCTTTTCTTTCATAGAAACTTTTGGTCTCTTCCATTATCATATCCTTCATTCCGCCTTCCCCGAGCTTCTGAAACTCTTCCGGTGAAATTTCCACTCTTACGAGAAAAGTCCTTTGTACTTCATCGGTCAGACCCTCTATGTTTCCTTCATCAAAATGTTTCTTCACTATGGCATCAACTGCCTTATCCACCATTTCGAATATTTCATCCTTCAGACTCTCGCCCATCAATGCCTGTCTTCTCTTTGCGTAAATAACTTCACGCTGCTGATTCATTACGTTATCATATTCAAGCAGACGTTTTCTTATAGCATAATTATTCTCTTCGACTTTTTTCTGCGCACGCTCCACAGAGTTTGTGATCATCTTATGCTCAATTGCTTCGCCTTCCTTAATTCCAAGACGCTGCATTACGCTTGCTATTCTTTCACTTCCAAACAATCTCATGAGATCATCTTCAAGCGATAAATAAAATTTGGAAGAACCTGGATCACCCTGTCTTCCTGATCTTCCGCGAAGCTGTCTGTCGATCCTTCTTGATTCGTGTCTCTCTGTACCGATTATATGGAGACCTCCGGCATCAGCTACACCCGGTCCGAGCTTTATGTCAGTTCCTCTTCCTGCCATGTTTGTTGCTATTGTAACGGCTCCCGGCAGTCCTGCATTTTCAACAATATGTGCTTCCCGTGCATGCTGCTTTGCATTCAATACTTCATGCTGAATTCCTTTCCTTTTCAAAAGTCGGGAGATCGTTTCTGATACTTCCACACTCGTTGTTCCCACAAGTACAGCTCTTCTCTGGGTTTTTAATTCTGTAATGTCATCAATTACAGCATTATATTTCTCTCTTTTAGTTTTGTAAATAAAGTCATTTATGTCATCGCGGACACAGTCACGGTTCGTAGGGATTACGGTAACATCAAGCTTATAAATATCAAAAAATTCAGAAGACTCAGTTTCTGCTGTACCGGTCATTCCTGCCAGCTTTTTATACAATCTGAAATAATTCTGAAGTGTGATAGTTGCAAGTGTCTGCGTATCCTTTTCCACATGCACGCCTTCCTTTGCTTCAATTGCCTGATGGAGCCCGTCGGAATATCTTCTTCCCGAAAGAATTCTTCCCGTGAATTCATCAACTATCATAACCTTTCCGTCCTGAATAACATATTCAACATCCTTTTCATATAGAGCGTAAGCCTTGAGCAATTGTTGCACCGTGTGAAGACGGTCGCTTCTTTCACCGTAAATTTTTGTCAGATCATCTTTCTTTAATTCTCTTTCCTCTACCGATAAGCTCTTATCATTTTCAAGTTGTGCAAATTCAGATCCAAGATCTGGCAGCGTAAAGAAATCTCTTTCCACCGAACTCGGAGCAAGAAACTCTCTTCCTTTTTCCGTCAGATCCGTAACATGTGATTTTTCTTCAACTACAAAATAAAGCTCATCATCTACCACGTGCATCTGCTTTGCATTGTCACGCAGATACTCATTTTCTGTGAGCTGCTGCATTCTTTTATAATTTGGATCGCTTAAAAGCTTCTGAAGCTTTTTATGTTTTGGCAAGGCATGATTTGCCCGGAGCAATGCCATCCCTGCCTGCGACTCTTCTTCCTTTGTATATTTTTCCTTTATTAATATTGCCTCTGCATCGCTTGTAAGTTTATTTACAAAATTCCGCTGAGCGTCAACAAGCCGCTTTACTTTTACATTAAGCTCATCAAACTTATGCGTAGGAGCTTCTACAGGTCCGGAAATGATCAAAGGTGTTCTTGCTTCATCGATCAATACCGAATCTACTTCATCAACTATTGCATAAAAATGTTCTCTCTGCACGAGAAAGCTTTTATCCACAACCATATTGTCACGCAGATAATCAAACCCGAATTCATTATTTGTTCCGTACGTAATATCGCAATTGTACATCTCACGTCTCTTATTTGAATCCATGTCATTCAGAATCACACCGACAGTCATTCCGTGAAACTTAAATATCTCTCCCATCCACTCACTGTCTCTTCTTGCGAGGTAGTCATTGACAGTAACCAAATGAACGCCGCGTCCGGCAAGCGCGTTGAGATAAAGCGGAAGCGTTGCAACCAGTGTCTTACCTTCTCCAGTTGCCATTTCCGAGATCTTTCCCTGGTGAAGAACCATTGCGCCGATAAGCTGTACATCATAAGGTACCATGTTCCATCTGATCTTATTACCTGCTGCTTCCCATTCCTTACCAACGAGACGCTTGCAGGTCTGTTTCGCTACCGCAAAAGCTTCCGGTAATATGTCATCAAGAACAGCAGAGGTTATTTCATAATTTTCTTTTTCAAGCTTGTCAAGCTCGTCATAAATATCAATCCTTTCATTATGAGGAAGGTCTGATTTTAATTTCTCATTAAGTTCGGCGATCTTATCCTGTGTTCCTTTAATTTCCGATTGAATTTTTTCTTTGAATTCTGTTGTCTTTGCACGGATCTGATCATCGGAAAGCACTTCGAATTCTTCAAAATACCTGTTGATCTCATCAACGAGCGGAAGTACCGAGTTCACATCTTTTTCGTGTTTGGATGGAAATAATTTTTTTAAAAAGTTAAGCATTTTATTCTTTCGAAATTTTTAATTAATCTTTCTGAATTTACGATTTTAGCAAACGAAAAGAAATCTACATTGAATGGGCTGAACTGTTAATTAATGATTTACCTTCTTATGCCGTCACAATGAATCTTTATCTTGATAGCAAATATTAATAAATGTATTTTTTTAAAAAGAATACTCATTAATCTAACCTTAAAACAACAATCATGGCTCGAGATAAATTCAAAAAACTCAAAGCGGAAAAGAATTCAATGATACCGCTCCATTCTGCAAATGAATTTTCATGGAGAAGGGGAGGCGTCCGTCCTGAAATGAAACCGCAAAAGAACTTTTACACGGAAAAGGAATTAAAGCTTGCGCTTAAGAATGTCGGAGAGTTTAATGCAAAAATGATCACAAACTACTTAACGCTTTCGGCGAGAACACCATACGATAAAAATAAGGGGTATTTAAACGCATTGAATTGCCAGTCAGTCTTTCCGTCAGATCCCAATATCAGCTTTCCCTGGTGGTCTCCGCAGCAACAAAGTCTCCCTACAGCCGGCAAAATTGAAATATGGCTCACGGATCTTCAGGAACATCAAAATCTTACTGTCGAGATGCGCCTCACAGGATTTTCATACAACAGTACTTCCGCATTCGAAGTAAGAAGTTCACTAGGCGGATTGTACGGTTACTTTCCGATCGCGGTCAATTCGAAGATTGATCTTTTCTTTCCCGACATTGAGCTTGACGGCTCAACTCAGGCACTCGTAACCATTGAAGTAAATGATATGGACGGCAGTTGGGTATTCTTCGATGCAAAGATAAATATAGTGCAGTGAGATGATAATTGATAATTGATAATTGATAATTGATAACTGATAATTGATAATTGATAATTGATAATCTCGTAAATACAAATCAAGTTGAATTGAATCCAATCACCAATTTGAGTAATTTACTAGAATACAAATCAAAAGAGGAGTTATAGTAAATGGCAATAATGATAACGACAGAGTGTATAAACTGTGGAGCATGCGAGCCCGAATGTCCTAATACCGCTATCTATGAAGGGGGAGCAAACTGGGTACTTGCAGGGAAATCTTCCGGCGACGGTGAAGCTGCGCCTTCAGGAGCAAATGGATTTTATTCAAGTGAGTTTTTTTACATTGTTCCGGATAAATGCACGGAGTGTGTTGGCTTTCATGAAGAACCTCAGTGTGCTGCTGTTTGTCCTGTTGACTGCTGTGTTCCTGATCCTATGCATGTAGAAGATAAGGAAACACTATTAAAGAGAAAAGAAGCTCTTGATGTAGAAGGAAGGTAGTAAAGGTTTAATTATTTTATTTATATAGAATCGGGTGAACTTTGTTTAGGCTCATCCGGTTTTTTTTGCAGTGAAATATCATCCTGACTTAAAGGTTTATCCTTATCAGGTCCACCTGAAAATTCACTTTCCTCAGTTTCATTCCCGGAATTCTCTTCATAAAATATCACATTATCGTCAGTTGTTGCAAGCACCGTAGTCTCATCAGTCACGGGCTCTTTTTCCTTTTCATTGAATATTTTTCTGTAACCGAGAAGTATAAGAATAAACCCAAATGAGACTGCAATATCAGCTACGTTGAATATCGGCCACGAGTATATTGTTTTTCCGAAAATAGTAAAGTTGGGAAAATCAAAGTGAAAGAAGTCAACTACCTTTCCGTAAAAGTAAGGAGCATAACCATATATCTTTCCGTAAAAAACTCGGTCGATAAGATTTCCAACCGCTCCTCCGAGAATTAATGCCAGCGCAACCCTTAGAAGAAATCCTTCGTGTCTATTCTTATAGAGAAATACGAAAAGTAGAATTGTGGCGAAGATTGTAAACAAAGAAAGAAAAAGCTTTCCGCCTATCTGTAAGCCGAAAGCCATTCCCGGGTTTTCAATGAAAGTGAACTTAAAAAAATTTCCGTATACATTGATCGATGACTGGTAAGGCATTCCCTGTATTTCTATCCCAATCATCGGGATAGAAATACCTTTCACGTATAATTTTGTTACCTGATCTATTATTATTATTACAAAGGTTAAAATCAGAACTCTCAATTAGTTTGATCCTCTTAAGTTTTTACATTCAATACAATGCTGAGTGATCGGTACAAGTTCCAGTCTTTCCCTAACCACAAGCGGGCAGGTTCTGCATAAATTCTTCGGCTCATCTCTGCAGTCAACGCAGATGCCGTATGTTCCCTGATCTATTCTCATCAACGCGTCCTGAAGATATCCGAGATATTTTTCATCGCGCTGGACGAACAGATAGTTCTTTTCTCTTTCCATTTCATCGGTTCCCTGCTCAGCCATGTGTGATGAGTACGACAGGTTGTCTCCTTTATACTCGCCTGAATCCTTGTCTACAAGCGCGTCCATATTTGCCTTTGCACTTTCGTATATTGATTTTCTCTCGGCAAGAATTATGTCACGGAAATTTTTTAATTCCGCTTTTGTGTAACGGGTTTTTTTATTAGGTTTGAATTTTCTTAATTTTTTTTCTTCCGGCTGGCTTATGACCGGTGGCTTTGGTTTTGTAAATGTCCTTGCTATATTTGTTGTTATTGCCTGTTTCTCTTTTGTCCCCGAAGCTTTCTTAACAGGCTTGATCATTGCTGTTGTTTTCTTAAGGGGAGCCGCACTATTTTTTGCAGGTGCTTCTTTCTTCTTTACTGCAACTGTTTTCTTGAGAGGTTTTTTAGTTGTTTTTGCCAATGTTATACTCCTTTGGTTAATTTATTTTTTGTAAATAAAGATCACACTGCTCCCCGTTTATCTCCGATGTAAGGAAATCAAGATCGAGCCCGTTCGCTCCAGTAATACTGTCACTCAATGTTTCTGATTTTATGAAATCGATGTTCCTGTTTATTACTTCGCTGATATTATCAGTGGTCTTATAATGAATTGTTATTATATCCTTGATGTCAAATTCTTTTGTTCTTCTGAAATTCTGTATTCTGTTTATGAACTCACGCACAATGCCTTCATCTATAAGCTCTTTATCAAGCTTGGTATCAAGCGCGATAGTATGATCGCCGAATGTTTCGACTACCCATCCTTCAATGTCATTCGTATATATTTCAATGTCTTCTTTTGTAAGTTCAAAGCCGCCGGCGCTGACATTGCCAGACTTTTCAAGCTGAGATATCTGCGCAGGTGTCAGCTCATTGATAATCTTCTGTACTGCCTTTACATCTTTTCCGAACTTTGGTCCGATAGATTTAAAATTCGGCTTTGACTTCTTTACAATTATATCCGAATCGCCTTCGATTATGTTAAGCTCCTTGACATTGACCTCTTCAAGTATGATCTCTTTCACATTCAAAAGCTTTTCCCTGTCCTCTTCATTCAAAACCGGTATCAGTATCTGCTTCAGCGGCTGACGAACTTTCAGATTGTTCTTTACCCTTATCGAACGCACAAGGTAAACGATATCCTGAGCAATTTTCATTTCTTCTTCGAGTTTGAGGTCGCTCAGCAATTCATTCCCCGGAGTGAACTCCGTGAGATGTATTGACTTATCCCTGCCTGTGAGCGTCAGATACATTTTATCTGAAAGGAACGGAGCGATAGGAGCGATCATTTTTAATAGCTCCATGATGACTTCATACAAGGTCTGATAGCCGGATAATTTATCCTGATTATCAGCAGGGTTTCTGAAACGTTTTCTGTTTCTGCGAACATACCAGTTTGACAATTCATCTATTGTAAAATCGTGAATTATTCTTGTTGCCTTTGTGATGTCATAGCTGTCCATCAGCTCAAAATATTTTATCTTGAGTGAATTAAGCTTTGACAGTATCCATTGATCGATCACCGCTCTTTTGTCAGGATCGATCCTCGCATCATTTTCATAATCAAATCCTGTTATGTTAGAATAAAGTATAAAAAATCTTACAGTGTTTATTAAGGTATCGAAAAATTTATTCTGTACTTCTACAAGATCATCTTCATTGAAAAGCTTCGAATTTCCGACAGGCGATGAATAGATCAGATACCATCTCAGCACATCAGCTCCGTACTTCCGGATCATGTCAAACGAATTAACAACATTACCTAGTGACTTGCTCATTTTCTTACCGTTCTTATCCAGTATCAGTCCGTTGACTATGATATTCCTGTAAGCAACATCATCAAATAGAAATGTACTTATGGCATGAAGCGAATAAAACCATCCTCTTGTCTGATCAAGTCCCTCGGCAATAAAATCAGCAGGGTAATTCTTCTCAAACAAATTTTGATTTTCAAACGGATAATGATGCTGCGCAAATGGCATCGAGCCGCTGTCAAACCAGCAGTCTATTACCTGCGGTACACGATGCATTTCCTTACCGTCATCAGATAGGATTATTATTTTGTCAATGTATGGCTTGTGAACATCAAAAACATCTTCAACAGGATATACTTCCTTATAATTTATCGCGCGCTTTTTCAGCTCATCAACGCTTCCGATTATTTCATAATGCTCTGTTCCGGTTTCATCTTCATAAAACCATATCGGCAGCGGTGTTCCCCAGAATCTGTTCCGTGAAATTGCCCAGTCCTTATTATCTTCAAGCCACTTTCCGAATCTTCCCGTTCCGATGGTGTCAGGGTTCCAGTTGATAGTCTTATTGAGCTCTATCATTCTATCCTTGTAATCGGTTGTCTTTATAAACCATGAATCAGTTGCGTAATACATCAGCGGAACATGATGTCTCCAGCAATGCGGGTACGCGTGAACGAACATTTCCTTCCTGTATAATCTGCCTGCTTTTTTAAGATCATTTATAATTTCAATGTCGGCTTCCTTAAAATTCTTTCCTTTATAAGGAGTCACCGACTCAATGAACAGACCATCCTTTCCTACTGCTTTGAATAAAGGCAGATCATAGTTTAAACCAACCTGATAATCATCTTCACCAAATGCAGGAGCGGTATGAACAATTCCTGTCCCGTCCTCAATAGTAACAAAATCTCCAAGTGTTACATAAAATGACTTCTTATCATCATTTAAAAAATCAAACAGTCTTTCATATTCAGTAAGCTCCAGATCCTTTCCTTTGATCTCTCTTACGATCTCATACTCATCTTTTATGACTTCAAGTCTTGCTTTTGAAAGTACAAGATTCTCATCCTTGCTTGTTTTGATTTGTACATAATCAAATTCAGGATTAACAGTAAGAGCCGCATTTGAAGGAAGCGTCCACGGTGTAGTTGTCCAGACAAGAAACTCCGAATCCTTAAGGTCACCTGATGTGATCTTAAATTTCACATACACGGAAGGATCCTTAAGATCCTGATATCCCTGAGCGACTTCGTGAGATGAAAGAGGTGATTCGCATATCGGGCAGTAAGGCAGTATTTTAAAACCTTTATAAATAAGGTCAGCGTCGAAGAATTTCTTCAATGCCCACCAAACTGACTCTATATAATTATTGTGAAAAGTAACGTAAGCTTCATCAAGATTTATCCAGTAACCCATTCTCTGGGTCAGTTCTTCCCATTCCTTAAGGTAAGTGAAGATGGATTCTTTGCAGGCATTGTTAAATTTGATCGCCCCGAATTCTTCAATTTCGCTTTTAGATTTTATTCCAAGCTTTTTTTCAACCTCAACTTCCACAGGAAGCCCCTGAGTATCCCATCCGGCTTTCCTGTAAACCTGAAATCCCTGCATTGCCTTATATCTGCATACAAGATCCTTTATCGCTCTGGAAATTACATGATGAATTCCGGGCACACCGTTTGCGGTAGGAGGTCCTTCATAAAAAGTAAACGTGTTTTTACCGTTTTTTGAAGTAATACTTTTCTGAAAAGTGTTGTCTTTATTCCAGAATTTCAGCATTTCCTGCTCTAATTCAGGTAGAAATATATTTTCGGGTAAATTTTTATACATCCGCGTAAATAAGTCGATAAGCTAAAAAAATACTCGTTTAATATCAATGAATATCCCTTTGCAAAATGAACTTTGTGTAATTTTTTGTGGAAATATCTTTGTCAATATAGATTTTCATTCATAACTACCTCGCCTTAACATAAGTAAACCCTCATTTTAATATCGCAGGAACTCTATCTTTTGTAGTTAATGTATTTTGAATTTTGCAGATATAAAAAAAGACCGGCGCATTATACCGGTCCTATTTTATAAACCAAAATTTTTCATTAGAAATCCTAAAAAGCTTTTAAGGCAAAACAAACTTCTTGTACCAGGCAGATGAACCCCGTATCTTTTTTGCTTCTGTTTTCTATTTTAGATTATTTAGATTAATAAAACTCATAAGGTTTTTAACCAGTCCCCTGATTGCTATAATAATAAACTACTTATTTTATAAACTTCATTCAAAGGACTGAGAGAGGAGCAATCCTGTAAATAAGAAAATTTTCATTGAAGCTGCGAATGCAAAAATTATTTTTTTCATGTTTTTAAATTTTAATTCTTAACCAAACTAAATTTATCCGTGTAAATAATCAAAGAAACTTTTGTTAAATTGTGAGCCGATCGGAACCGAAGGAATTCTGAATGAAGAAAATTAAATAAATTTATTATAAATTAAGAATATGTTGCATAGGTTATATGGTCATTGATAATTGAAACTTCTTTCGTTCATTTGTATATTGAAGCATGCAAAAAAGAAATTTTCTCATTACGGGAAAAAATCTCACCGTAGAAAATTCAGTAAATATAGTTTTAACATCCCAGAAAATCTCACTAAGTAAATCTTCCAGGCAGAAGATCATTTCTTCAAGAAAGCTTGTTGAAAAATGGATCGCGCGTGATGAAGTTATTTATGGGATTACAACGGGATTCGGTGAGTTTAAAGATGTCAAGATATCAAACAAAGATACGGAAACACTTCAGAGAAACCTTATTCTTTCACATTCTGCGGGAGTAGGGAAATACATACCGGATTTTATAGTCCGTATGATGCTGCTGTTCCGTATTAATTCACTGGCGCTCGGATATTCGGGAGTGCGGCTTCAGCTTGTAGAGCATCTTGTGCGGATGTTTAATTCGGGATTGATCCCGATGGTACCATCACAGGGTTCAGTCGGAAGTTCGGGTGATCTTGCGCCGCTGTCACATCTTGCGCTTACAGTTATAGGAGAAGGTTACTGTAAGATTGACAATAAAATATTTGAAAGTAAGACCGCGCTAAAAAAGAAAAACATTACGCCGATAGTACTTTCGGCAAAGGAAGGTCTTGCTTTGATCAATGGAACTCAGATGATGTCGGCATACCTTTGCAAATCAATTCATGACGCAGAATATCTTTCAAAGCTTTCCGATATAGCCGGAAGTCTTTCACTTGACGCTTTGCGTGGAAGTACAAAAGCGTTTTCCGACAGATTACAGAAAGTAAGACCGCATAAAGGACAGATAAGCTCGGCAAAAAATTTAAGACAGTTACTGGCAGGCAGCGGAATCAATTTATCTCATAATAATTGTAATAAGGTTCAGGATGCTTATTCATTGAGATGCATGCCCCAGGTTCACGGAGCTGTTAAAGATACAATCGATCATTGTAAAAAGATACTTGAAGTGGAGATAAATTCCGCTACTGACAATCCTTTAATATTCACAGAACCAGAGGAGCATGTAACGGGAGGAAATTTTCACGGCGAGCCGCTCGCGCTGATAGCGGATTTTCTTGCAATTGCAGTAAGTGAGCTTGGAAGCATAAGTGAAAGAAGGACAGCAAGACTGCTTGACGGAAGCTTAAGCGGTCTGCCGAGATTTCTTGCAGATGAAGGAGGATTGAATTCGGGTTTAATGATAGCGCAGTATACAGCCGCGGCACTCGTCAGCGAGAATAAAGTTTTATGTCATCCGGCTTCAGTAGATTCAATTCCAACCAGCGCGAATCAGGAAGATCACAATTCAATGGGCTCGATAAGCTCAAGAAAAGCATTTGAGGTTATAAATAACGTAAAGAAAATTTTAGGCATAGAAGTATTATGCGCTGCTCAGGGAATTGACTATCTGCGTCCTTTGAAAAGCGGGAAAGGAAGTGAAGAAGCATACAAATATTTAAGAAAGAGAGTAAAGCATATAAGCGCAGATACTAACACAAGTGAAATGATCCTCAGTGTAATTGAAATAATTTTTGAAGAAGGATTCATGAAAGCAATTGAGAGCAAGTCCGGAAAGCTGGGATGAAAAAATATTATTATAAAATACAAGATTGGACAGTTTATAAAACTCTTTATTATTACATAGATAAGCTGCTGCAAAAATTTGACAACGATCACATCTGGATATTATCATCAGGAATCTCCTTTAACATTCTGATCTGTGTAATACCTTTTACATTAATTTTACTGACCATACTCGGGGTATATCTTGACAGCACTTCAGTACAGGGACGTCTTACGAGCTATCTGGACAGCGTCGTTCCGCTGCCGGGACAATATAAGGACAGGTTCATATTCGAGCTTACAGAGAGGACAAACGAGCTCACGACAAATACATTTCTCACCGGTGCAATAGGACTTGCCGGATTATTCTGGACGGTGAGCGGATTGTTCAGCTCAATGAGAGAAGTACTTCGTAAAATTTTCATGGTGAATGATGAGCTGAATTATTTTATAGGCAAGCTCCGGGATTTTGTGCTAGTGATAATCAGCGTAGCATTATTTATTATGTCAATGGTCATCACTTCAAGCGTGCAGATATTTGAAGAGTATTCGCAGGGGATATTTGGTCAATACATTACCCTAACATTGTTTGAAAGATTCATTCCCATGGTGCTGGGTCTGATAATCTCATTTTGTCTTTTCTATGTTCTGTATGCGTTCGTTCCGCACTGGAAGTTCAATAAAAAAATTGTACTGTTCTCTTCATTTACGGCAAGTATATTCTTTGAGCTTCTTAAATATTTGTTCGCAGTCTACATTCTTAAGATAGCAAATTTTGGCAAGATATATGGTACCTATGCTACAATTGTCATCAGCATATTTTATATCTACTATGTTTCAGTTATCTTTGTAGTGGGAGCTGAGCTCGGTGAAATTTATTATTCAAGGAATAAGCATAAATTTGAAAGAAAAATAAAAAAACTAAAGTCTGCAACAGACATAACTTTAAACGAATAAATGGAACAAAAACAATTATACAGGACTCTTGAAAACATAGTAAAGGAAGCTCCCAAGATCGAGGATGAGGATGAGCTTCTCGGGTATGTACTTGAGCAGATCATTAACAATGAAGAAATACAGATCATCGGCGGAAGATTATGGAAGCTTAATGACACCAAGGAAGCTTACATTTTACTTGAACAAAAAGGCGAGGTCGATCTTATTGATGAAAAATATGAAGTGAAAGTTGAAAAGTACCCGATGTTCAAGAAGGTCGGACTTTATCGTTCGGTGATCGCCGAAGAAACGGATGAATATCTTATCGAAAAAGGGATCTTTCAGTACTCAGCCTCAGGAGCAGGGATCAGGTACAAGCTTAAGGATGATAAAGGCGAGCCGTATTTTCTTTATCAGTATTTAATCGCGCTGAATGCAAAGAGCTTCGAAGGTGATCTGCTCAATGCTTTGAATATCATCAGCATGACACTGAGCTCAATTCTTAAAACAAAATATATTGAATCAACAGCCAGGGAAAACATAGAAGAGCTTGAGAAGGCAAGGGAAATTCAGAGGAGCATACTTCCTGAGCATGAAATGAAGTTCGGCAACTATGAAGTTTTCGGATTATCAGTACCCGATAAAATTGTCGGCGGTGACTTTTTTGATTACCTGGAAAGTGAGGACAAGGAAAGACTCGGCATTGCAATAGGAGATGCAGCTTCAAAAGGTTTTTCAGCAGCAGCGCAGGCGCTGTATGTTTCGGGCGCTTTGAAAATGGGAGTAGGATATCAGATCAAAATGACAACGATGGTTAGCAAGATCAACAATCTTGTTTATGAAACTTTTCCTTTCGAAAGATTTGTGACGCTTTTTTACTGTGAGTTAATTACTGACACTAAAGGACTGTGCCAGTATGTGAGTGCCGGTCAGAATCCGCCACTGTTTTATAATTCCGAAAATGGCAGCATAGAATTGCTTGGAGCGACAGGTCCTGTGCTCGGTCCTGCACCATATCAGAAGTACGGAGCTGACAGCATTAATTTTAAAAAAGACGATATACTTCTCTTATATACAGACGGAATTGTAGAAGCGACTAATGAAAAGTTTGAATTTTTCGGAGACGCAAGACTGAATGAAACATTAAAAAAGTGTAAGGACAAACTTCCAAAAGAGATCTGTGAACTGGTACTTGAAGAGGTGAATAAATTTTCCGCACACGGTGTTTATTCCGATGACAGAACACTTGTTGCCATTAAAAGAATTAAATAATAAATGAAAAGCTTTACTAAAATTTTTTTGTAAATTAAATCATAAGGAGACATTATGTCAGTATTAAAAGTTCTGGAAATTTTATCAAGTTCACCAAAGAGCTGGGAAGCTGCAGCCGAAAGCGCAGTAGCGGAAGCATCGAAGACAGTAAGGGATATCCGTTCAGTCAACATTAGCAATATGAGCGCCAAAGTTGAAAACGGAAAGATATCCGAGTATCGTCTGAATTGTAAGGTCACCTTTGAAGTTGGCGGCTGATAAGAAATGTAATGAATGACCGGAAGCCCTTAAAAATCTTCCGGTTAATTTAATGATTAATTTTAAGGAGAAATTAAAATGAGAAGGTTATTAAATCCTAAATTATTAATTGCGGTTGTCATTGCGATCATTGCTGTTATTTCATTTTACAGCAAGACGCAGGTCAATCCGATAACGGGTGAGAAACAAAGAGTGAGCCTTACTCAGGAACAGGAGATAGTGCTCGGTCTTAACAGTGCCCCTGAAATGATACAGCAGATGGGCGGTGAAGTCAATGATCCCAAGATAAGGGATAGGGTCAATCGTGTGGGACAGAAGCTTGTAAATGAAACCGAAGCGGGGAAATCAAAATATAAATTTAATTTTCATGTACTTGCAGATCCCAATACAGTAAACGCGTTTGCTTTACCGGGCGGACAGATATTCATTACAATGGGTCTGCTGAAATTATTAAAGACGGAAGATCAGCTTGCGGGAGTGCTTGGTCATGAGATCGGACACGTTATAGGCAGACATTCTGCTGAACAAATGGCAAAGCAGGAACTTACCGAAGGGCTTGTCCAGGCAACTGACATTGCATTATCAGATCCAAACAGTCCCGGCTCAAGATCAGTGATCGCAAGATATGTTGGAAATGTTATTAACATGAAATACGGAAGAGAGGATGAAATAGAATCAGACAGATTCGGAGTAAAGTATCTGATTGAAACCGGCTATGAGCCGGAAGCTCTGATAGAAGTAATGCAGATACTTAAGCAGGCGAGTGGCGGAGCCCGTCAGCCGGAATTTCTGAGTACTCATCCTGATCCTGAGAACAGAATCGAGGAGATTAAAAAATATATTCAGGAGTATCGAAAAAAATAATTTCTATTTCAGAATAAAAGTGCTATATTAAACGGAATTAATTATTCTCCTAACCATAATTTTACAATTACCATGAAAGATAAGCAAAAATTTATTTCTTCCGTGATTGTATCCCTACTTGCCGGATTTATTTACTATATGTTCGGACAAGACATCAATAAAAATTTTGATACTTCAGTTAAGACCATTGTCATCTCAAATGAAATCGATGAGCATTTGAAACAGGACAGTAAGTCCTTCAGTTTACTTAGCAGGTCGAATGTCAAAAACAAAAACTCAAAATTTTATCTAAAGAAAAAAAATACCACCGAGATCAGAGTTAAAGGCGAAGCTATCGACGGAGAGGAGATGTTCTCTGACCTGGTAGTCCGCACTCAGGCAAGATTAAAAAGATCCGTACCGGATAAAGAAGTTAACTTTTCTGCTGAACTTGAGCAGCTTATGAAAGATGAGAACTACTCATTGCCAAGCAGGCAATTCAAGATAGAAAAGAGAACTGATAAAAGTGGTAATGTTGTCGCGGATTCAAAAGAATCCAGAACTTCGGTGAATTTTTTGCATAAAAGCATTGAGGATGAATTGGGAAATGGATTTGAATATAATTACATATTCAAAGGTAAGAATAATTCGCAGTCAAAAAAGAACAAGAAAATTTCAGGTTACACGCCAGTACCAAATGACTATAATAATTATAATGGTTATCAGTACAATTCAGACGATAGTGGGAACAGCAATGAATGTAATCGTGTTCAGGTAGAGTACAAGACAAGAGTGATTTGGAGCAATGGTCAGAAAATAAGTGTAGTCATTCCTGTTGTAAAGGTTAAAGTCAATAAGGTAGACATAGACAGTGAAAATGATAGGGAAGAATCTAACGATATAATCGATCTGGATATTGATGTTGAGGTTAATTTTGATAATGAAGCTCCTGAGGCGGATACTGACTCTGATCAGGACACAATGTAATTTCAATTTAAAAATTTTATTAATTAAACTATAAGACAATGAAAAAGAAAATTCTGGTTTTAGCTTCACTCGTAGTTATCCTTGCAGCAGGTGTATTGTATACACAAAGCAATCTGATTGCTGACGACAAGGACGGAAAAAATTCAAAAGACTGTAAAACTTCAAGCACTCAAAAGTCATCCACCGAGAAGTCGGGCTGCACTGATAAGAACATGAGCGGCGCAAATACTTCAGATGATAAAGACGGTTATAAGATGTATGAGTTCGTTACAGACAAGATTCACTGTGATGCATGCAAATCAGGAATGTCAGAAAATTTGATGGGTATTTCCGGTGTAAAAGAAGTCAATTATGGTGAGACCTGTAATGTTTCTAAAATGACAAACATCAAAGTTTATTTTTCAGAAACAGATACAACACCAGAAGTCATAGCAGCATCAGTCAAAGAAAAAGGTCTTCAGGGAAACTGCTCTGACGGTACAAAATGTGACTCAAAGAAATCTACAGAAAAGAAATTATAAAGTTCTAATTTTAAAAACGAAAGCCCGCATTCAGAAATGAGTCCGGGCTTTTTTTATTGAAAAATTTAAAACTATAAATATATCATTTACATTATTTAATCAGAAAGAATTGTCAACCTCTTCTCTCCTTGAAGGTATCTCAATGACTGGATGTCTTACCTTATTTTCAAACTTTGCATATTCACGAAGGAAAATCAGATTGAAATCATCTACAGGTCCGTTTCTCTGCTTGCCGATAATAATCTCCGCTTTTCTTAGCTGTTCTTCATAGTCAGGGTCGTCCTGATTAATTTTGATTCCGCTCATTATCGGTCTGTGAACAAATATCACTACGTCGGCATCCTGCTCAATTGCTCCCGATTCCCGAAGATCAGCAAGCTGCGGACGCTTTTCCTTTCCGCGTTGTTCGATCGCACGATTAAGCTGGGCGCAAGCGACTACAGGTATATCGAGCTCTTTAGCAAGCGCTTTTAGTCCGCGCGATACATATGCAACTTCAAGGTCTCTTCTCTCGGAATTTTCAGGACCACGGACCAACTGAAGGTAATCAACAACAATCATATCAATTCCAAAATCCATTTTCATTCTCCTTGCCTTTGCTCTTATTTCAAGAATGGTAAGCTCACTTGTATCATCAATGAACAAGTTCGTTTTAAGTTTATGATAATTGTGTAAAACCCTTTTCCATTCATCGGGAGTTGAACGTCCCGTTTTCAGCTTTACTCCGTCTACTCTGGCTTCACCCGCAAGCAATCTCAGAAGTAATTCACGGAATGACATTTCAAGACTGAAAATCGCAACAGACTTTCCGTGATCGACGGCAGCATTTCTTGCAATGTTCATTGAGAATGCGGTCTTACCGTGAGAAGGTCTTCCGGCAATTACTATCAGCTCGGACTTCTGAAATCCGGATGTGAGATCATCGAGTTCGCTAAAGCCGGTAGGCACACCGACTATTGCGTTTTTATTTTCGCGTTGATCACCAATTACTTTTATCAAATGGTCGAGCTCATCTTTGACGGACAGGATCTTTTTCTTTGAAAGGGATTCCGACACATCAAGTATCCTCTGCTCGGCATCATCGAGTATTGAAAATGTATTTGAAGTCGGGTCAAAGCATTTATCAACTATTTTAGAAGATATGCTTATGAGATTTCTTAAAATGAATTTTTCAAAAACGATCCTTGTATAAAACTCTACATTAGCAGAAGTTGAAATGGAAGTAGTAAGCTCGATAATATATTCTATGCCGCCGATCTCTTCAAGCTTTCCGAGACGTTTCAACTCTTCCTTCAATGTGTGCGGATCGAGGGGTTCTTTCTTTCCGTCAAGATTTATCATTGCTTGATAGACAATTCCATGAGACGGTCTGTAAAAATGCTTTGGCTCGAGCAGCTGTACAACATCGTTCATCACACTATTATCAATAAGAACGGAGCCGAGTATTTTTGATTCAAGCTCTAATGCATTCGGAGGAATTCTGCCTCCGTCGAGATCCATGCTTTCATCAATGGGATCCTCGTTTTTAATTTTATTATATTTTTTTTTCAATATTTTATGAGGTAGTAATTCTAAATTTATTTTGTTTTCAACAGATCATATTCTTTTCTGAAAAGCTGAACATCTTCCCATGTTGGTCTTTTCCAGTTGGGATTTCTAAGTAAAGCAGCCGGATGATATGTCACCATCATCTTTATTCCTTTGTAAGCATGGAATTTTCCCCGCAGCTTTCCAAGCGGTTCTTTAGTATTTAAAAGTGTCTGTGCAGCAAATGAACCTACTGCTAAAATCAGTTTCGGCTTTATAATTTCAAGCTGTTTAAAAAGATAAGGTTCACAGTTTGCAATTTCATCAGGAAGAGGATTTCTGTTTTCAGGTGGTCTGCATTTCAGAATATTGCAAATGAATATTTCATCACGTGTAAAATTTATTGCTTTAAGAATATCGGTCAAAAGTTTTCCTGCTCTGCCGATAAACGGCTTTCCCTGTTCATCCTCATCAGCTCCCGGCGCTTCACCTACGACAACGACATCGGCGTTAGGATTACCGGTTCCGAATACAACCTGTTTCCTTGTGCGTGCAAGCAGAGTGCACTTAGGACAATCTTTAATCTCATTTGCAAAAGATACCAGATCAGAACAACTCATCCAATCCTCTGATGCAGGAGTATCAAGTGCAGGAATGCTCAGTTCATTTTCTTCGTGAATGAGTTCAACCTTTAACTTTTCCGAAACAATTATTTTTTCTTCCTGAGCAACTTTCTTTTCGACATCGTCTTCATCATACAGCCCTGTGCCGGCTTCTGACGGAATTATATCCTTTTTATAAATCGCATAATTATTGTGCTCAATATAAAACTTTATATAGCCGGCAGCATCGTCCAGGATTTTGTTTTTCTCTTCACTCATTTCAATTGCAGATACTTATCAAGGATCTTATTTCCGGTCTCATACTTGCTGAGCATCGGGAGTTTTTCAATTGTCTTTTTATCAAGCAGCGTTACAACATTAGTATCTGTTCCAAAGCCGGCACCTTCTGTTTTTGGATTATTGACAACTATGAAATCCAGATTTTTATTAATTAATTTTTTCCTTGCATTCTCGATCTCATTTTCGGTTTCAAGCGCAAAGCCGATCAGCTTAAATCCGATTTTGTTTTTACCCGCATAAGCAAGTATGTCAACAGTTTTTTTAAATTCAAAAGTAAAGTTGTCACTGTTTTCTTTCTTGATCTTTGAGTCAATTGTGTTAACAGGCTTAAAATCTTCAACAGCGGCGGTCATTACAAGAAGATCTTTTTTCTTAATATTATCTTTAACCTTCCTGAGCATTTCATCAGCGGTCTTTACATTGATCCTTTGAACTCCTGCAATATCATCAAGAGATACAGGTCCGGTGATAAGTGTAACAGATGCGCCTCTGTCATTAGCAGCACGTGCAAGCTCAAACCCCATTTTTCCCGTGGAAGAGTTTGTCAGATATCTTACACTGTCAAGAAATTCAATGGTTGGACCGGCAGTTACAAGAATTTTTTTTCCGGTGAGATCTTTTTTTTGAGAAAAGAAATTACTTACATATTGAGAGATCTCTTCCGGTTCAGCCATTCTTCCTTCCCCGTATATGCCGCTTGCGAGTTCTCCGAAAGAAGGTGAGATAATTTTATATCCGTATTCTTTAAGTAAATTCAGATTTTTTTGAGTAACAGGATTTTTATACATATCATCGTCCATGGTGGGAGCTATTATGACAGGACATCTTGAAGCAAGTACAGCAGAGAGCAGAAAATTATCGCTGATACCGTGAACGATCTTAGCAATTGTATTCGCGGTAGCCGGGGCTATGATAAAAATATCTGCCCACAGACCGAGATTTACATGCCAGGTCTTTGTTTCAACTTTTTCTATTTTGCTGATATCCTCGTTAGCCGGGAACAAATTAATGATCACTTCATTCTTTGAAAGTGTTGATAGTGTAATAGGTGAGACGAACTTAGCTGCAGAAGGTGTCATGACAATTTTTACTTCAGCACCTTGTTTGACCAGCATTCTTACAAGATAGCAAATTTTATAGGCGGCAATACCTCCTGAAATACCAATTAAAATTTTTTTATCCTTGAGCATAAAAATCTTTAAAGTTTAGTAAAAAAAATATCCCTCAAAAAGACAAGGGATATTAAAAGAAAATTTTAGAAAAGAAAAAACAGAACTAGGATTTTTCATCTTCTGAATTTTTGAATCTGTAATTAAGCTTGTCTTCCATAAGTTCATTGATAGCCAGAATAGTTGGCTTTTGTCTTTTTTCAAACTCAAGAGAGATGTTTAATTTATCCTGATTCATTATCGTATCATCTTCGGTTTCTTTGGCGATGATAGGTTCGAGTCTTTGGTTTAATTCCATTTTCATCGAATCGTTAATCTGTCTTGCCTTTTTTGAAGCAACAACAATTGATTCGTACAGGTTAGCGGTTTTGGATTCAAATTTTTCGAGGTCTAATGTTTCTATAGCCATGATTTTTCCTTATTTTATTTATTGAAATTATTTATGATGGTCTGTACTTCGGATACTGCTTTTTCGAGGTTATCATTTACCACAATATAATCAAATTCATTTGCTTTTCCGATTTCTAAATCTACCCTTTTTATACGTTCATTGATCTGTTCAGGGCTTTCAGTTGCCCTTTTCTTCAAACGCTCTTTAAGAGTCTCAATATCCGGCGGCTTAATGAAGATAAGAGCAGCATTTTTCCCGTAAATTTTTTTGATGTTTAAAGCTCCGTTCACATCAATATCGAAGATCACATTCACATTATTACTCAGATTTTGCTCGACAAAGGATCTTAATGTCCCGTAATATTCGCCATTGAATACTATTTCATATTCCACAAGCTCATTATTGCTGATCTTTTTTTCGAACTCATCTTTGCTAAAAAAGAAATAATCGCTCCCATCCTTCTCATTTTTGCGGCGTATCCTGGTTGTTGCGGATATGGAGAAAATAAATGAAGGGTTATCTTTTAAGATATTCTTGACAATGGTGGTCTTTCCCGCTCCCGACGGAGCAGCAATTACAAAAAGCATTTATGATTAAGGTAAATTTTATTATTCAACATTCTGAAGCTGTTCCCGAACCTTTTCCATTTCTTCCTTCATTACTGCAGCCCTTTGTGAAATGCCCGCGTCCAGTGACTTTGAAGCAATGGTATTGATCTCCCGGTTGATCTCCTGAATCAAAAAATTAAGTCTGCGTCCGGCAGGTTCATTTGATTTTGAATATTCCGTGAAATATTTTGTGTGACTTTTTAAGCGGATCACTTCTTCAGTAATATCGATCTTGTCAGCGAAAAGTACTACTTCCTGTTCAAGACGGTTGGCATCAATGATCCTTACATCCGACAATATTCCTTTTATCTTTTCATTGATTCTTTTTCTTTCCGAAACGGTTCTGTCTTTTGATAATTTTGATATTGCAGAGGATTCCTTTTCAATAAACTTTATACGGTCGAGTATATCTTTCTTTAAGCTGTTACCTTCCTTCTGTTTCATCGAATTAAGATCATCAAGAGCAGTATTTAGAAGCCGGCAAATGAAGTTGAACTCATTCTCACTAATCTCAGAGGTTTTATCATTTGTAAAAAGGTCAGTAAAATTTAAAAGGTGTTCAAGCTTCACTTCTTCCTTTGAGCCGATTATTTCATTGGCTTTCTTTAACAATAAATAATAGTCACGTATCGATTTTTCATCGGCTTCAATGTTATTCAGATAGTCACCGTCATCGATCGAAAGATTAATATTGATCTTCCCTCTCGAAACTTTTTTACGGACAAGTTCCTTCATCTCAAAGTCCTTTGAAGCGAGCTTCTTTGGATATTTGAAAGAGATTTCAGAGAAGCGGTTATTAACCGACCTGATCTCAATTCCATAGTTTTTTTTTTCAAATGTTCCTTCGGCTTTACCAAAGCCGGTCATGCTTATTATCATAATCTATTTTAGTAATTTAAACCAAAAACCATTCCACCACATAGCCACATAGAGCACATATTCTTACTTAACAACATAATGCTTTATCAGCTCCTTCTTAAGAAATTCAAACGCTTCTTTGGGTGTGTTCACAAACTTGAACAGATCCAGATCTTCAGGCGATATCATATTTAGCTCAGCAAGCTTTTTAATATCTATTATCTTGTCCCAGAATTCCTTTCCATAAACAACTATTGTCATCTTCTTGTGAAGCTTCTGCGTCTGAACAAGTGTAAGAATTTCCATAAGCTCATCTATCGTTCCGTATCCGCCCGGCATTATTATCATTGCCTTTGCAAGATAGGCAAACCAGAATTTTCTCATGAAAAAATAATGAAACTCCAAATTCAGCTCAGGTGAAATGTAACGATTAGGATACTGCTCAAAAGGAAGTGATATATTTAATCCCATTGAGAAGCCCTTTGCTTTCATTGCGCCTTTATTGGCTGCTTCCATTATTCCGGGACCGCCGCCGGAGCATACGACAAACTTATTTGGCTTCTTCAGACTCTTCGCCCATTTCGTCAGCAGGAATGCAAGTTCTTCGGTATCCTCGTAATACTTTGACATTTCAAAATTGACGTGAGCGTTCTTAAGTTCTTTCTCAAGCCTAGGATTTTTTCTTTTGGATTCCTTGATCAGTTTCTTAACTTCTTTCAGCTTTGCAGCAGCAACTTTTCTAGGCAGTGTCCGGGCAGAGCCAAAAAAAACTATGGTATGATTTATCTTGTACCGTTTAAATCTTTCAAGCGGCTCTGAATATTCTGTAAGTATCCTTATATTACGTGCAACAGGAGAATTGAGAAATTTTAAGTTGTGATAAGCTTTAGGAGATTTGTTGAGAAATTGCATTAATTTTTTTTATAGGGGTTTATGTATAGTTCAATTTTTAATAATCGCTTTTCAAAGTGATTTGCCTCCGTCGATCACGAATGTCTGACCTGTGATGTAAGAATTGTTTACTGCAAGGTAACATATCATTGATGTAATATCATCAGACTTTGCAAATCGTTTCATCGGGTATTTCTTTTCATCTTCCATATTTACGTTAGCATTGTCATCCTTATCAATAAGAACAGTCCCCGGTGCAATCGCGTTTACAAGAATGTCGGGAGCCAGCTTCTTTCCAAGCTGCTGTGTAAGCTTTATCACTCCAGCTTTGGAAACGGAGTAAGGAATATATCCTGTCCAGTTCTGTACTGCTCCCAGCGATGCAATATTAATGATCCTGTTAACGCTTCCTTCACTCTTCATCATTATCTTCGCCGCTTCCTGGCAGCAGAAGAAGACGCTCTTAAGATTTGTGCTTATGAACTTATCAAACAACTTTTCGCTCGTTTCAAGAAAATCTGTTTGCCTGAAGATAGCTGCATTGTTCACAAGCACATCAAGCTTTTTATATTTTGTAAAGACCGTACTGAACATTTTTTTTATCTCTTCAACTTTGGTAACGTCGCATTTAATCGCTGTTACTTCCACACCTTCAGCTTTTATGTCTGAAATTGTCTGCTCGAGAATTTTTTTACTGCTCTCATTATATGAAAAAACTATGTCAAATTCATTTCGTGCCAGAGACAGGCAAATGTCTTTCCCTAGTCTTCGTGCCCCTCCGGTAACTACCGCAACTTTCCTGTCTTTCATTTTTATTCCTGATTATTAAACTGATAATTGAATCTGTGCCCTTGGGATGACTCGAACATCCGGCACGCAGTTTAGGAAACTACTGCTCTATCCACCTGAGCTACAAGGGCAATTATGATATTCTTTGAAAATACAAAAGTTGAGGGACAAATTCAGCGATAAGATTTGTCAGATTGAGTTTGTAGAGTTCATTGAGTTTTTAGAGTTCATTGAGTTTGTAGAGTTCATTGAGTTTTTAGAGTTCATTGAGTTTGTAGAGTTCATTGAGTTTGTAGAGTTCATTGAGTTTGTAGAGTTCATTGAGTTTGTAGAGTTCATTGAGTTTGTAGAGTTCATTGAGTTTTTAGAGTTCATTGAGTTTTTAGAGTTCATTGAGTTTTTAGAGTTCATTGAGTTTGTAGAGTTCATTGAGTTTGTAGAGTTCTTGAGTCTTTATTGTAACAATTTTAATCTTACTTAATAGTTGGGAAATTCTGGAAATTATATGAGTGTAGCTTCATGATATTAAATTATTTTTAGTAAGAAAGACATTGATATTGAAATAGATGCAGGTCTTATTTAGATTTGAAAATCTGATTTTAATCATAATGGTTTTTTTAAATAAATCTGAAACTTCTGAATAATGAAACTACTTTTAACAATTGGTGCGGGCAGCTTTATTGGCGGGATACTGCGTTATGCTCTCAGCCATTTCATTAATAATAAATTCCTTTCGACATTTCCATTCGGCACCTTTACTGTCAATATCACCGGATGTTTTCTTATCGGTATTGCATTCGCAATGATAGAAAAGAAGGATATCTCAACTGAGATGCGGCTCTTTCTCACTACAGGTCTTCTTGGTGGCTTTACAACTTTCTCCGCTTTTTCAATTGAAACAATAAACCTCTTTAAGGAAGGTCATACAGCTTACGCCTTCGGTTATATTGCTTCGAGTGTGATTATTGGTCTGCTTGCAACTTATATCGGGACTTTGGTTGTAAAACAGTTTTGATAAAACAATTACTCATCACGATTTGAAGCGGGAGGGGATTTTTGTTTAAATTACTATTCTATAGGATTAGAATTATTTTGTGATATGCTGAATAATTATTATACGATTAAAGCCGTTGCTGAATATCTGAATAAACTGCTACAGGGGTATTCAATTGCCGAAGTCTATACGCAGGTAAAGGATAAGCTTTACATTGAAGCGGTGAAGCATAAAGAAGAAAAGATCATCGCAGTCGAATTTTCTGTCGAGAAGGATCTTAATTATGCAGCTATAAAAAATAATTTTACAAAAGCGCGCAAAAATTATGCTAACCTTTTTGAAGAAATTACAGACAGGAATATCCTTTCTGTTGAACTGCTTAATCATGACAGAATAATAAAGGCGGTACTTGAAGATAATCTTGAAATTGTATTTACTTTCTTTGCAGGTAAATCGAATTGCTTCATTCTTGAAAACTCCATTGTCATTAACGCTTTCAAAAACAGATCTGAACTTTCCGGAAAAAACATTTCCGAAATAATTCCGGGAGGAACTCAGAATAGCAAATCCAGCTCCGCAGCTAATATTGCTGAATACTTAAAATTAAATCATAGAAAATTCGGAGCTGTATACTGGAAGGAAACTCTCTTCCGTGCAGGTCTGAAGCCGGAAGACATTGCAAGTGAAAGTAATATTCAAAAGCTTCTTCCGGAGTTAAAGACTATCGAAGCAAGTTTGAATGACCCAAAATTTCTGCTTTACGAAAAAGATCAGGAAGCGCAGATGTCATTAATTCTTTTAAAACACTTGTCCAATGAGTATTCCTCTTTTGATAATATTAACGAACTGATCAACAGGTATCTCAGATTTAATTACACTATCAATAAAACCGTTGGTTTAAAAGACAGAAAGCTGAAAGAATTATCTGTAAAGTTAGGCGGTGTCGATAAAAAGATCACAGGTTTGAATATACAGCTTAAGCACTCGGAAGATTCAGATGAGATAAGAAAACAGGGAGATTTTATTCTGCAAAATCTACACGCCATTACCAAAGGAAGTAAAACAATTTTATATGATAACACAGACACGCAGAAGGAGTTAAAGCTTAAAGAAAACCTTACACCGGTTGAGAACGCGCAGCTTTATTTTGAAAAATATAAAAAGCAAAAGGCATCGGTAAACATACTGAGATCAAAAATTGCCGGCATTGAAAAAGAAAAAAGTAATATCTTAAATGAAATCGAAACAGTGAAAAAAATGGAAGAGTATAAAACACTTGAAAAGCAGGAAAAGAAATCAGTAGAAGATAAAAAAGATGAGACGTCTAAGTTCCGGAAATTCCGGCTGAATGAAAGCTATGAAGTGTGGGTAGGCAGGGACAGCAGATCAAATGATGAGCTTACAACAAGGCACACATCTCCTAATGATCTTTGGTTTCACGTCCGTGGAGCAAGCGGTTCACATACTGTGTTGAAGACCGGCAATAGGAAAGACAGTGTAGACAAGGTCGTGATCACCAAAGCAGCGGCGATCGCGGCGTATTACAGCAAAGCAAGAAACTCATCCAATGTGCCGGTGGCGTATTGTGAAAAAAAATATGTCAAAAAGAAAAAAGGTTTTAAGGAGGGGAGTGTAGTAATGGAAAGAGAGAAAGTGATCTTCGTTCGCCCGTCATTGCCTGAAGTCAATCATGCCTGATCATGCTGCGTTCAAGCTCGTAAAGCTTTTCTTCAATGCGTTTGCTATTGGATGAGCCCGCCCGCAGCAAAATATTGTACGCATCAAACGCGTCCTTGAAATTTCCCTGTTCGGCATAAATGTCCGCAAGAGTTTCAGTGACAATTTTTATTTTATGCAGAAGATCATCGGGTGCATTGCCTGAAGCTGATTGTTGTTTTAAGTCAGGGACATTCAGTGATTGCTTCTTCTGAATTTCCTTATTGAAATGAAACTCTTCAAAGCTTTTCAGAAAATTCTGAAACTCCGTTTCACTTTCGATTGTCTTATGTGCATCCTCCTCAAGAAATGTATCAAGAGTATAGTTTGTGAACAGATTTTCCTGCCTGTGAAAAGATTTTTCAAATGTTTTGAAGTCGTGTTTATTCTTTACTGATTTCGGATAATAAATTTTTTCCTGTCTTGAAATTGTTTTTAAGCTCCGGATGCTGTTCTTCAGTTTTTCAAGGAGCTCCTTGTTTGTAATCTTTGGTTTAATTTCCTTGAAGAGGCTTTCGGCTTCATTAAGATATTCAGCTTTAAGAAATGCTTTCAGAAGTATAAGTTTTGCAGTGAGATAATTCGGATAAATTTCCAGTCCCGTCTTGCAGACTGCAATGCATTCATCGTACTGATCGTTAGCGTAGAGTAAATTAGCCAGCCGTATAAAAAGCGGTGACAAGAAGTTTTTATCGAGCTTTGCTTTTACTTCACCGGTATATTTATCGAGTTTATTTTGCATCTGCGGCGAGCCTTTGCGCATTAATTTTATTGGTCAGGACAACCTGACGGATCGAAAGATAAGATATTATGGTAAACCCTCCGCAGAACATAAGCTGAAAAGGGATTGATGCGATCTGCGCCGTACCCACCGCAATGATTACACCAACAAAACAATATACAGCAAGAAAAGCTTCGATGTATGTAGTGTAGGAAAGCTTCTTGTTGACATAGTTTTTTCCCTGCCATGAATCCTTCTTGTTCATTATCTGATATTTCGGAGTTCTTACAAATTCACTTTTCTTATCAAGCAAACCCTCGATTACCGCTTTAGTATTGTTCACTGAAAAGCCCATGCTCCCTGCAAGGAATACCGGAAAGTAAATTATCCTTTTTTGCCAGTCCGGATATACATCCTTTTGAGAATACAGATAAAATATAAATGAGCTTATGAAAGCAAATATAAATACAGACATAAATTTAAATACCGAATCAAACTGCCCGTCAAGCTTTATGAGCATTACAGGAAGATTGAGAATTGCAGCAATTAAAATAAACGGGTATGCGAGATTACTATACAGATGAATGAATGACTGAAGCTTGAGCTTAAATGACATGTTGGATCTTAGTACCTTCGGATAAATTTTCTTTGCAGTTTCGATCGAACCTTTTGTCCATCTGAACTGCTGTGACTTTAACGCTCCGATATCAGAGGGAAGCTCTGCGGGTGAAGTAAAGTTTACCAGATATTTAAACTTCCATCCTTTCATCTGGGCGCGGTAAGAAAGATCAAGATCCTCAGTGAGAGTATCGGCTTCCCAGTTGCCGGCATCGAAGATACATTCCTTTTTCCAGACTCCGCCGGTCCCATTGAAATTAATAAAAAATCCGGCACGGTTCCTAACTGCCTGCTCGATCACAAAATGTCCGTCAAGTGCGATCGCCTGTGTCTTTGTCATCAGCGAATACTCCCGGTTAAGATGCTCCCATCTTGTCTGAACGAGCCCGAGCTTTTCTTCTTTATAAAAATAAGGTATCGTCCTTTTAAGAAATTTTTTTCTTGGAATAAAATCAGCATCAAACACAGCTACATATTCTCCTATTGCAGTTTCAAGTCCGGCTTTCAAAGCACCGGCTTTGTATCCTTCACGGTTTGTTCTGTGAATATGCTTAATATCAAATCCATTATTAACATACTGCTTTATATGCTCTTCAATAATTTTTGTTGACTCATCAGTCGAGTCGTCGAGTATCTGTATCTCAAGCTTATCCTTCGGATAGTCCATTCTCAAAACGGAATCTATCAGTCGTGTAATAACATACTGCTCATTGTACAGCGGGATCTGAATCGTAACAACGGGATATTCTTCCATGAAAAATTCCTCTTCACTGAGATCCACCGTTCTCATTGAGAATGTTTTGAAGTAATAGTAGATCATATTAAATCCGTGTGAACCGAAGAAGAAAAGAATTGTCAGTGAAATTATG
Source organism: bacterium (assembly GCA_034439935.1). Taxonomy (GTDB): domain Bacteria; phylum Bacteroidota; class Ignavibacteria; order Tepidaquicellales; family Tepidaquicellaceae; genus JAGPCH01. The sequence continues at coordinate 46,217 of JAWXBH010000076.1, forward strand.
TAGGCAGCAAGTATTATACTTTCTATAGTCATTGGGAAATTTAGTTAAACAAAATTTGAACTGGCATATCAGTATTTACCAGTTGGATGTAAGATCAATAAGAATGTCTTCCGATACTCTTTCCACGGCACTATTCAAACCTTCAGTCCTGTCGGAAAAAGTATTGCTGGAAGAATTGTATTCGCCGTAATTCTCAAAATTCTTTTCCCATATTGCCTTTTGCGTTTTCAGATTTTCAAAAATAACATTCACTGTAATTGTGATCTTTCTCCTTGAGACGTTCTCACCGGAAGAAATTACCAGGGCTTCATCTTTAACATTTGTAATTGTACATTTTAAAACCGCGTCTGCAATATTTTTATCGGCAATGCGGAATGTATTATCGGAAATGATCCGGTTTTTCAATTCCAGTGTAAATGACTCTGCAAGAGTCGGTGAGGAAAATCCGCTGACATCCTGAAAAGTGGGAACAGCTATGGAGTTGATCCCTGCCGGAGGGTTGTTGCCCCTGAATCCATAAACACCGCAGCTAAGATACATTGTGCATAGAAATGCAAACAGGAATGTGCTTAAGAATTTTTCCAACGGTCTTCCTTATTAATATTATATTTTTTCATTTTGTTGTAAATATTTCTCGGAGTCTGTTTCAGAATTTCAGCAACTTTATCCACGCTCCAGTAATTATTCTCAAGCATAAAAACCAAAACTTCTTTTTCAATTTCATCAAAAGTAATATCTGAAAATTTTTCTTTAGCAATTTGAAAGCTGCCATTGCCGGGATCGTGATCTTTCATGGAAAGTATCTGAAGATAATTTCTAATATCTATAATGTCAGACTTAAGTTCAAGCAGAGCCCGGAAGAGAAAATCCTTATCAAAGGAGTCTTTGGGTTTATTGAAAAGTATGGGGAGAGACCGGTTTGTATCCTTTACTTCGATATGAAGATGTTTTTTTATTTCTTCAAGCGTCAGCTTTTTATCCGGATAAATTACAACAATGCTTTCGCAGAAATTTTTAAGCTCTCTCGCGTTGCCGGGCCAGTTATAATTCAGAAGAAAGTCCATCGCGTCTTCTTCAATGCCTTTGAAATCTATTCCGTTTGTAATGCAGTAGTTATCTATGAAAAAATCAAATAGAATTTTTATGTCGGACTTTCTTTCTCTCAATGGAGGAATGAAAATATTGATCGAGCGAAGCCGGTAGTAAAGATCTTCTCTGAAATTTTTGTTAAGCACTTCGTCAGACAGGTCCTTGTTTGTTGCTGCAATGGCTCTCACGTCAACTTTGATCTTTTTGTTTCCTCCAACTCTCATAAACTCTCCTGTCTCAAGTACTCTTAAAAATTTCACCTGAGTCGCGAGCGGCATATCGCCTATCTCATCAAGAAAGATCGTTCCTTTGTCCGCCAGCTCGAAGTATCCCTTACGGTCATCTATTGCTCCAGTGAATGAACCTTTCTGATGACCGAACAATTCGCTTTCGATGATCCCCTCGGGAATTGCGCCGCAGTTTACGGTTATGAATGGCTTGTCATTTCGTTTGCTGAATGTGTGAATATTGTCAGCGACAACTTCCTTTCCGGTGCCGCTCTCTCCGGTGATAAGTATGCTGACATCTGTGGGAGCGACCTGCTTTATCGTTTCGTTGATCTCTTTTATCTGGATCGAATCGCCGAGAAGCTTTTGTGACATTTAATAATTTTTTTAAATATAACATTATATGAAAGTTTATTAAAGTAACTTATTTGAGCGAAGAGCTGGTAGTTCAAATTGCAGTCCAAAATGTTTTGAAAAATTTTAAATTTTTAATTCGTGATCATTCGCAAAATTCGTGGCAAGTTTTATCCTTATTTTGTACGGATGTGGATAGTTCATAATTTGAAAGTTAAGGTTGGAATTATAAGCAAGAGAACTGTCAACCAATTGACTTATAAACGAAACAATGAATTGTTATTCTTTTTTAACAGTATAATTTTTATATTGAGCAAAACAAATAACCTTTCTTTGCATTTTAAACAAAAATTTTTCATTAATTAAATCAAAGGAGATACAAAATGATGTCAATAATTTGGGCTATCATTATCGGCGGATTAGCCGGTGCCTTAGCAAAATTTGTTATGCCCGGAAAAGATCCCGGTGGAATAATCATTACAATACTTTTGGGTATTGCCGGTTCGGTGCTCTTCACATTTCTGGGAAGGATGATCGGATGGTATACTGAAGGTGAGTCAGCCGGATTTATTGCATCGTTTCTTGGAGCCATTGTGCTTCTGTTAATTTACAGATTGATCAAAGGAAAAGGCGCTGCAAGAGCAGTTAAGGATTAAAATTTTTTTTTTAATAAATATTAAACAACGGAGATAAAACAAATGGCATTACAGGAAAAATACCAGGCAGTGATTGATACTATAAATCAATCCGGCGGTAGGAATCTATCTGTTTCAGAAGACGGAGGAGTACTAAAAGTTTCAGCAACAGTAAAAGGTCCAAATGAAAAAAATGCAGTCTGGAATAAGCTTAAAGAGATCGGGGGAGATAATGCTTCAGACATTTCCGCTGATATCACAATGGACAGCAATGAAAATGAAGTCGCAGCATCTACCACTTCAGAATCAGGAACAGGATTAGGAGCTGGCAAAACTTACGTTGTAAAATCAGGCGATACATTAAGCAAGATCGCTAAAGAATTTTACGGCGATGCAAATAAATATATGGACATTGCAAAAGCCAATAATATCGATAATCCTGATAAGATCAATGTCGGACAGGAACTGAATATCCCGTAATTATTATAAGCAATTATTTATAACAACAAACCCTGCGGCTTCCAAACTTGCAGGGTTTTTTGTATTTTACCAATCGTATTGTCATTCCCGCAATCTTTTGAGCGGGAATCCAGGAATTAACAAGATTAAATCAATTATATTTGTTTGTTCACAATAATCACTCTTCAC